>NZ_AP022590.1:3402047-3711324 GCF_010731775.1 Mycobacterium mantenii | reverse complement strand
CATACTTCCCAGCGACGGCAGGATGTTGCTGCATACAATTCTCGGCCAGACCCAGAAACAGATGTACGAAAACGGCGTCAAATTGACGATGAGCGATATCCGATTCATGAAATTTATCGGTGACGTGATTTTTCCGGGCGGACAGTTGCCATCGGTGGAGGATCTCTTGAAGCTCGCGCCCGAAGGCGGATTCTCGGTCGAAAAGGTGCAATTACTGCAGCCGCATTATGCTCGCACACTGAACATGTGGGCCGCCAACCTCGAGGCCAACAAGGAGCGTGCGATCGCCATCCAGTCCCAGGAAATCTACGACCGGTACATGCACTATCTGACCGGGTGCGAGAACTTCTTCCGCAAGGGCATCTGCAATGTGGGGCAGTTCACGTTGGTCAAATAGAGCAGGCGAATCAGCCCCGAACGGTCATCCGTTCGGGGCTGATTGCTCGTTGTGGGCCGGTTACTTCTCCAGCGTGAATTGATTGACGTCGGTGTATCCCTCACGGAACAGCTTCGCGCAGCCGGTCAGGTACTTCATGTAGCGGTCGTAGACCTCGTGGGACTGGATCGCGAGGGCCTGCTCGCGATTGGCCTCGAGGGCTTCGGCCCACAGATCCAGGGTTCTGGCGTAGTGCAACTGCAGCGACTGGACGCGGGTCAACTCGAAGCCGGCCGTCACCCCATACTCGCCGACGGTCTGCGGGGTCGGCAGCCAGCCGCCGGGGAAAATCTCGGCCAGGATGAATTGCGAGAACTGGACGATCTCGTGGGTCAGCGTCATGCCCTTGGCCCGGGCGACCTTGAACGACGGACGAACGATGGTGTGCAGCAACATCACTCCGCCCGGCGGCAGCGCCTGGTAGGCCATCTTGAAGAAGCGGCCGTAGCGTTGGCGGCCGAAGTGCTCGAACGCGCCGATCGACACGATGCGGTCCACCGGCTCGTAGAACTTCTCCCAGCCTTCCAGCAGCACCCGTCGGGTGCGGGAGGTGTCCATCTGGTCGAAGGACTTCTGCACGTGCTCCGCCTGATTCTCCGACAGCGTCAGGCCCACGACGTTGACGTCGTATTTCTCGATGGCCCGCCGCAGCGTGGCGCCCCAGCCGCAACCGATGTCCAGCAGCGTCATCCCGGGCTCAAGCTTCAGCTTCCCCAGCGCCAAATCGATTTTCGCGATCTGCGCCTCCTCGAGCGACATGTCATCACGCTCGAAATAGGCGCAACTGTAGGTCTGAGTGGGGTCCAGGAACAGCCGGAAGAAATCGTCGGACAAGTCGTAATGGGCTTGCACATTTTCGAAATGCGGCGTGAGCTGCACAGACATGTCGACAAGAGCCTTTCTATATGCCGGGACAGGGGAGGAAGCCACACGACAACCCGCAATATCCCCCGATACCCCCACTGCATGCTAATCGCTGCGACGGTACGAGTCGCCCGCACACGGCGCGTCCTAGCGTCACACGGAACGGGTGAAATTCCCAAAAGCGCCCACCGGGCGCCGGGCCGTTTAGAGCGTGGACCCGTTGTCCAGCTCTCGGGGCGGCACGATCGGTGACGGGTGAGGCTCCTCGCGAAACTTCTCCAGCGAGCCGCCGACTTCGACGATCCCCTTGAGCGCATTCCAGCTCAGCATCGTCAAATAGTCGATCAACTCGTCGCGACTCATGCGCGGGTTCGACATCCAGGAGTGGGTGGCCAACTGGACGCCGCCGACGATCAGGTACGCCCACGGTTCGACGCCGCCGGTGTCCATCCCGGCGTGCTGCATGCGGCGGCGCATCATCACCGCGAGCATGCGGGCGATGATGCGCTCGGAGTCGGCAAGGACTTTGCTCTTGCTGGCCGAACTGTTGGCCATCACGAATCGGTAGGGCTCGGGCTCGTTGGCGACGGTTTCGACGTACACGCGGATGATCTCGCGGGCCAGGTCGAAGCCGTCGAGGTTAGAGGTAAGGGCCGCAGCCATGTTGGGAATCAGGGTGGTTTGGGTGAACCGCATCATCACGGCCGTCGTGAGGTCGTTCTTGTCGACGAAATAGCGGTACAGCACCGTTTTGGAGACCCCGATCTCGGCGGCGATCTCGTCCATGCTCAGCGCCCCGCCCAACCGGCGAATCGCGTCAATCGTGCCGTCGACCAGTTCGTTACGACGCTCCACTTTGTGTTGATGCCAGCGCCGCTTGCGCCCATCCATTTTGACGCTCACAGCCGTGATGTGCTCTGCCACTATCGCCTAATTCCCATTCCCTAGACGCCCCTGATCTTACGGCGTGAGGGGGTGCGTTTCTTGCTCTGGCCGGGCGTGGGCGAGACGTCGCGAACAGTGTCGTACACCGATTGCGGGGAAAGATAGATGATGGAGTGGTGTCACATAGAGCCTCGGTGCGAGGCGAAACGTCGGGCCCGCCGCGGGCGAGGCCCGATTCGGCGACGCCGTTGACCGCCCCGCGCCCGGGTCGCGCGTCCCTTGCCGAGACCTTCGCCGGCGCCGATCCCGACGCCGACGCGCAGCGCCGGGTGGCGCTGCGCCGGATGAAGATGGTGGCACTGAGTTTCCTGATCGGTGCCACCGGCGTGTTCCTGGCCTGCCGGTGGGCCCAGGCGCATGCCAGCCTGGGGACCTGGGTCGGATACGTCGGCGCCGCCGCCGAGGCCGGGATGGTAGGCGCCCTGGCGGACTGGTTCGCCGTGACCGCGCTTTTCCGGCACCCGCTGGGCATTCCCATCCCGCACACCGCGATCATCAAGCGCAAGAAAGACCAGCTGGGCGAGGGTCTGGGCACGTTCGTACGGGAGAACTTCCTGTCGCCGGAAGTGGTCGAAACCAAGCTGCGCGACGCCCAGGTGTCCGGCAGGCTCGGCAAGTGGCTGTCGGAAGCCACACACGCCGAGCGGGTGGCCAGCGAGGCGGCCACGGTGCTGCGGGTGCTGGTGGAGTTGCTGCGCGACGAGGACGTCCAGCAGGTGATCGACCGGATGATTGTGCGCCGCATCGCCGAACCCCAGTGGGGCCCGCCGGTCGGGCGGGTGCTGGCCACCTTGCTGGCCGAGCACCGGCAGGAGGCGCTGATCCAGTTGCTGGCCGACCGGGCGTTTCAGTGGTCATTGAAGGCCGGTGAGGTCATTCAGCGCGTGGTTGAGCGGGACTCACCGACCTGGTCGCCGCGCTTCGTCGACCATCTGGTCGGCGACCGCATCCACCGCGAGCTGATGGATTTCACCGACAAGGTGCGTCGCAACCCGGACCACGAATTGCGTCGATCGGCCACCCGCTTCCTGTTCGACTTCGCCGACGACCTGCAGCACGATCCGGACACCATCGCGCGCGCCGACGCGATCAAAGAGCAGCTGATGGCGCGCGACGAGATCGCCAACGCCGCGGCGACGGCGTGGAAGACGCTGAAGCGGCTGGTGCTCGAGGGTGTCGACGACCCCTCCAGCACGCTGCGCACCCGGATCGCCGACACGGTGGTGCGCATCGGGGAATCGCTGCGCGACGACGCCGAACTGCGCGACAAGGTCGACAACTGGCTGGTCCGGGCGGCCCAGCATCTGGTCTCGCAGTATGGGGTGGAGATCACGGCGATCATCACCGACACGATCGAGCGCTGGGACGCCGAGGAGGCCAGCCGGCGCATCGAATTGCACGTAGGCCGTGACCTGCAATTCATCCGGATCAACGGAACCGTGGTCGGTTCCCTGGCGGGATTGGCGATCTACGCCGTCGCGCAGTTGCTGATCTAGCGGATTTCTAGCAGTGCTAACAAGTGCTTGCAATAGCAAGCACTTGTTGTAGTCTGTGTGCGTCAACATCAGCCACTCGACCAGGAGCACGCCATGACACCCGAGGAGAAGCTCTCCGCCAAGGTGTCCAACGCTGCCTCCGACATGGCCTCTGACATCGGCAGTTTCATCCGCAGCCAGCGTGAACTCGCGCAGGTCTCGGTGCGTCAGCTCGCCGAGAAGTCCGGGGTCAGCAATCCATATCTGAGCCAGGTGGAGCGCGGATTGCGTAAGCCCTCCGCCGATGTCTTGAACCAGATCGCGAAGGCCCTCCGGGTTTCCGCCGAGGTTCTCTATGTGCGCGCCGGAATTCTCGAGCCCAGTGACAAAAGTCAGGTGCGGGACGCGATCGTCACCGACACCGCGATCACCGAGCGCCAAAAGCAAATCCTGCTCGACATCTACTCATCATTCGCCCAGCAGAACGAATCGATCCACGAGGAGTGTTCGACAGAATCCGACAACTGATCAGTCCGTTTCGCGCGGCACCCTAGCCAGCTGTGCCAGGGGATTCGCGCTACAAAGCGGGCTTTCCACCTCGCGGAAGCGAGTCGATGATGTATAGACGACCGGCCGTCGCGGTTACCCAACGGGGGAGGACTTTCCAGCTGAATTGCTGGGCTAACCACCCGGGCCCCGGCAGCCCCAGTTGCAAAGGAGACTTTTGCACCTAACTTATCGACCAGACAACTGATAACACCGAAATAACCGAAGCGAGACCAAACACCATGAGAGGAACGAACATGGCGGAAAACACCAACATCGAAGACTTGCGGGCCCCGCTGCTCGCCGCCCTGGGCGCGGCCGACCTGGCGTTGGCCACCGTCAACGACCTGATCGCCGGCCTTCGGGAGCGCGCCGAAGAGACCCGCGCTGAGACCCGCACTCGGGTCGAGGAGCGCCGCGCTCGCCTCACCAAGCTTCAGGAAGACCTGCCCGAGCAGTTCACCGAGCTGCGCGACAGGTTCACCACTGACGAGCTGCGCAAGGCCGCCGAGGGCTACCTCGAGGCAGCGACCACCCGGTACAACGAGCTGGTGGAGCGCGGCGAGGCCGCCCTGCAGCGGCTGCGTAACCAGAGCGCCTTCGAGGACGCCTCCGCGCGCGCCGAGGGCTATGTCGACCAGGCCGTGGAGCTGACGCAGGAAGCGCTCGGCACCGTTGCGTCGCAGACCCGCGCGGTCGGCGAGCGCGCCGCCAAGCTGGTCGGCATCGAGCTGCCCGGCAAGACCGAGGCGACCACTAAGAAGGCCCAGAAGGCCGTCGCCAAGAAGGCTCCGGCCAAGAAGGCTCCGGCCAAGAAGGCCCCCGCCAAGAAGGCTCCGGCCAAGAAGGTCACCCAGAAGTAAGCACGGCGCACCACGACGTCCGGCTCCGAGTCGCCTCCAGGTGACTCGGAGTCGACGTTTTGGCGGGCGCCCGCCTACGCTTAAGGCGTGAGCCACCTCGTGGGAACCGTCATGCTGGTCTTGCAGATCGCCGTCCTGGTCACGGCGATCTACGCGTTCGTGCATGCCGCGCTGCAACGACCCGACGCCTATACCGCCGCCGAGAAGCTGACCAAGCCGGTGTGGTTGTTGATCCTGGGAGGGGCGGTCGCCCTGACATCCATCTTGGGCTTCGTGTTCGGCGTGCTCGGCATGGCGATCGCGGCCTGTGCAGCCGGTGTTTACCTGGTCGATGTGCGGCCCAAACTGCTTGAGATTCAAGGTAAGTCGCGCTAGCGGAATGAAGGCCCTGCTGACGGCGCCGGTCGCGGCGCTCGTCGCCCTGTCCTGCCCGGTGCCGCCCGCCGCTGCTGCGCCCGATCCGGGCGGCGCCGCCGCCGATCCCACCGTCCCGCCGCCGCCGTACATCGACCACACGCAGTGGGCGCAGTGGCAGGGCCGAAGCAGCCTGCGGGTCTTCCCGTCGCCGGCCGGCCGGACCGCCTCGAGAATTCCCGCAACGACGGCCCTGGCCGACGAGGCCTGGGCCGAGGTGCTCGCCTTGTCCCCGAACGCCGACACCGCCGGCATGCGCGCGCAGTTCGTCTGCCACTGGCAGTTCGCTGAACTGGGTCAGCCCGGCAAGGTCAGCTGGAACCTGGAGCCGTGGCGACCCGTCGTCGACGACGCCGACATGGTTGCCTCCGGCTGCAATCCCGGCGGTCCGGAAGAATCCTTCTGATGGCAACCCAACCCAGCCGCGCTCAGTTGGCGGCGTTCGTCGACCACACTCTGCTCAAACCCGAAGCAACCGAGGCCGACGTGGCCGCCCTGGTCGCCGAAGCGGCCGAGCTGGGCGTCTACGCGGTGTGCGTCTCGCCTTCGATGGTGCCCGTCGCCGTGCGGGCCGGCAGCGGTGTGCGGGTGGCCGGCGTGGCGGGTTTTCCGTCCGGCAAGCACCTCTCGGCGGTGAAAGCGCACGAAGCGGCTCTGGCCGTCGCGTCCGGTGCCGTCGAGATCGACATGGTCATCGATGTCGGGGCGGCGCTGGCCGGCGACATCGAAGCGGTGCGCTCCGACGTGCACGCCGTGCGCAGCGCGATCCGCGGCGCCGTCCTCAAGGTGATCGTGGAGTCGGCGGCGCTGTTGACGCTGGCGGGCGAACCCACGCTGACGCAGGTATGCCGCGCCGCCGAAGACGCCGGCGCCGACTTCGTCAAGACGTCAACGGGGTTTCACCCGGCGGGCGGGGCATCCGTGCGCGCAGTGGCGCTGATGGCCCAGGCCGTCGGTGGGCGCCTCGGGGTGAAGGCCAGCGGCGGCATCCGCACCGCCGCGGACGCGCTCGCGATGCTGGATGCCGGCGCCACCCGGCTGGGGCTGTCGGGGACCCGGTCGGTGCTCGACGGCCTCGGGTGAACGGACTAGACGCCCGCCGTCAGAGGTTGGCGAAACAGGGGTCGTTGTTGTTCCCGGCGGGGATGGTGGCGTTCCGCGTGGAGAAGTGGCTGGTCACACCCTTATCGGTGACCTGCACGCTGTCGGCGTGGATGCCCAGCGGGTAGTTCTTGGTCAGGTTCGAGGTGAAGTCGTCCAGCGTCGACTGCACGGACTCCTTGGGCATGGTGAAACCGAGCGCGTTGAAGCTGACGATCTGCAACTGCAACCCGGTGCCCGACACCACCGGCTTGGCCGTGATGTTGTCCAGCATGCCCTTCAACTCGATGGTGCCGTCCGCGGGATGCGTGGTCACCGTGTTGGTGACGAACGGACCCAGCACCGGGATCGCGTTCTGCACCGACTGCTTGATGCCGTCACTGGTCCAGTCGATCGTGGCGTCCAGCGAGCCGAGGGTGCCCTTCGAGTTGCCCGTGTCCTTGAGCCGGACGTCGTTGATGTTGATCGAGAGCTTCATGCCCTTGGCGTCGCGGATGTTGTTGCCGGCGGTCTGCACCGAGATGTTGGTGTAGTGCTTGGTCGCCTGCTGCCACAGCATCAGGGGTGTCACCCCGAAGGACGCGGTGGCCTGGTCCTTGACTTCGCACGCCACCGCCTCGGCGACCTTGGAGTCCGCGACGTGGCGCACGTACAGCTCGGCCCCGATCAGGCCGGCAATGATCAGCGCGAACACGATGATGAAGATCAGCAGGACGGACACTGGGTCACGGCCGAAGCGGCGCTTCTTCTTCCCGGGTGTCGCGTCATCGCCGGGGGGCGTCGTCAGCCGCTCCGTCGGACTCGCGGGCGGGGTCGGCGGAGGCGGGTAGCCGGGCTGCTGCATGTTCGGCTGGGGCGTCCCGAATCGCTCGGTCTGACCCGGCGGGGGACCGGGAGCGGGAGGCGGCGGGGGTACGTGACCCGGACCGCCGGTGCTTATCCGCTCGGTCGGCCGCTCTGTGGGCGGCTGGCCGAAGGGTCCCTGGTTGGCGGGACGGGCCCACTTCGACGGGTCCGGGTTCGGTGGTCCTTGTGGGTTCGTCACCCGACCGATTCTGCCCTATCAACCTGAGCAAAGTCCGAGCGGTTGCTCAGGACTGCGATGGTCTTGCGCGCGTCGGCGACCCTGTCGACGTCGATGTCGGCCACCACCAGCTGCGGGTGCGGGCCGGCCGACGCGACGACTTCGCCCAACGGGGAGACGATCAGGCTGCCCCCGACGCCGGTCGGTGCGCCCGTCCCGGACCCGTGCGCGTCGCCGGGATCCGCCTGACCAGCCGCCGCGACGTAGCTCATCGAGTCGAGCGCGCGGGCGCGGGCCAGCAGCGTCCACTGGTCGAGTTTGCCGGGGCCCGCGCCCCAGGATGCGCAGACGGCGATCACCTCGGCCCCGCGGCGGGCCAGCTCGGTGTAGAGCGCGGGAAACCGAATGTCGTAGCAAATGGTCAGCCCGACCCGGACGCCGTCGACGGTGATCACCACCGGGTCGTGTCCCGGCGCGACCGTGCGCGACTCGGTGAAGCCGAATGCGTCGTAGAGGTGGATCTTGTCGTAGTGGGCGTCGGGCTGGGCGGGATGGTCCAGGCCGGCCGCGATCAGCGTGTTGTTCACCCGCCCGTCGCCGGCCGGGGTGAACATGCCGGCGACGACGGCGATGCCGGAGTCGGCCGCGATGCGGCGCACCCCGCCGGCCCAGGGGCCGTCGGCAGGCTCGGCGACCGGACCCAGCGGCACACCGAACCGGCACATGGTCGCCTCCGGGAACACCACCAGCTTCGCGCCCGCGTCGGCGGCCCGACGGCTGTATTCGTCCACCAGCTGCAGGTTTGCTGCCGGATCGGTGCCGCTGAGGATCTGCGCCAAGGCGATTCGCATGAGCGCCAGCTTAGGCCCGGCGACTACGCGGCCTGGTCCGGCGACACATCAGCCTCAGGCCGTATTGGAGATCCACTCTGTGGTGAAGCGCTGCTCGGCGGCGACCACTTCGGCCAGCCTGGTGCCGATGATGTTCTCCAACTTGCCGCCGATGATCGGGACGCGCACCTGCACGGTGGCGCGGAACGTCAACCGGGCGCCGCCGGTCTCTTCGACGGCCTCCAGGACGGTGGTGCCGGCGAGGTTCACCGGCGCATCCACGATCGAACCCACGACCGACCCCGTCGCGGCGCCGCCGGTGACCGGCCCCCACGTCTCCTCGCGCCGGATACACAGGTCGCCGTTGTGCAGCTGGGTGACCATTCCGGGCAGCTTGTGACTGCGGATCACCTGCAGCGTGACGACCTCGACGGTGTCCTCGACGCCGACCCGCAGCGACTCCAGCGTGGCGAGGTCGACACCGGACCCGGCCAGCCTGGCCCGCCAGTAATCCGCGTCGGTGAAGGCGCGGTGCACCTCCTCAACGCTGCCGTCGTAGTCGGCCGACAAGTCGAATGAACGCGGCATAGCAGGTCAGGCTACCGTTACGGGCCATGAAATCCAGCGGTGCCGGTTCGGAGTTCGGCGGCGCGGCGGTGGCCGACGCCACGCCACTGGCGCCCCTGACCACGCTGCGGGTCGGACCGACCGCGCGCCGCCTGATCACCTGCACGACCAGCGAACAGGTGATCGCCACCCTGCGGCGGCTGGACACCGAAACGCCTGGCGGACAACGCGGCCCGGTGCTGGTCTTCGCCGGCGGCTCCAACCTGGTAATTTCCGACACGTGCGCGGACCTGACCGCGGTGCGGCTGGCCAATACCGGCATCACCGTCGAGGGCGCCGTGGTGCGCGCCCAGGCGGGCGCGGTGTGGGACGACGTCGTGGTCGCGGCCATCGAGCACGGCCTCGGCGGGCTGGAATGCCTGTCCGGCATTCCCGGATCGGCAGGGGCCACCCCGGTGCAGAACGTCGGGGCCTACGGCGCCGAAGTCTCCGACACCATCGCCCGGGTCCGGGTGCTGGATCGCGGCAGCGGCGAGGTGCGCTGGGTCCCGGGCGGCGAGCTGGGCTTCGGCTACCGCACCAGTGTGTTCAAACGCGGCGACGGTGAAACCCCTTCCGTCGTACTGGAAGTCGAGTTCGCGCTGGACCCATCGGGGCGCAGCGCGCCGCTACGCTACGGCGAGCTGGCCGCCGAGCTGGGCGTGGACGCCGGCGAACGCGCCGACCCGCAAGCCGTTCGCGACGCGGTGCTGGCCTTGCGGGCGCGCAAGGGCATGGTGCTCGACCCGGCCGATCACGACACCTGGAGCGTGGGTTCCTTCTTCACCAACCCGGTGGTCGCCCCGGACGTTTACGAGCGGCTGGCGGCGGCCGTCGACGGGCCGGTCCCGCACTACCCGGCGCCCGACGGCGTCAAGCTGGCCGCCGGCTGGCTGGTGGAGCGGGCGGGCTTCGGCAAGGGCTACCCGAAGCCGGGCCCCGGCGGCCTCGAACGGCCCTGCCGGTTGTCCACCAAGCACGCGCTGGCGCTGACCAACCGCGGCGGCGCTGGCTCCGAAGACGTGATAGCCCTGGCCCGGAGCATCCGCGACGGCGTCCGGGCTGTGTTTGGCATCACACTGGTCCCCGAACCCGTTCTGCTCGGCTGCAGGCTGTAGCGGCAAAATTTGCCGACGCGCTCCCGGCCCCGATTTGTCGTGGCCGGGGTGGCCGATTTTGCCCGGTATCTTTGATTTTCGTGACCCCGTCCCGCGCCCCGCGGCCGTTCAACCGGCGTGCCGCTTTGGCGACCCTTGGGCTGGGCGTGCTCGCCCCCAACGTGCTGGCCGCATGCGGCGGCCCGACCGCGAAACAGGCCGAGAAGAAAGAGCAGCCGGCTCCCCAGCTGAAGTACCAGCCCGTCAACGCGACCGAGAACGTGGTGCCGATCGCTCCGGTCAGCGTCGAGGTCAACGACGGCTGGTTCCAGCACGTCACGCTGTCGAATTCGTCGGGCAAGGCCGTCGCGGGCGCCTTCAACCAAGACCGCACCGTCTACACGACCACCGAGCCGCTGGGCTACGACCAGACCTACACCTGGAGCGGCTCGGCCGTCGGGCACGACGGCAAGGCGATCCCGGTGGCGGGCAAGTTCACCACGGTTTCGCCCACCAAGAAGATCGGTGGGGCATTCCAGCTCGCCGACGGCCAGACCGTCGGGGTCGCGGCGCCGATCATCATCCAGTTCGATGGGCCGATCAGCGACAAGGCCGCCGTCGAAAAGGCGCTGACCGTCACCACCAACCCGCCCGTCGAGGGCAGCTGGGCCTGGCTGCCCGACGAGGCTGCCGGTGCCCGCGCGCACTGGCGCACTCGCGAGTATTACCCCGCGGGCACCACGGTCAACGTCGAGGCCAAGCTCTACGGCCTGCCGTTCGGCGACAGCGCCTACGGTGCCGAGGACATCTCGCTGAACATCCAGATCGGTCGCCGGCAGGTGGTGAAGGCCGAGGTCTCTTCGCACCGCATCCAGGTGATCCGCGACGAGGGCGTCGTCATGGACTTCCCGTGCAGCTACGGCGAGGCCGACAAGGCGCGCAACGTCACCCGCAACGGCATCCACGTGGTCAGCGAGAAGTACGCCGACTTCTACATGTCCAACCCGGCCGCCGGCTACAGCCACGTGCACGAACGCTGGGCGGTCCGGATTTCCAACAACGGCGAATTCATCCACGCCAACCCGGCGAGCGCCGGCGCGCAGGGCAACACCAACGTCACCAACGGCTGCATCAACCTGTCGACCGGCGACGCCGAGCAGTACTTCCAATCGGCGATGTACGGCGACCCCGTCGAGGTGACCGGCAGCACGATCCAGCTGTCCTACTCCGACGGCGACATCTGGGACTGGGCCGTGGACTGGGACACCTGGGTGGCCATGTCCGCGCTGCCGCCCCCCACCGCGCGCCCGCCGTCGACGCAGATCCCGGTCACCGCCCCGGTCACGCCGTCCAACGCGCCGACCCTGTCGGGCACCCCAACCACGTCGACAACGCCCGCCAGCACCGGCCCCGCTACCCCCGGCGGTTAAACCGGGAGGCCGACGCCTGGTCGCGCGGCTTCATCACGATCAGATCTAGATCGACGTGTGACGGCCGCGAGGCGACGAACCCGATCACCTCGGCCACGTCGTCGGCCACCAGCGGGGTGATGCCGGTGTAGACGGCGTCCGCGCGTTGTTGGTCGCCGTCGAAGCGGACCAGTGAGAATTCCGTTTCGACCGCACCCGGGGCGATCTCGGTCAGCCGCACCGGTTTGCCCAACAGCTCGCCACGCAGCGTGCGGTGCAGCGCTCCCTGCCCGTGCTTGGCCGCCGTGTAGCCTGCGCCGCCGTCGTAAACCTCAAGTGCCGCAACGGAAGTGATGGTGATGATCAGCCCGTCCCCGGAATCGACCAGCTTGGGCAACAACGCGCGGGTGACCCGCAGCGTGCCGATCACATTGGTCTCCCACATCCACCGCCAATGCTCCAGGTCGGCATCGGCGACCGGTGCCAGCCCCCTGGCGCCGCCGGCGTTGTTGACCAAGACGTCGACGCGGTCCACTTTGCTCGCCAATGTTTCGACCGCGGCATCGTCTGTGACATCGGCCACAATCGCGGTACCGCCGATTTCACTGGCCAGGGCCTGAATCCGGTCTGCCCGGCGCGCCACCGCAACGACGTGAAAGCCCTGCGCAGCCAAGATTCGGGCGGTTGCTGCGCCGATCCCCGAACTGGCCCCCGTGACTACTGCGACTCGCTTATTCCTGCCAGTTTTCACCATCGAAACAACCTTAATGAACGTGCTAGATTTTTCGTGTGCTCCACAGCGCCCTGTCCAACATCACGACCGCCGCGTGTCTTTGCGCGGCGGGTGCGTGTTGTTGCTGCGCACTTTGCCGCTCCTGACCCAGCCAGGTGTGGCCAAGACGGCCAGCAAAAATCGGACAAAGGACGCTCGTGCGCACGGATACCCTCACCCCTACCCATCATTCGCCCGGTCGTGCCGTCGGGCACCTGCTGCCCGGTCAAAAAGGCCACCGCTCGGTGCGCCGGCAGATCGTGCCGCCGGCACTGAACATCCCCGACTCGGCGGCCGCCTCCGTCTTCCGGGCCGTCCGGCTGCGTGGCCCCGTCGGCCGTGACGTCATCGCCGGCGTCACCTCACTGAGCATCGCCACGGTCAACCGCCAGGTCATCGCGCTCCTGGAAGCCGGCCTGCTGCGAGAGCGTGCCGATCTGGCCGTCTCCGGGGCGATCGGCCGCCCGCGCGTGCCGGTGGAGGTCAACCACGAGCCGTTCGTGACGCTGGGCGTCCACATCGGTGCGCGAACCACCAGCATCGTGGCCACCGACCTGTTCGGCCGCACGCTCGACACGGTGGAAACCCCGACACCGCGAAACCCCGCCGGGCCCGCCCTCGCGTCGCTGGCCGACAGCGCCCGCCGCTACCTGCGGCGCTGGCATCGCCGGCGGCCGCTGTGGGTCGGGGTCGCCATCGGTGGCACCGTCGACAGCGCCACCGGCCAGGTCGACCACCCGCGACTGGGCTGGCGGCAGGCGCCGGTCGGACAGGTGCTGGCCGACGCGCTGGGCCTGCCGGTATCGGTGGCCTCGCACGTCGACGCCATGGCCGGCGCCGAGCTGCTGCTGGGCATGCGGCGATTCCTGCCCAGCTCACCGACCAGCTTGTACGTCTACGCCCGCGAGACCGTGGGCTATGCGCTGGTGATCGGCGGGCGGGTGCACGTCCCGGCCAGCGGCCCGGGCACCATCGCGACCTTGCCGGCCCACTCCGAGCTGCTGGGCGGCACAGGCCAGCTGGAATCCACCGTCAGCGACGAAGCCGTCGTGGCCGTCGCCCGCCAGCAGCGCATCCTGCCGTTTGCCCCCGCCAACCGCGCGAACGGGTCCGCCGCCGGTATCTCCGATCTGTTGCGGGTGGCACGAGCCGGCAACCAGCGGGCCAGGGACCTGCTCGCCGAGCGGGGCCGCGTGCTCGGTGAGGCGGTGGCATTGCTGCGCGACATGCTCAACCCCGACGAATTGGTGGTGGGCGGTCAGGCATTCACCGAATACCCCGAGGCAATGGAGCAGGTGGAGGCGGCGTTCGCGGCACGGTCCGTGCTGGGGCCCCGCGACATCCGCCTGACCGCCTTCGGCAACCGAGTGCAGGAGGCCGGCGCGGGAACCGTGTCGCTGTCCGGGTTGTACGTCGACCCGCTGGGGGCGATGCGGCGGGCGGGGGCCCTGGACGCCCGGCTGCATCACGTGGGCCGCGACGAGTCGTCCGCCTGACGCCGCTTCGTGCCCAGCGCGCTTGGGCTGGCCGGCGAACCATCCTGTAAAGATGACAGGGTGCGCCACGATGACGTTTTCCGGCTGAATGAACCGCGCCGGGTCGCAGTGTTGGCGGTCCACACCTCACCGCTGGCCCAGCCCGGCACCGGCGACGCGGGCGGCATGAACGTCTACGTGCTGCAAACCGCACTGCACCTGGCGCGGCGGGGCATCGAGGTGGAGATCTTCACGCGGGCGACCGCCTCCGCGGACCCGCCGGTCGCGCGGGTGGCGCCCGGGGTGCTGGTCCGCAACGTGGTGGCGGGCCCGTTCGAGGGCCTGGACAAATACGATCTGCCCACCCAGCTGTGCGCGTTCGCGGCCGGGGTGTTGCGCGCCGAAGCATCGCATGAGCCGGGCTACTACGACATCGTGCACTCGCACTACTGGCTGTCCGGGCAGGTCGGCTGGCTGGCCCGCGACCGCTGGGCGGTGCCGCTGGTGCACACCGCGCACACTCTCGCCGCGGTCAAGAATGCGGCGCTGGCCGAGGGGGATTCGCCCGAGCCGCCGCTGCGCACGGTCGGCGAGCAACAGGTTGTCGACGAGGCGGACCGGCTGATCGTCAACACCGATGACGAAGCCAGGCAACTGATCTCGATTCACCATGCCGACCCGGCGCGCATCGACGTCGTCCATCCCGGTGTGGACCTCGACGTGTTCCGCCCCGGCGACCGCAGCGCCGCCCGGGCGGCATTGGGGCTCCCGCTCGACGAGGACATCGTGGCGTTCGTCGGCCGGATCCAGCCGCTGAAGGCGCCCGACATCGTGTTGCGCGCCGCCGCGCAATTGCCCGGGGTTCGCATCGTGGTGGCCGGCGGGCCCTCGGGTAGCGGGTTGGCATCCCCGGACGGATTGGCCCGGCTGGCCGACGAGCTCGGCATCACCGACCGGGTGACGTTCCTGCCCCCGCAGTCGCGCCACAATTTGGCCACGTTGTTCCAGGCGGCCAATCTCGTTGCGGTGCCCAGTTATTCGGAGTCGTTCGGTCTGGTCGCGCTCGAGGCGCAGGCGTGCGGGACGCCGGTGGCGGCGGCCGCGGTCGGCGGGCTGCCCGTGGCCGTGCGGGACGGGGTCACGGGCACGCTGGTGGCCGGGCACGACGTCGGGCAGTGGGCGGATGCCCTGAGCGGGCTCCTGCGCCTGTCCGCGCCGCAAGCCGAGGCGATGGGCCGCGCGGCCGCTGCGCACGCGACCACGTTCTCCTGGGATCACACCACCGACGCGCTGTTGGCCAGCTATCGGCGCGCGATCCGCGAGTACACCGCCGAGCGCAGGGGAGTGGGCGCATGACTGCCGCCGCCGGCGACGATGCAGAGCGAAGCGATGGGCAGGAGCGGCGCATGACCCCAACAGTGGAGCGCGTGATCGAGGATGCCCTGCAGGCCAGCGGGCTGAATTACTCGAAACATGCTGGGGCGCATGGTGGTTTGTCGGGTCTGGTGGTCGAACTGCCCGGCGAGCGCAAGCTCAAGACCAACACCATCCTCAGCGTCGGCGAGCACTCGGTGCGGGTCGAAGCCTTCGTGTGCCGCAAGCCCGACGAGAACCACGAGGGCGTCTACCGCTTCCTGCTCAAGCGCAACCGCCGCCTCTACGGCGTGGCCTACACGCTGGACAACGTCGGGGACGTCTATCTGGTGGGCCGCATGTCGCTGGCCTCGGTGGACGCCGACGAGCTCGACCGGGTGCTCGGGCAGGTGCTCGAGGCGGTGGACTCGGACTTCAATACGTTGCTGGAGTTGGGTTTTCGCTCGTCGATCCAGAAGGAGTGGGAGTGGCGGGTGTCGCGCGGCGAGTCGCTGAAGAACTTGGAGGCCTTCGCCCACCTGATCGACGACGACGATGACGATGCAGAGCGCGAAGCGCGATGAGAAGGAGTCGAGCATCGGGTCACGACGATGACGATGACGATGACGACCGCTGAATGAGTGCGTGAGAGACTGACCGGCATGGGTGACACCGCCACGCTGGTACTGCTTCGCCACGGCGAAAGCGAATGGAATTCGCTGAACCTCTTCACCGGTTGGGTCGACGTCGGCCTCACCGAAAAGGGCCGGACCGAAGCCGTGCGCAGCGGTGAGCTGCTGATCGAGAACAACCTGTTGCCCGACATCCTCTACACGTCGCTGCTGCGCCGGGCCATCTCCACCGCGCACCTGGCGCTGGACGCCGCCGACCGGCTGTGGATTCCGGTGCGGCGGACCTGGCGGCTCAACGAACGCCACTACGGCGCGCTGCAGGGGCTGGACAAGGCCGAGACGAAGGCCCGCTACGGCGATGAGCAATTCATGGCCTGGCGGCGCAGCTATGACACGCCGCCCCCGCCCATCGAGAAGGGCAGCACCTACAGCCAGGACACCGATCCCCGGTACGCCGACATCGGCGGCGGCCCGCTCACCGAGTGCCTGGCCGACGTGGTCGTGCGCTTCCTGCCGTACTTCACCGACGTCATCATCCCGGACCTGCGCAGCGGCAAGACGGTGCTGATCGTGGCGCACGGCAATTCGCTACGGGCCCTGGTCAAGCACCTCGATCAGGTGTCCGACGACGAGATCGCCGAGTTGAACATCCCGACCGGCATCCCGCTGCGCTACGACCTGGACGCTGACCTGCGGCCGGTGGTGCCCGGCGGTACCTATCTCGACCCGGAGGCGGCCGCCGCCGGGGCCGCCGCGGTTGCCAGCCAGGGGCGCGGCTGAGCTGGGCGCCCGCGCCATCCCTGCGCGTTAAAGGCCATTTAGCCAAACATCGCGTGAACGGGAGCGGAACACCTGTTGCGCAGGGTGTGACTTGTCCGATTTTGGCCTCGTTCCGCTAGGGCAGCGTTCAGGAAGATTTGTAGGATTTGCTATGTGACTGTGTTCTCGGCACTGTTGCTGGCCGGGGTTTTGTCCGCGCTGGCGCTGGCCGCGGGTGTACTGGTCGGGACCCGGCTGTCACCGCGGGCGGTGCAGCGTCGCCAGCGGGTCAGCACCGAATGGACCGGGATCACCGTCGCGCAGATGCTGCAACGCATAGTGGCCCTGATGCCGCTGGCAGCGGCGGTGGTGGACGCCCATCGCGACGTCGTGTACCTCAATGACCGGGCCAAGGAGTTGGGCCTGGTGCGCGACCGCCAGCTCGATGACCAGGCCTGGGAGGCGGCGCAGCAGGCCCTGACCGGCATCGACGTCGAATTCGACCTGCGGCCGGCCAAACGGGCGGGTGGCCGGTCCGGGCTCTCGGTGCACGGGCATGCCCGGTTGCTCAGCGAAGAAGACCGCCGGTTCGCCGTGGTCTTCGCCCACGACCAGTCCGACTATGCGCGGATGGAAGCGACCCGGCGCGACTTCGTGGCCAACGTCAGCCACGAGCTCAAGACCCCGGTGGGGGCCATGGCCCTGCTCGCCGAGGCCCTACTGGCGTCCTCCGACGACTCCGAAACCGTGCGGCGGTTCGCCGAGAAGGTGCTCGTCGAAGCCAACCGGCTGGGTGACATGGTCGCCGAGCTGATCGAGCTGTCCCGGTTGCAGGGTGCCGAACGGTTGCCCAACGTCATCGAGGTCGGAGTCGATAAGGTTGTGAGCGAAGCGATTTCGCGCCACAAGGTGGCGGCCGACAACGCCGATATCGAGGTCCGCACCGACGCGCCCAGCGGTTTGCGGGTGCTGGGCGACGAGACGCTGCTGGTCACCGCGCTGGCCAACCTGGTGTCCAACGCGATCGCCTATTCGCCACCGGGTTCGCCGGTGTCGATCAGCCGGCGCCGGCGCGGCGAGAACGTCGAGATCGCGGTGACCGACCGCGGCATCGGGATTGCCCTGGAAGACCAGGAACGGGTTTTCGAGCGGTTCTTCCGCGGGGATAAGGCGCGCTCACGCGCCACCGGCGGCAGCGGGCTGGGCCTGGCCATCGTCAAGCACGTCGCGGCCAACCACAACGGCAGCATCGGGGTGTGGAGCAAACCCGGTACCGGATCGACCTTCACCCTTTCCATTCCGGCGGCCATCGCGTCCGATCCAGACGACGGCGAAGTCGAGGAACCGCAGGGTCGCGAAGCGCGGCCCAACCGCTCACAACGAGAGGAAGAATTAAGTCGATGACCCGCGCGTATGACGATGCAAAGCGCAGCGACGAGGAGGAATCGCGCCGATGACCAGTGTGCTGATTGTGGAGGACGAGGAGTCGCTGGCCGATCCGCTGGCGTTCCTGCTTCGCAAGGAAGGTTTCGAGGCCACCGTGGTGACCGACGGTTCGGCCGCGCTTGCCGAGTTTGATCGGGGCGGCGCCGACATCGTGTTGCTCGACTTGATGCTGCCCGGAATGTCTGGCACCGACGTCTGCAAGCAGCTGCGCGCGCGTTCCAGCGTGCCGGTGATCATGGTGACCGCCCGGGACAGCGAGATCGACAAGGTCGTGGGCCTCGAGCTCGGCGCCGACGACTATGTGACCAAGCCGTATTCGGCGCGTGAGTTGATCGCGCGGATCCGGGCGGTGTTGCGCCGCGGCGGTGACGACGATTCCGAGATCAGCGACGGTGTGCTCGAATCCGGCCCCGTGCGGATGGACGTCGAACGCCATGTCGTTTCGGTCAACGGCGACACGATCACCTTGCCGCTCAAGGAATTCGACCTTCTCGAGTATCTGATGCGCAACAGCGGCCGAGTGCTCACCCGCGGGCAGTTGATCGACCGGGTGTGGGGTGCCGACTACGTCGGCGACACCAAGACGCTCGACGTCCACGTCAAGCGTCTGCGGTCCAAGATCGAAGCCGACCCGGCCAACCCGGTGCACCTGGTGACGGTGCGGGGGCTGGGCTACAAGCTGGAGGGCTAGTCCGAAGCGCCGGCGGCGGATTGTTGGTTTCGAAGACGGTCCGGGCATCGTCGTCGGCCGCAAGGGTTCTCCGGGCAGCCACAACGGCGCCTGGCCGATGGCCCGTCGAAGGTCGACGATGAATCGGGAACCGGCACCCACCGTTCTTAACACACGACGCCGCGAGAGCCCCTCGGCGCACAGTCGCTCAGCGGGCGGCGTCGACGATGTGGTCGGCCACGCCCAGGGCGAGCGCCATGATCGACAGCTGAGGATTCACCTCCGGGCAGCTGGGCAGGATCGACGCGTCGGCCACCCAGACACCGCGCACGCCGCGCAGCCGGCCCGTCGCGTCGACCGGGCACGACTGCTCATCGGCGCCCGCCGCCGCGGTGCCGGTCGGATGAAACGCCGCGACGTGCAGGCTTCTCGGGTCGGCGCGACGCAGCGCATCCTGCAGCGCGGGCAGCGACGTCACCGTCTTCGCATGCGGCAGGCCGGTGAGGACCTCGACGGCGCCCGCGGCGAACAGCAGTCGCCCCATGGCCTCCATCGCCGTCACGAGCTTGGCGGCGTCGCCCCTGTCGATCGGGTAGCGCAGCACCGTCTCGCCGCGAATCGACGACACCGAGCCGACGCCACGGTCGGCCACCATGGCGCCGAACGTGGCGACCTGCGGCGCCCGGTCGAGCCAGCCGAGCAGTTCAGCGCCGTAACCCGGAAAGACCATCGATCCCATACCCGGCGGGGTGGACGTGGCTTCGATGAGCACGCCGTGGGACTCGTGCAGCTCGTGGACGGCGGCGCTTTGCAGCACGCCGTGCCAGGCCACGACGTCGGAGTCGAAGCGGCCGGCGAGCACCGTCGCGGGATGCAGCGCCAGGTTGCGGCCGACCCGCGGGTGCGAACCAATATCACTGCGCCGCAATAGGTTCGGTGTCTCCGTGGCGCCGGCGGCGACGACCACCGTGTCGGCCAGGATGTCCAGCGCGGTGCCGTCGGGTCGGCGCGCGCGCACGCCGTGGGCGCGCCCGTGCTCGTGCAGCACCCGTTCCACGCGGGCGTGCGAGACGATCCGGGCGCCTGCCGCGCAGGCCTGCGGCAGCGCGTTGAGGTGCACCCCGAACTTGGCGTTGCGTGGGCAGCCGATGGCGCACTGGCAACAGCCCTCACAGCCGGGGGCGTTGCGCGGGATGGGCGCCGCCTGCCAGCCCAGCGTCGTGGCGGCGTCGAGCAGCAGGCGCCCGTTGCGGCCCATGATGTCCATCGGCACCGGCGCGACCCGCAGCGTGCGTTCGACGTCGTCGAGGTGGTTGGTCAGCCGGTCGTGGTCGGCCAGGCCGAGTCCGAACGTGTCGCGCCAGCGCCGCGCGACGGCGGCCGGCGGCCGGTAGCAGGTGCCGGAGTTCACGACGGTGGTGCCGCCGACCGCGCGGCCGATCGGCAGCACCACCGACGGGCGTCCCAGCGCGATCGTGGCTCCGCCGCCGCGGTACAACCCGGCGTACCGGTCGATCGGGTGGGTGGTGCGGAACTCTTCGACCGTCCAGCGCCGTCCCTCCTCGAGCACGACCGTGTCGAGACCCGCCCGCGCCAGGGTTCGGGCCGCCATCGCGCCGCCGGCGCCCGAGCCGACGACCACCGCGTCGGCGGTGACGACGGACGGGCAGTCGGCCGAGGAGGCGATGGTCAGATCCGCATCGGGGCGCGCCGCGTCGTGCTCGCGGGCGCGGGCGAAGAGTTCGGACGCATAGGTGTCGGCGCCGTTGGCGAGCAACACGATTGCCTTGAGCGCCTCGAGGGCAGCGCCGGCCTCCGGGCCGAGCGAAGCCACTCGGCGCAACACCCGATCTCGGCCGCCGGGGCGCAGCCGCGACAGTGACCGGCCGGTGGTGAGATAGCTTGCGGCGCTTACCGATGCGAATCCGGCGCGCACGCCCAGCCGGGATGTCGCCGGTAGCTGGGTGAGGTAGCGTTCGATGCGCTCGGCCAGCTGAGCCGGCGGCGGGCCGCCATGTTCCTCGGGCAGCAGCGCGGTGCCGAACGAAGCGGTCGCCCGCTCGGCCGCACGGCTCATGCCAGCAATCCGAACCGGCGGCCCATCTTGATGAAGAACGGATAGGCGGCGAAGATGGCGGCCGCCGCCGCGTGCAGGGGCCAACCCCCTTCTGCCGTGTTGACCTTGAAAACCCCGCTGTTCCACATGAAGTCGCGCCCGTTGCGGGCGCGGAACGGCCGCCACAGCAGTCCGAGCCCGGGCACGTTGTTGTAAAGGCCGAACGACCCGCCGAAGAAGATGCCGAGGACCGCGGCCTCGGCGACGTCTCGCCGATCGGGCGGCACGTGCCGCTCGATGAGCGCGCCGCTGGCCATCAGCAGCGGCGGGTCGAGAAGGAAGCTCATGTCGGGATCCTTTCGTTGATGTCGGGCGCCTCGGCGCCGCGCAGGCCTACCTCGGCATGTCCGAGCACCGACCAACGGCGGTCATCGATTTCGACGTGGACGTCGGCCTGTTCGGTGTTCGTGCATACCGCAATGCCGCCGTCGGGGTCGGTGTAGCCCAGGCTCACGCAGCGGTCCGGCTGCTGGTCGACCCGGATGAGCACCCGGCGACCACCGATGCGGCCCTCCAGCTGCCAGTGCCTCGGGCCGAGCGTTGTCCGCATCCGCAGGGACGGCAAAGTGCTTGCGGGCCAGTCTTTTCCGTCGAGACGGAAGCGCACGAAAGCCAGCGGTGCGAGCCTGCGTAAGCCCGGCTTGTGTGACACGGCGGTGACCACCTCGAGGACGTCGCCGCCCCCGAGGTCGGCGTGGATCCACCCCCAGCGCTTGGCGTTTCCGTGTCCGTAGATGTGGGCGACGCCGCCGCGCCACCCCTCGATGGGCGCGGCGGCGCCGGCCACGGTCAGTGAGCCGGCGAAGTCGGCGGTGGGGGCGAGGACGACCTGCGCGCCGGGCAGCAGCTCGCGCTCCCACGTCAGGCGCGGGAACGTCCACAGCGGGCGGGCGGCGTCCCGCCAGGACAGGTCCCAGGCGAGCGATCCGGCCCGGCCGGCGAGCTGCCCGTCGGCCACCCGGACCCCGTCGGCGTTGAACCAGTCGGCGCCGGCCGCGGGCCGCGCGGGCTCGGGTCCGAAGCGTTCGGTGCGGGGCGACCCCTCGGGTGGAAACCAGGTGGTCCAGCCGTGCGCGTAGGCCGCGCCCCGCAGCGGCGCCACGGTCTCGCAGTGGATCCACAAGCCCGCACATGTCCGCGCGTCGGAGAGGGTGGCGTACCAGACCTCGAGGCGTCCCGCCTTGCCGCGCCAGCGGGGGGTCGCGGCCGACCGTTGTTCGTCGTCCATAACTTGCTCCCATCGCCGACGTCGTCCACTATATTGGTTGAGCCAATGAACCAGTCAAGTCCGATTCAGCCGCCGGATCGCCAGCGGGTGGATGAGCAGATCGCCGCCTCGATCGCCGACGCCATCCTCGACGGCGCGTTTCCGCCCGGCTCCGCCTTGCCGCCGGAGCGCGACCTGGCGGAGCAACTCGGTGTCAATCGCACGTCGTTACGGCAGGGTCTGGCCCGCCTGCAGCAGATGGGTCTCATCGAGGCCCGGCACGGCAGCGGCAACCTGGTGCGCGATCCCCAGGCGCTCACCCATCCCGAGGTGGTCGAGGCGCTGGTTCGCCGATTGGGACCCGAGTTCTTGGTGGAGCTGCTCGAAATCCGGGCGGGGCTGGGGCCGCTGATCGGCCGGCTGGCGGCGCAGCGCGGCCTGCCCGAGGATGCCGAGGCGCTGCGCGCCGCGCTGACCGCGGTCCGGTACGCCGAGAGCGCGGCGGCGCGCCAGGCGGCCGACCTCGACTACTTCCGCGTGCTCATTCACAGCAGTCGCAACCGCGCGTTGGGACTGCTGTACCGGTGGGTCGAGCAAGCTTTCGGTGGCCGCGAACACGAACTCACCGCGGCCTATGACGACGCCGCCACGGTGGTGGCCGAGCTGGGGGCGATCACCGAGGCGGTGCTGGCGCGCGACGCGGCGGCGGCCGGCGCCGCGGTCGAGGCATACCTCAACGCCAGCGCCCTGCGGATGGTGGTGGCTTACCGCACGCAAGCCTGAGGTACCCCGCTACTCGGCGATACGCGTCGCCGGATGTACCGCGATGAGCCCTAACTTGCTGCGGCGCTTGCACATTGCGGCCAGTTCCGAGTACGCCTTGCTGCCCAGCAGCTCGATGAGTTCGTCGGCCAGGCTTTCCCACACCTGCTTGGCGCCGACATGAGCGGCCGGATCGCCGGTGCAGTACCAGTGCAGGTCGGCGCCGCCGGAACCCCAACCGCGACGGTCGTATTCGGTCACCCAGGTCTTGAGGATCTCGGTGCCGTCGGGCCGGGTCACCCACTCCTGGCTGCGCCGGATCGGCAACTGCCAGCAGACATCGGGCTTCATGGTCAGCGGCGGCACGCCCAGCTTGAGGGCCTTGCTGTGCAGCGCGCAGCCGACACCGCCCGAGAATCCCGGCCGGTTCAGGAAGATGCACGCATCCTTGTGCTTGCGGGTGCGGTACTGCGGTTGGCCGTCATGTTCGTCAAGCTCCAGATATCCCTTGCGGCCCAACCCCTTTTCGCGAAACTGCCAGTCGGCGTCGGTCAGCTTCTGCACCGCGTCGTCCAGCCGGGCGCGGTCGTCGTCGTCGGACAGGAACGCGCCGTGCGAGCAGCACCCGTCGTCCGGGCGGCCCTCGACCGTGCCGCGGCAGGACGGGGTGCCGAACACACACGTCCACCGAGAAAGCAGCCAGGTCAGGTCCGCCGCGATCAGGTGCTCGGGGTTGTCGGGGTCATAGAACTCCACCCATTCGCGGGCGAAATCCAGCTCGACCTCTTGTCCCGGTTCCGGGTGCGAATTCGCCACGCAGTCCACGTTAGACCACGGTTCCGTCCATCCGAGCGGCTGACACTCGGGGCCCGTATGGCCGCCATCACGGCGGGTTGACCGGGTCGCGCAAAGCATCGCCTGCGAGGCTTCGTTAGTTTGTTTACGTGCGATTGGGCGTTCTCGACGTGGGTAGCAACACGGTGCATCTGCTGGTGGTCGATGCCCACCGGGGCGGTCACCCGACGCCGATGAGTTCGACCAAGGCCACTCTGCGCCTGGCGGAGGCCACCGACAGCGCGGGCAAGATCACCAAACGCGGTGCCGAGAAGCTGATCTCCACGATCGACGAATTCGCCAAGATCGCCGACAGTTCCGGCTGCGCGGAGCTGATGGCCTTCGCCACATCGGCGGTCCGGGACGCCGGCAACTCCGAGGACGTGCTGAGCCGGGTGCGCAAGGAGACCGGCGTCGAGTTGCGGGTGCTGACCGGGGTCGACGAGTCGCGGCTGACCTTCCTGGCGGTGCGCCGATGGTACGGGTGGAGCGCGGGCCGCATCATCAACCTCGACATCGGTGGCGGCTCGCTGGAGATGTCCAGCGGTGTGGACGAGGAGCCCGAGGTCGCGCTGTCGCTGCCGCTGGGCGCCGGCCGGCTGACCCGCGAGTGGCTGCCCGACGATCCGCCCGGCCGGCGCCGGGTGGCGATGCTGCGGGATTGGCTGGACGCCGAGCTCGCCGAAGCCAGCGTGAACATCCTCGAGACGGGTAGTCCGGACCTGACGGTGGCGACATCGAAGACGTTCCGCTCGCTGGCGCGGCTCACCGGCGCGGCGCCGTCGGGCGCCGGGCCGCGGGTGAAGCGGACGCTTACAGCAAATGGCCTCAGGCAACTCATATCTTTCATCTCTAGGATGACGACCGCTGACCGGGCAGAACTGGAAGGAGTGAGCGCCGAACGGGCCCCGCAGATTGTCGCGGGTGCTCTGGTGGCCGAGGCAAGCATGCGAGCGCTGTCGATCGAATCCGTGGATATCTGCCCGTGGGCATTACGGGAAGGTCTCATCTTGCGCAAACTCGACAGCGAAGCCGACGGATCGGCCCTCATGGAGCCTTCGGTGCGTAATGCTGGAGGTCAGGTAGTTGATCGGAACCAGCACCGATCGAGAGGCGACAAACCATGACCGGACCGAACCCCGAGACTGAAGGCCCCGGCACTCGGCCGATCTCGGTCGCTGAGCTGCTGGCCAGGAACGGCACCATCGGCGCCCCGGCGGTCACCCGGCGGCGTCGCCGTCGGCGCGGCGACAGCGACTCGGTGACCGTCGCCGAACTGACCGGCGAAATCCCGGTGGTCGGCGATGACGACGAAGCAGATCCCGGTGCCACCGACACGATCGACGTTGTCGAACCGTCCGCCGACGCCGAGCCGGTAACCAAAGACGAGCCCGTAACCAAAGACGAGCCCGACGCCCCCTACTGGTCCGAGCCCGAGCCGCGCTGGCCCAAATCCCCGCCGCAGCCCAAGCGCGCGTCGGGGCCCGAGCGCAGCGAATACCCGCGGCCGTTGCCCGAGGGCGACCGGTCGGGCTCGCTGGCCAACGGCACCGGGGGACAAGCCTCCGGGGCGGAGCACATGAGTCCCGACCCGATGGACCATTACGCCGACATCCCCGTGGACGTCATGGACTCCGAGGTGCGCGAGGCCGAACCGGCGCTGGAGGACTCCGCCTACGTGCGCTCCTTCCTGCGGCCCGCCGACTCGGAGCTGGACGAAGACGAGGACGGCGAGGGATCGCTGACCGCCGGGGTGCTCGGGCGCGAGGAGCATCTCGATGGCGAGGATCGTCGCGCGGACGCGGACTCCGATGGTCACCCGGAGCGCGGCAGGTTCGAGGCGGTGTGGCGTGGCGGTGTGGTCGTGCTGCAGTCGATGCTGGCGGTCGCGTTCGGCGGCGGGCTGTTCGTGGCCTTCGACCAGCTGTGGCGCTGGAACAGCCTGGTGGCGCTGGTGCTGTCGGTGCTGGTCATCCTGGGCCTGGTGGCGGGGGTCCGGGTGGTTCGCAAAACCGAGGACATCGCCAGCACGTTGATCGCGGTCGCGGTGGGTGCGCTGATCACCCTGGGGCCCTTGGCGCTGTCGTTGCAGTCGGGCTAGCGGCACCGTAGACAGTGCGCCCAGCCATCAAAGTCGGCCTTTCCACGGCTTCGGTGTACCCGTTGCGGGCCGAGGCCGCCTTCGAGTACGCGGCCCGGCTCGGCTACGACGGCGTCGAGCTGATGGTGTGGGCCGAATCGGTCAGCCAGGACGTCGCCGCCGTTAAGAAGCTGTCGCGGCGCTACCGCGTCCCGGTGTTGTCCGTGCATGCACCCTGCCTGCTGATCTCGCAACGCGTGTGGGGCGCCAACCCGGTCCCCAAGCTGGACCGCAGCGTGCGCGCCGCCGAACAGCTGGGCGCGCAGACCGTGGTCGTGCACCCGCCGTTTCGCTGGCAGCGGCGCTATGCCGAGGGCTTCACCGAACAGGTGGCGGCGCTGGAAGCGTCGAGCGACGTGATGATCGCGGTGGAGAACATGTTCCCGTTCCGGGCGGACCGGCTCTTCGGGGCCGGCCAGTCGCTGGAACGGATGCGTAAGCGGGGCGGCGGGCCCGGCCCGGCGATCTCGGCGTTCGCGCCCTCCTACGACCCGCTCGATGGCAACCACGCGCACTACACGCTGGATCTGTCCCACACCGCGACCGCGGGCACCGACTCGCTGGACATGGCCGAGCGGATGGGGGCCGGCCTGGTGCACCTGCACCTGTGCGACGGCAACGGTCTGCCCGCCGACGAGCACCTGGTGCCCGGGCGCGGCACGCAGCCCACCGCCGAGGTGTGCCAGATGCTGGCCGGCAGCCATTTCGCCGGGCACGTCATCCTGGAGGTGTCGACGTCCAGCGCGCGGTCCGCCAACGAGCGCGAGGCCATGCTCGCCGAATCGCTGCAGTTTGCCCGCATGCATCTGCTGCGCTGACAACCCAGGAGAAACCCAAGACAACATGACTGCGTTATTCACCACCGCGATGACGTTGCGGGAGGTCGGTTCCGGCGTCTACGACGGCGAGCTCGACAAGCGCTGGACCATCGGCCCCAAAGTGCACGGTGGCGCGATGCTGGCGCTCTGCGCCAACGCCGCTCGCACCGCCTGCGGCGGTCAGCCGGACGGGCTCGAATCCGTCCCGCAGCCAGTCCTGGAACCGGTCGCGGTGTCGGCGAGCTTCCTGTGGGCGCCCGATCCCGGCCAAGTGCAGTTGGTGACCTCGATCCGCAAGCGGGGCCGCTGGATCAGCGTCGTCGACGTCGAGCTCAACCAGGGCGACCGCACCGCGGTGCACGCCGTGGTCAACCTCGGCGAGCCCGAGCACTTTCCTCCCGACGGTCGGGTCAAGCCGCTGCTGTCGGCCAACCCGGTGCTGGACCTGATGGCGCCCGAGCCGCCCGACGACATCGAGCCGATCGGGCCCGGCCATCCGCTGGCCGGCCTCGTGCACCTGGGGGAGGGCTGCGACGTGCGGCCGGTGCTGTCCACGATGGCGGCCCGCGCCGACGGCCGCCCCCCGGTGATCCAGATGTGGGCCCGCCCCCGCGGGGTGGCCCCCGACGCGCTGTTTGCGCTGATGTGCGGCGATCTGTCGGCACCGGTGACCTTCGCCGTGGACCGCACCGGCTGGGCGCCCACAATCCAGCTCACGGCCTTCTTGCGGGGCCTGCCGGCGGACGGCTGGCTGCGCATCATCGCGACCTGCACCGAGATCGGGCACGACTGGTTCGACGAGGACCACACCGTCGTCGACAGTCTGGGGCGCCTGGTGGTGCAGGCCCGCCAGCTGGCATTGGTCCCTGCCGCTCGATAGTGCGCGGTGTCTGCGATGCTGTCCGGCATGGCAAGAATCGCGATCGTCGGTGGCGGCAGCATCGGGGAGGCACTGCTGTCGGGTCTGCTGCGGGCGGGCCGGCAGGTCAAAGACCTGGTGGTGGTCGAGCGGGTTCCGGAGCGCGCCAAGTATCTGGCCGACACCTATTCGGTGCGGATCGGCTCGGTGTCCGACGCGGTGGAGAACGCGTCCTTCGTCGTGGTCGCGGTGAAACCGGCCGACGTCGAGTCGGTGATGGCGGAGATCGCCCGCGCGGCGGGCACCGCCGAGAACGACACCGCCGAGCAGGTCTTCGTCACGGTGGCCGCCGGGATCACCATCACCTACTTCGAAGCCAAACTGCCGGCCGGGACGCCGGTGGTGCGGGCGATGCCGAACGCGGCGGCCCTGGTCGGCGCCGGCGTCACGGCCCTGGCCAAGGGCAGGTTCGTCACCCCGCCGCAGCTGGAGGGCGTCTCGGCCCTGTTCGACTCCGTCGGCGGCGTCCTGACAGTCCCGGAAAGCCAGATGGACGCCGTCACCGCCCTGTCGGGCTCCGGGCCGGCCTATTTCTTCCTGATGGTCGAGGCGCTGATCGACGCGGGCGTCGCGGCGGGCCTGAGCCGCGAGGTGGCCGCCGACCTGACCGCGCAGACCATGGCGGGCTCGGCCGCCATGCTGCTCGAGCGCATGGACGACGATCGGCAGCGGGGTGAGGCCGAGGCGCCGGGACTGCGGGTGGACGCCACGGCGACGCAGCTGCGGGCGACGGTGACCTCGCCCGGCGGTACCACCGCGGCCGGCCTGCGCGAGCTGGAGCGAGGGGGCCTGCGAGCGGCGGTCGACGCGGCCGTTGAGGCCGCCAAAATGCGCTCTGAGCAGCTAAGAATTACATCAGAGTAATCCAAGTTTTTTGAACTGATTGTCCCCCACCAGTACCAGTAACCCCATTAGTCCCGCTATTCTCCTCTTGTAAGCACGTGTGGGTGCCAGCGGAGGGGAAGCCGCTGGCATGCGCGTGCCTGACACGATTGGGTTGCGATGACGTCTAGTAACGGGCCATCAGCGCGAGATGCTGCAGGTAAGCGGGACGCCAGTCCCGTGGACGGCCAGCAGGGCAGGACGCAGTTTCTCACCGTCGCCGAGGTAGCGGCGTTGATGAGGGTCTCCAAGATGACGGTGTACCGGTTGGTGCACAACGGCGAGCTGCCCGCGGTCCGGGTGGGCCGGTCCTTCCGGGTGCACGCCAAGGCTGTCCACGACATGCTGGAGACGTCGTATTTCGACGCCGGGTGACCTGAATCGGTGCCGTCTGGTGGGTGGCGCCCAGGCTCCGTAGTTGCGCGGCGAGCGCTCGACGCCGGTTTGGTGTTCGGTGCGTTCCGCCGGGTAAAGTGTCCGGGTCAAGCTTTGAAGCAGGTCACGGTCAGATAGCGGAGTTCATGGGTTCAGTAATCAAGAAGCGGCGCAAGCGTATGTCCAAGAAGAAGCACCGCAAGCTGCTGCGTCGCACCCGGGTGCAGCGCAGAAAACTCGGCAAGTAGCCCCGTCCGCGGCATCGTGCCGCCATCTCGCCTGGCCGTTAGGCTGTCCGGGTGGATCCGTCGAATGGGGACAACGCCGGCCCGGGCGACACCGCCGGCAACACGGTGCATTACCCCAAAATCGTGCTGGTCACAGGTGCCTGCCGGTTCCTGGGCGGCTACCTGACGGCTCGGCTCGCGCAGAACCCGATGATCCAGGGGGTCATCGCGGTGGATGCGATAGCCCCGAGCAAGGACCTGCTGCGCCGGATGGGGCGCGCCGAGTTTGTCCGGGCGGACATCCGTAATCCCTTTATAGCCAAGGTGATTCGCAACGGCGACGTCGATACGGTGGTGCACGCCGCGGCGGCGTCCTACGCGCCGCGATCCGGCGGCACCGCGGCGTTGAAAGAGATCAACGTGATGGGCGCGATGCAGTTGTTCGCGGCCTGTCAGAAGGCGCCCTCGGTGCGCCGGGTGGTGCTCAAGTCGACGTCCGAGGTGTATGGCTCGAGCGCGCACGATCCGGTGATGTTCACCGAGGACAGCACCAGCCGCCGGCCTTTCCGCAGCGGTTTCGCCAAGGACAGCCTCGATATCGAGGCCTACGCGCGCGGATTGGGACGGCGCCGGCCCGATATCGCGGTGACGATCCTGCGGCTGGCCAACATGATCGGCCCCGCGATGGACACCACGCTGTCACGGTATCTAGCTGGGCCTTTGGTGCCGACCATGTTCGGTCGCGACGCGCGGCTGCAGTTGCTGCACGAGCAGGATGCGCTGGGCGCGCTGGAGCGTGCGGCGATGGCCGGCAAGGCCGGAACGTTCAACATCGGTGCCGACGGCATCATCATGTTGTCCCAGGCGATCCGGCGGGCCGGACGAATTCCCTTGCCAGTACCGGGTTTTGGAGTTTGGGCATTAGATTCTTTGCGACGTGCCAATCGCTACAACGAAATCAGTCGCGATCAGTTTGATTATTTGAGTTACGGCCGCGTCATGGACACCACGCGGATGCGCTCGGACCTTGGCTTTCAGCCGAAATGGTCCACCGCGGAGGCCTTTGACGACTACGTTCGGGGCCGAAGCTTGACTCCCATTATCGACCCACATCGGGTACGCTCCTGGGAGGGTCGCGCCATATCCTTGGCTCAGCGCTGGGGTAGCCGAAATCCAATTCCGTGGGGTGGGGTCAGGTAGGTATCGTGGCGGGTGAAACCAGAGCGAATGTCATTCCACTGCACACTAATCGGGGTCGGGTAGCAGCCCGTCGGAGAGCCGATCACAAAGCAGAGGCATCTCGCCAACATCCGTCGTTGCTGTCTGATCCGAGCGGCCGCGCGTCGGCCGAGCAGATCGCCGCGGTGGTTCGCGAGATCGACCAGCACCGCCGGTCCGCGGGGGTATCGTCCGCCGACGCACCGCTGAATGACTTGGCCCAGCGCGTCGCCTCGGTTGCCGGATTTCTCCGGCAGCGCCTGACCGGCGATTACAGCGTCGACGAATTCGGCTTCGACCCGCACTTCAACAGCGCGGTCGTCCGGCCTTTGCTGCGACTGTTCTTCCGGTCCTGGTTCCGGGTCGAGGTGAGCGGGGTCGAGAACCTGCCCGCCGAGGGCGCCGCGTTGGTGGTGGCCAACCACGCCGGCGTGCTGCCGTTCGACGGGTTGATGCTGTCGGTGGCCGTCCACGACGAGCACCCCGCGCATCGCGAGCTGCGGCTGCTGGCCGCCGACATGGTGTTCGATCTGCCCGTGGTGGGCGAGGCGGCCCGCAAGGCCGGCCACACCATGGCCTGCACGACCGACGCGCACCGGTTGCTCGCCGCCGGCGAGCTCACCGCCGTGTTCCCCGAGGGCTACAAGGGTCTGGGCAAGCGCTTCGAGGACCGCTACCGGCTGCAGCGGTTCGGCCGCGGTGGATTCGTCACGGCGGCGCTGCGGACCAAGGCGCCGATCATTCCCTGCTCGATCATCGGGTCCGAAGAGATCTACCCGATGCTGACCGACGTCAAGCTGCTGGCGCGGCTGTTCGGGCTGCCGTACTTCCCGATCACGCCCCTGTTCCCGCTGGCCGGGCCGGTGGGCTTAGTGCCGCTTCCGTCGAAGTGGCACATCGCGTTCGGGGAGCCGATCTACACCGACGACTACGCCGCCTCCGACGCCGACGACCCGATGGTCACCTTCGAGCTGACCGACCAGGTGCGCGAGACCATCCAGCAGACGCTGTACCGGTTGCTCGCCAACCGTCGCAACATCTTCTTCGGCTGAGCCGCGCAAAAGGAAACGCCACCGCGGAATTTCGCGATGGCGTTGACCTTTGAAGAAGCCGACTATTTGACCATCGTGAACTGGCAGACGTTCGTATAGCCGTCCCGGAACAGGTCCGAGCAGCCCCGCAAGTACTTCAGGTAGATGTCGTACGTCTCCTGCCCCTTCAGGGCAATCGCCTCGTCCTTGTGCGCCTCGAGGGCATCCCCCCAGGCGGTCAGCGTCGGAACGTAGTTCTTACCGATGAAGTGGTGGCGCTCGATCTTGAAACCCGCTTCGGTCGAGTACTTATCGACCAGGTCGACCTGGGGCAACTTCCCGCCCGGGTAGATCTCCTTCAGGATGAAACTGATGAACCGCAGCAGGGTCATGTTCACCTGCAAGCCCATCGCCTTGCCCTCTTCGGCGGAGGGCACCACGATCGAGTGCAGCAGCATGCGGCCGTCGTCGGGCAGCAGGTCGTAGTACTTCTTGAAGAAGGTGGCGTAGCGCTCGTACCCGGCGTCGCCCGCGCCGTCGGCGAAGTGCTCGAACGCGCCCAGCGACACGATGCGGTCGATCGGTTCGTCCGGGAATTCCTCCCAGCCCTGGATCCGCACCTCCTTGCGGCGGGGGCTGTCCATCTTTTCGAACTCCGCCACGCAGTGGGCGTGCTGGTTCTCGCTGAGCGTCAGGCCGATGACGTTGACGTCGTACTCGGCCACCGCGTGCCGCATAGTCGAGCCCCAGCCGCTACCGATGTCGAGGAGTGTCATGCCGGGCTCGAGGTTCAGCTTGTCCAGGGCGAGCTTGCGCTTGGCGTACTGGGCCTCTTCCAGCGTCTTGGTCAGATTCTGCGGGTCCGGGTTCTCGTCGAAGTAACCGCAGCTGTAGGTCATCGACGGGTCAAGCCAGAGCTTGAAGAACTCGTTCGACTTGTCGTAGTGCGACCGGACCTTCTCGACCGGAGGCTTCAGCTGCGTGCTTTGCGTTTCCCCCTGTGCAGACATTTACAACGCCCCTAACTTTCCTGCGGATATGGATGCAACGGCCGCGGCGGTAGCTTCGACGTCCTCTTGGTTTGAAGACTCTCCCAACATCGTGACGACACTCGTCACGATCGGATTTCCATCGGCGTCGGTCACTTCGCTGCGGATCTCCGCCAGCACGGTGCCGTGGGACTCGATGACCGAGTCGAGGTAAGTGTCGAAGTACAGCCTATCGTGCGCCAGGATCGGCCGGTGGAACTTGAATTTCTGGTCGCGGTGAATGACTCGGGCGATGTTGATCGGAATGCTGAACTTGGTGAAGATCTCCAACTGGACACGGCGCCCGGCGATGGCGAGGAACGTCAGCGGCGCCACCATCGCCGGGTACCCCGCGTTTGTTGACTCATTCTCGTCGAAGTGCGCCGGATGGTCGTCCTTGATCGCCAGCGCGAACTCACGGATCTTCTCGCGACCGACCTCGAAGTAATCCGGCGCGCGGTAATGGCTGCCGATGAGTCCTTCGGCTTCCTTGGGGACCGTCATGGCGCTATGCCCTCCGCTCGTTTTTGTCTGCGCGGCGCAGCCTATCAGCGCGATTGCCGTCGAGAGGCCAGCGCAGCCAGCGCACCGCCCGCTGCGCCGAGCGCCAATGCCGACGGCACCCCGATCCGGGCCGCTTTGCGGGCGGTGCGGAAATCACGGATTTCCCATCCGCGCTCCCGGGCCAGGGTGCGCAGCCGGGCATCCGGGTTGATGGCGACGGCGGTGCCCACCAGCGACAGCATGGGCACGTCGTTGTAGCTGTCCGAGTATGCGGTGCAGCGTTTCAGGTTGAGCCCCTCGCGAATTGCCAGCGACCGCACGGCGTGTGCCTTGCCGGTGCCGTGCAGGATCTCGCCGACCAGCCGGCCGGTGAAGACGCCGTCGACCGATTCCGCGACCGTGCCCAGCGCACCGGTCAGGCCGAGCCGTCGGGCGATGGTCGCGGCGAGTTCGTAGGGCGTGGCGGTGATCAGCCACACCTGCTGGCCGGCGTCCAGGTGCATCTGGGTGAGCTCGCGGGTGCCGGGCCAGATCTTGTCGGCGATGATCTCGTCGTAGATCTCCTCGCCCAGGGCGACCAGCTGTTCGACCGATCGGCCCTCGATGAAGGCGAGCGCCTTGCGCCGGCCGGCCGCCACGTCGTTGCTGTTTTCTGTTCCCAGAATCTGGAACTTGGCCTGCGCGTAGATGAATCCGACGACATCGCGGTAGGTGAAGTAGTTGCGCGTGGCCAGCCCGCGCCCGAAGTGCACTGCCGACGAGCCCTGCACCAGCGTGTTGTCGACGTCGAAGAAGGCGGCGGCGGTCAGGTCGATCGGGGGCTGCGGGCGGTCCTCCGAGGCGGCCGCTTCCTGCATGCCCTCGATCGCCCGGGCGGCGCTGGCGTCCGCGGCCAGCGCCGCCAAGTCAACCCAACCGGTGTGGTCTGCGTTGACCGGGTCTGAGGAAGTCATCGCCTAACCTCCTGATCGCTGTGCTGCCTGGCGACCCAGTGGGTGCCCGATCTCCAACCCTATCGGGCAGATGGCGTGGGGGCGTTGACGTGTCCCAGGCTGGGCGAGCGTGACGCTGGCGTCACGTTCGACGCCGAGTGTGACGCCAGCGTCACGTTGGGTCGATGAGCTCGCCGACGTCAGCGGCGCCATCTCTTCACGACCACATACCGAGATTCGTCGACATCGCGTTGGTGTAGTTGCCGTGCGCGGTCGTGGCCACCCTCTCGAGTTGCGCCAGCGCTTCGCGCATCATCGCCTCGCCGCGCACCCAGTGCCGATGCGCCTCGGCATGAGCCGCCGCGGCATCACCCGTCCACGATGTGTGCAACCGTGTTACGCGAGAATCGATTTCGGCGATCATGTCTTCGGCGTAGCGTTGAAACGTCGCCATCCGCTGTACCGCGTCGGCCAGCGCCTGCGGATCCACGCGAAACGCCTCAGCCACCGCGCACCCCCCGCTCCGCAGCCGCGGAGGTAGCCTCGGTGCCCTGATACGCCCCGCCCGCCTGGCCCACCAGATGCGCCAGCATCGACAACCCGAGCTCTACCTCGCGAGCGCCCCGATGCCATAGCTCCCACGCCGATCCGTACGCGGTCCCCGACGCGCCCTGCCAGCCGCCCAGCAGCTGCCCGACCTGATCGTCGAGCTGGGACAGCTGGGCCGAAAGCTGTTCGGCTGCACCGCTCAGCGATACGGCAGCGCCCTGCATCACCACCGGATCCACCCGCAGCGTGCCCTCGGCCATTGTCGGAACATAAACGCCTGGTAGATGGGCCCACAAGTCACCGATGCCACACTGGTGCCCATGACTGAGGCGACCAGCCGGCCCCAGGTGGAGCTGTTGACCCGCGACGGGTGCACCATCTGCGAGCGCGTGCATGCCCGGCTGTCGGAGCTGGCCGCTGAGTTGGGCTTCGAGTTGTCGGTGACCGACGTCGACGCCGCCGCGGCGGCGGGCAATCCCGCGCTGCGGGCCGAGTTCGGTGACCGGCTGCCCGTGATTCTGCTCGACGGCCGCGAACACAGCTACTGGGAGATCGACGAGCCCCGGCTACGGGCCGATCTCGGCGGCTGACCCGTCAGCCCGCCGCTCGGCCGGCCGGCGCCGGACAATTATTTGGTAGCCCAGCTGATAAACGTTTACCGTGGACAGCAGTTCAGTCACTGGAAGAAGCAAGGGAGCTGGCCAGGTGATGCTGCCGTGAGCGTCTTGCTCTTCGGGGTTTCGCACCGCAGTGCGCCGGTCTCCGTCCTGGAACAACTCAGCATCGACGAGTCCGATCAGGGCAAGATCGTCGACCGGGTGTTGCAGTCGCCGCTGGTGACCGAGGCGATGGTGCTGTCGACATGCAACCGGGTCGAGGTCTACGCGGTGGTCGACGCGTTCCACGGCGGTCTGGCGGTGATCGGGCAGGTGCTGTCGGAACACTCCGGGATGTCGATGGCCGACCTCACCAAATACGCGTACGTCCGATACAGCGAGGCCGCCGTCGAGCATCTGTTCGCGGTGGCCAGCGGCCTGGATTCCGCCGTGATCGGCGAGCAACAGGTGCTCGGCCAGGTCCGGCGCGCCTACGCCGGCGCCGAGACCAATCGCACCGTCGGCCGGGTGCTGCACGAGTTGGCCCAACGGGCGCTGTCGGTGGGCAAGCGGGTGCATTCCGAGACCGCCATCGACGCCGCCGGCGCCTCGGTGGTGTCCGTCGCCCTGAACATGGCCGAACGCCGGCTGGGCGGGCTGTCGGGCAAGACCGCGGTCCTGGTCGGCGCCGGAGCGATGGGCGCCCTGGCCGCGGCCCACCTCTCTCGTGCCGGCATCGGGCACATCTACGTACTCAACCGGTCGCTGTCGCGGGGCCAGCGCCTGGTCCGCAAGATTCGCGACACCGGAGTGCGGGCCAACGCCCTGCCGTTGGAGCGGCTCGCCGACACCCTGGCCGGGGCCGACGTCGTCGTCAGCTGTACCGGCGCGGTGACCCCGGTGGTCTCGCTGGCCGACGTGCACCACGCGCTGGCCGCCGCGCACCGCGACGAAGAGACCAACCCCCTGGGGATCTGCGACCTGGGCATGCCGCGCGACGTCGACCCGGCGGTGGCCGGACTGCCCGGCGTCTGGGTCGTCGATGTGGACCGCGTACAGCACGAGCCCTCGGCCCACGCCGCGGCCGCCGACGTCGACGCCGCCCGCAACATCGTCGCCACCGAAGTTGCTGCCTATCTGGCCGGACAGCGGATCGCCGAGGTCACGCCGACGGTCACGGCGTTGCGTCAGCGCGCCGCCGACGTCGTCGAAGCGGAGTTGCTGCGCCTCGATAACCGGCTGCCCGGACTCGAGAGCGCACATCGCGAAGAGGTGGCCCGCACCGTCCGGCGGGTGGTGGACAAACTGCTGCACGCGCCGACCGTGCGGATCAAACAGCTCGCCAGCGCGCCCGGTGGTGACAGCTACGCCGAGGCGTTGCGCGAACTCTTCGAGCTCGACCAGACCGCCGTTGACGCCGTGGCTGCGGGCGAATTGCCAGTCATTGCAAACGGATTCGACGCGGGTACTCCGCAGCAAACCGCCGAGTAGGCGATTGGCGAACGTGATCCGGATAGGCACCCGGGGCAGCCTGCTGGCCACCACCCAGGCCGGGGTCGTCAGAGACGCTTTGATCGCGCTGGGACACCCGGCGGAGCTGGTGACCATCAGCACCGCCGGGGACAAATCGTCGGCGCCCATCGAATCCCTCGGGGTGGGTGTCTTCACCACCGCACTGCGCGAAGCGATGGACGAGGGCCGTGTCGACGCCGCGGTGCACTCCCACAAGGACCTGCCCACCGCCGACGACCCAAGGTTTGCTGTGGCCGCCATACCGGTGCGCAACGACCCGCGCGACGCGGTGGTGGCGCGGGACGGACTGGTGCTCGCGGAGTTGCCACCCGGTTCGCTGGTGGGGACCTCCTCGCCGCGGCGGGCGGCGCAGCTTAGAGCATTGGGTCTCGGTTTGGAAATCCGCCCCCTACGAGGCAACCTAGATACCAGGTTGAACAGGGTAAGCAGTGGTGATCTCGACGCGATCGTGGTAGCCCGGGCGGGACTGGCCCGGCTCGGTCGCCTCGACGATGTCACCGAGACGCTAGAGCCGGTGCAGATGTTGCCAGCACCGGCTCAGGGCGCGCTCGCCGTCGAATGCCGCGCCGGTGATAGCCGGTTAGCGGCAGTGCTGGCGGAGCTGGACGACGCCGACACGCGTGCGTCGGTCACCGCCGAGCGAACCCTGCTGGCCGAACTGGAGGCCGGTTGCTCCGCACCGGTGGGCGCGATCGCGGAAGTGGTCGAGTCCATCGATGAGGAAGGCCGGATCTTCGAAGAGCTGTCGCTGCGCGGTTGCGTGGCGGCGCTGGACGGGTCCGACGTGATCCGCGCGTCCGGTATCGGCAGTCCCGGTCGGGCACGAGAGCTTGGGCTTTCGGTGGCCGCGGAGCTGTTCGAGCTGGGCGCGCGCGAGCTGATGAGCGAAGCGCGGCAAGACCCGGCGCGAGGAAATTAAATGCGAATCACGTGGGAGCGACAATGACGACGCGAGGCCGTAAGCCGACACCCGGCCGCATCACGTACGTGGGCTCCGGCCCGGGTGACCCGGGATTGCTGACGACCCGGGCCGCGACGGTGCTGGCGAACGCCGCTTTGGTGTTCACCGACCCTGACGTGCCCGAGCCGGTGCTGGCCCTGATCGGCAAAGACCTGCCACCGGTTTCCGGCCCGGCCCCGGCCGAGCCGGCCGCCGCTAACGGTGACGGTGTTTCCGACCAGGGCAAGGCGCAGCCGGCGGTGATGTCCGGCGGTCCCGATATCCGCCCGGCGCTGGGCGACCCCGCCGAGGTGGCCAAGACGCTGACCACCGAAGCGCGGACGGGCGCCGACGTGGTGCGGCTGGTGGCCGGCGACCCGCTGACGGTCGACGCGGTCATCACCGAGGTGAACGCCATCGCGCGCAGCCACCTGCACATCGAGATCGTCCCCGGACTGGCCCCCAGCGATGCCGTCCCGACGTACGCGGGGTTGCCGCTGGGCTCATCGCACACCGTCGCCGATGTGCGCGACCCGCATGTGGATTGGGAGGCGCTGGCCGCGGCGCCCGGTCCGCTGATTCTGCAGGCCACGTCGTCGCACCTGGCCGACGCGGCGCGCACCTTGATCGAGCACGGGCTCGCCGAGAACACCCCGTGCGTGGTGACCGCGCACGGCACCACCTGCCAGCAGCGGTCGATCGAGACCACGCTGCACGGCTTGACCGACTCGGCGGTGCTGGGCGGTACCGACCCCGCCGGCCCGCTGACCGGTCCGCTCGTGGTGACCATCGGCAAGACGGTGGCCAGCCGGGCGAAACTGAACTGGTGGGAGAGCCGCGCGCTGTACGGCTGGACCGTGCTGGTGCCCCGCACCAAGGACCAGGCCGGCGAGATGAGCGAGCGCCTGACGTCCTACGGCGCACTGCCGATCGAGGTGCCGACCATTGCCGTCGAGCCGCCGCGCAGCCCGGCCCAGATGGAGCGGGCCGTCAAGGGATTGGTCGACGGCCGCTTCCAGTGGGTGGTATTCACCTCCACCAACGCGGTGCGCGCGGTCTGGGAGAAGTTCGGCGAATTCGGCCTGGATGCGCGCGCATTCTCCGGAGTCAAAATCGCGTGTGTCGGTGAGTCGACCGCCGACCGGGTCCGGGCGTTCGGGATCAGCCCGGAACTGGTGCCGGCCGGCGAGCAGTCTTCGTTGGGTCTGCTTGACGATTTCCCGCCCTACGACAGCATTTTCGACCCGGTCAACCGGGTGCTGCTGCCGCGGGCCGACATAGCCACCGAGACGCTGGCCGAGGGTCTGCGCGAACGTGGTTGGGAGATCGAGGATGTGACCGCCTACCGGACGGTGCGGGCGGCTCCGCCGCCGGCGGAAACGCGGGAAATGATCAAGACCGGCGGCTTCGACGCGGTGTGCTTCACGTCCAGCTCCACGGTGCGGAACCTGGTCGGCATCGCCGGTAAGCCGCACGCGCGGACGATCATCGCCTGCATCGGTCCGAAGACCGCCGAGACCGCGGCGGAATTCGGCCTGCGGGTGGACGTGCAGCCCGAGACCGCCGCTGTCGGTCCGCTGGTCGACGCTCTGGCCGAACACGCCGCGCGGTTGCGCGCCGAGGGTGCGCTGCCACCGCCGCGCAAAAAGAGCCGCAGGCGCTAGTGGCCTACCCGCGGCACCGTCCGCGCCGGCTTCGCACCACCCCGGCCCTGCGCCGGTTGGTGGCGCAAACATCCTTGGAGCCAAGGCATTTGGTGCTGCCGATGTTCGTCGCCGACGGTATCGACGAACCGCGGCCGATCACTTCCATGCCGCGCGTGGTGCAGCACACCCGCGATTCGTTGCGCAGCGCGGCCGCCGGTGCCGTCGCCGCGGGGGTGGGCGGGCTGATGCTGTTCGGCGTGCCCCGCGACGAGGACAAGGACTCGGTGGGGTCGGCCGGGACCGACCCCGACGGGATCCTCAATGTCGCCCTGCGGGACCTGGCCAAGGACCTCGGTGAGGCCACCGTGTTAATGGCCGACACCTGCCTGGACGAATTCACCGACCACGGACACTGCGGCGTCCTCGACGACCGGGGCCGGGTCGACAACGATGCCACCGTCGCCCGCTATGTGGAACTCGCTGTGGCACAAGCTGAATCGGGCGCTCATGTGGTGGGCCCGAGCGGCATGATGGATGGTCAGGTGGGGGCGATTCGCGACGGATTGGACGCCGCGGGCTTCACCGACGTGGCCGTTCTGGCCTACGCCGCCAAGTTCGCCTCGGTGTTCTACGGTCCGTTCCGCGAAGCGGTCAGTTCCAGCCTGTCCGGGGACCGCCGCACCTATCAGCAGGAGGCGGGCAACGCCCGGGAGGCGCTGCGCGAGATCGAGCTCGATCTCGACGAGGGTGCCGACATCGTGATGATCAAGCCGGCGATGAGTTATCTCGACGTGGTCGCGGCCGCGGCGGACGTCTCGCCCGTTCCCGTCGCCGCGTATCAGGTATCGGGGGAGTACGCGATGATTTGTGCTGCAGCCGCGAACAATTGGATCGACGAGCGCGCCGCGGCGCTGGAGTCGCTGACCAGCATCCGGCGCGCCGGAGCCGATATCGTTCTCACCTATTGGGCCGCCGATGCGGCAGGGTGGCTCTCGTGAGATGGGGCTTGCGATGACGACCGACAGCGATACCGCACAAAAGCCGTTGTTTTACGAACCCGGCGCCAGCTGGTGGTGGCTGGCGGCCGGCCCGGCCGCGGCGGTGGCCATGGTCCTGATCGAAATCTGGAGCGGTGCCCCGGTGTCGTTCGTGGTCCCCGCGATCTTCCTGGTGCTGGTATCGGCGTTCTTGGCGATACAGGTGAAGGCCGCGCGGATCCACGTCTCGGTCGAGCTCACCGAGGACGCCCTGCGCGAGGGCACCGAAACGATCCTGGTCCGCGAGATTGTCAAGGTGTATCCCGAGCCCGAGAATCACGAAGCCTCCGGGAAGGACCTGGCGCGCTGGCAGGCGTCCCGGGCGCTGGGCGAACTGGTCGGGGTGCCGCGCGGGCGCGTCGGCATCGGCCTCAAGCTCACCGGCGGGCGCACCGTCCAGGCGTGGGCGCGCCGTCATCGTCAGCTGCGGGCCGCGTTGACCCCCCTGGTTCAGGAGCGGGTAGAGCCCGCCTCATCCGACGTCATCGACGGTGATTGGGACGACGACACCGGGACGGCGCTATGAACGCCCGGGCGCTGCTCGAGCTCGGCCTCGCCTGCGCCGCGCTGGTGTGCTCCGGACTGACCTGGCTGCACTCGCATCACACGGTGACCGTAGCGCCGATCGCGGACGGGCAGCCCTCCACCACATCGTTGGTGTATGACCCGCAGCTGCTACTGCTGACGCTGGTGCTGCTGACGAGCGCCGGAGTGCTGGCGGTCAACGGCACTGCCAGGCTGCGGCGGGCTCGCTCGGGCGCTAGGGCGTCTTCCTGACCAGCGGCAATGCCATCCGGCGGCGCAGCACGATGGCCTCGGCCCGATCCTGCAGCGCCTCGTGAACCGAGCGCATGATCGGGAAGCTGTCGTCATGACCGGTGTCATCCAACACCCGGATCACCGCTGAACTGGCGACCAGGGTCCAATCCACCCCGGCGGCACGACAATCGGCATCGAACGCATACAGCAGCGAGATACCCGTCTCAGCAAATTCGTCGACGTCGGCCACGTCGAGCACCACAGGGTTTTCTCCGAGCGTGAAACGCGCGATGTGGTCGCTGATGCGGTCCACATTGTCGGCATCGATTTCGCCGCGGATGTGCACCACCGTCGCCAGGTGGCGGTAGTGCGCCCGGACCTGAGCCCCGTCGCAGTCGAACACGCAGTTGTCGTGGCCGGTCGGCCTGCCTGCGATCGTCATGAGGACCCCTCACTCTCCGTGGCGCTCGCGCTACCTTCGGGGGCGCCCCGAGACGTTCTCCGAAGGGTGTCTGAAACGTTAGGCCGCAAGCCTAAGGAGACCGGAAGCCGCGTCTAACGCTTTGCTAAGAAGCGACTGTAAGGCCGCCGCGATGCCGGGCCTGAGCAAACGCCCAGCGGGCCATCGAGCCCAAGGATTACCCCGGAAAGCCGTATGCCACACCACAACCGTCCACGCATGCGGGCGATCGCGCTGCTAGGCTGCCAAGGCTGCCGGTTGCTGGTCGAGGGGCTTGTGAAAAGGCGAGATTTCCCGCTCAGCCGGAGTAGCAGGCGAACGAAACGGCAGGATTCGGACGGGAAGAGCAGCGTGCGGGGCGGAGAGATCAGGGGCGAGATCACGGCCCTGACGGGGCTCCGTATCGTGGCGGCGCTCTGGGTGGTGCTGTTTCACTTCCGGCCGATGCTCGGCGATGTGTCGCCCGATTTTCGCGACGCCCTCGCGCCGGTGCTCAATTGCGGCGCCCAAGGCGTCGACCTCTTCTTCATTCTCAGCGGGTTCGTGCTGACGTACAACTATCTGGACCGCATGGGCCGGTCCTGGTCGACCCGGGCGACCCTGCATTTCCTGTGGCTGCGCCTGGCCCGGGTGTGGCCGGTGTACCTGGTCACCCTGCACCTCGCCGCCCTGTGGGTGATCTTCACCCTGCACGTCGGCCATGTGCCGTCGCCGGACGCCGCTTCGCTCACCGCGATCAGCTATGTGCGCCAAATCCTGTTGGTGCAGCTGTGGTTCGTGCCGTTCTTCGATGACTCGAGCTGGGACGGGCCGGCCTGGTCGATCAGCGCGGAATGGCTGGCCTATGTGCTGTTCGCCGTCCTGGTGCTGGTCCTGTTGCGGATGAAACAGGCGACCAGGGCGCGCAGCCTGATGGTGCTGGCGTTCGCGGCATCGCTGCCGCCGGTGGTGATGTTGCTCGCCAGCGGACACTTCTACACACCGTGGAGCTGGCTGCCGCGAATCGTCACGCAGTTCACGGCCGGCGCACTGGCCTGCGCCGCGGTGCGCAGGCTGCGGCTGAGCGATCGTGGCCGCCGCGTCGCCGGATACGTCTCCCTGCTTTTGCTGGCCGCCATGGTGGGTGTGCTGTATTGGTTTGGCGCGCACCCGATATCGGGGGTGGTGGAGAACGACAGCGGCGGTGTCGTCGACGTGTTGTTCGTTCCGCTGGTGATATCGCTGGCCATCGGGCTGGGAAGCCTGCCGAGGGTGTTGTCGACGCGGGTGCTGGTGTACGGCGGCAAGATCTCGTTCTGCTTGTACATGGTGCACGAGCTGGTGCACACCGCCTGGGGATGGGCCGTGGAGCAATTCGAGCTCCCCACCCTGGACAACCCGTGGAAATGGAACGTCATCGCCCTGCTCGCGATCGCCCTGGGCGCCTCGGCGCTGCTGTATCACGGCGTCGAAGAGCCCGCCCGCCGTTGGATGCGCAAGATGGTCGATGTCAGAGCCGTCAGTGCCAGAAGCGATCCCGGCGAGTCGACCAGTAAGCTGCATCCGATCGACCGTCCGCTGGAAGCGGTTTCGGCCCGCGCGGTGTGATGGCCGCCTCAGCGGCCGGCCGCGAATCCCGGGGAATACTTGATGGGGGCGCGGCGGCACCCAACGATGCCGTTGACAGTGGAGGTGAGAGTGAGTCGTCTGGCCACCTTTCTCATTGGGGTGAGTTTTCTGGCGGGCGTAGGCATCGCATACCCGGCGCAGGTGCGCACCTACGAGACACTGACGCTCGACTTCCGGCTGAATCATGTTGCAGTGGTAGGAGATTCGTACACCACCGGAACCAATGAGGGCGGTCTGGGATCCAGGTCGTGGACGTCGCGCGCTTGGCAGGTGCTCGGTTCGCGGGGTTCGCGGATCTCGGGCAGCGTGGCGGCGGAAGGCAGAGCGGGTTATGCCGCGCTCGGCGACCACGGCAGTATCTTCGAGGATCTGACCGCCCGGGCGGTCCAGCCCGACGATGCGCTGGTGGTCTTCTTCGGCTCTCGCAATGACCAGGGTATCGATCCCGCGACGCTAACCGTAAAAACCCATGCCGCTTTGGATCTGGCGCGCCAACTTGCGCCGGCGGCGCGCTTGCTGGTGATCGGACCGCCGTGGCCGACCGCCGACGTTCCGCCGTCGATGTTTCTGATCCGCGACATCCTCGGCGGGGCGGCCGGGGCTGCCGGGGCAACGTTCATCGATCCGATCGCCGAGCACTGGTTCGTCGGCCGGCCCGACCTGATCGGTGCCGACGGGGTGCATCCGAATGACGCGGGGCACCAGTACATGGCGGACAAGATCGCGCCGCTCATCCGTACGCAGCTGTCGACCTGAGTCAGGTGTGACGCGCGGCTTCCCGGGCGAGCTGAACCCGTGACGACACAGCGAGTTTGGCGTAGACGTGCGTCAGATGGGTCTGCACGGTACGCGGAGAGACGAACAGCCGCGCCGCAATGTCTTTATTGGGCAACCCCGCGCTGACGAGCCGAACGACGTCCAGCTGGTCGACAAGGCCCAGGGTGCGTGCCAGGACGACGGGCACGACGACGGGATTGGTGACCGGCGCCAGGTCGACAAACCAGACCCCGCCACCGAACTCCCGTGCCGCTTCGGCGGCGACCTGGATCGCCAACCGGGTCTTGCCGACCCCGCCGGCCCCGGTCTAGGGTCACGAACCTGTTCTCTTTCACAGCTGCGTGATGTCGCCGATCTGCGGGCCGCGGCCCACAAGCTGGTCAACTGGACCGGAAGATGCGCTCCGACAACATCATTCGTGGTGCGCAGCGGCGGGAAGTCGGTGCGCAGCTCGGGATGGTTGAGTTGCACGACCCGCTCCGGGCGTGGCAGGTCACGCAGCGGGTGGACGCCCAGGTCCGTCAACCAGGCATCGGCCGGCAACCGGTCGACCACCAGCGGCTCGGTGGCACCGGACAGTACGGTCTGCCCGCCGTGCGCGAGGTCGCGCAGCCGCGCGGTTCGGTTGATGGTGGGCCCGGCGTAGTTGCCGGCGTCGCGCAACTGGACCTCCCCGGTGTGCACGCCGGTGCGTAGCCGGATCGGCGCCAGCGCGGCCATCTGCAACTCGAGCGCACAAACCCATGACCTCGGGCTGCGTTTCCCACAACCGCGTCGAGCCTTCGACGTCGGCAAGCAGCAGCGTCACGCACCAGCGGCGTATCGGGCGCTCATGTTAGCCAGCATGTGTGCATGGGCGCGGCGAAAACATCGGCACAATCGCGCAGAACCCGGCCGCGGCTACGCGGATTTACGAAAGCGGGACCTTTGCCAAGCGCGGGTCAGTCGTCCGCGTGCCGCTCGTAGTCCCAGCGCTCCAAGCGGTCCTGGACGTGGAGGAAGCCGATTCCGGCGAAGGGCGCGGCTAGTGCGATGCAGACCAGCAGCAGCGGGGACATCATCGGCAAAACCTCCAAAAACCCTTCACTGATCTGACGTTGGTCAGCCACGAGAAGTTCATTGCCACTCACCCGTTCACCAGGGCGCGGTCGGCCAGCGCACCCAGCAGCGGCGCCACCAACTGCGCGTACTCGGTCGTCACATGGTTGTCGTCGCGGAACACCAGGGTGTTGCCGACGATGACGGGGCAGCGGTCGGCGGTGCAGAACATGTCGGTCAGGTCGGCATAGTGGCCGCCGCTGCCGGTCGTCGCCGCCCGCTCGGCAGCGATGCCGTCGCCGTTGAGCCCCTCGGATCTCGTTGGCGTACAGGCGCTCACGTCGTCGAGGTGCGCGGAGAGGCACGTTGGCGCGGACGAATGCGGGTCGGGGGCGGGTCCGAGCACGAGGACGGTCGCGCCGGTGCCGCGCAACTGCGCCACCGTGCGCCCCAAAGTGTCGATCCACGCCGGGTCGTAGGAGGCGAAGCCGAAATCCCCGCCGTAGCGCCGGCTCATGTCCAGGACGATCAGTCGCGGGTGTTCGGCGGCCATCCGGCCCATGATCTGGGCGCGCCACTGTTCGCATTCGGTGTACTCGCGGCCCAGATACGGGCTCACGATGTGCAGGTCCTGCAGCGGACACGTCACCTTGGCCAGCGTCTCCAGCCGCCAGTGCCGCTGCTCGGCGAGCTGCTCGAAGGCGGGGTTCCACATGGCGGCGTGCGAGTCGCCGATCAGGGCCACCGTCGTCGGCGAGGCGGTGTCGCCGGTCGCGCACTCGCTTTGTCCGACGTCGCGCCAGGACCGGACGCAGCCGTTGACGAACACGGCGGCCTTGTCGGCGGGCGCCTTCGCCAGCGGCGGGTCCAGGTTCGACGGCACGGCTCGCAGGCCGGCGGCCCCTGCGAGCGCCACCCGCGCCTGCTCGAAGCCCTGACGAACGGCCGCCTCCTGGGGACTGACGGCGGGGGCGTTGGTCGGGGGCGTCGCAATGATGTTGGCCCGCGGGGCGGCCACCCCGTGGCCCACCGGTGCCGGGATCACGTTGAGCAGCAGCAGGCACGCGCACGCGGTGGCGGCACTGGCGCCGCCCGCCACGACCAGGCTGACCTTCGCCGACCGGCGCAGCGCCGCGGCGAAGCGGCCGGGATTCTCCACCAGGTGCAGGGTGATGACGGCCAGCCCGGCCGAGACGGCCGTGGCGCTCAGCCTGGCCGGCAGCCCCGCCGGCTCGCCGAGCAGCGCCGGCATCAGCAGCAGCACCGGCCAGTGCCACAGGTACCACGAGTAGGAGATCCGGCCGATCGCGCGCATCGACGGGCGGCACAGCAAGCGACCGGGCCCGAGCCCGCCGGTGACGGCGCCCCCACCGATGATCAGCGCGGTGCCCAGCACCGGCAGCAGCGCCTCGGTACCGGGATACGGGGTATGGGCGTTGAGCTGGGTGCAGGTCAGCAGGATCAACGCCAGGCCGCCCCAGCCGGCGATGGCCGCGGTCCGCAGCGACAGCCGGCGCCACTGCTGAATCGACAGGGCCACCAGCCCACCGGCGGCCAGTTCCCAGGCGCGGGTGGGCAGCGAGAAGAACGCCCACGACGGCGATGTGCGGGTCCACAGCGCGGCCGCCGTCAGCGACGCCGCGAGCACCACCGCGAGGGCCACCGCGTACGGGGTCGCGCGCGCCGCCGCCGCGCGAAGGCGCGGGATGCGCGGGACCGACCAGGCGATGGCGATGATCAGCACCGGCCACACCAGGTAGAACTGCTCTTCCACGCCCAGCGACCAGTAGTGCTGGAACGGCGACGGGGCGTCGGAGGTCAGATAGTCGGTGCCGCGCAGCGCGAACCGGTAGTTGCCGACATACAGTGCGCTGGCGATGCCGTCGAGGAACACGCTGCGCGCCGGCAGCGGGGGCAATACCGCGGCGGCGGCGATCGCGGTGATGGTGCCGACGATGGCCGCGGCGGGCAGCAGCCGCCGGGCGCGTGCACCGTAAAACCGGCCCAGTGCAACGGTATTCGTGGTGCTCGCCTCGCGGAAGAGCAGCCCGGTGATCAGGAAGCCGGAGATGACGAAGAAGACGTCCACCCCGATGTAGCCGCCGGTGATTCCCGGGATGCCGGCGTGGTAGAGCACGACGGCGATCACCGCGACCGCGCGCAGTCCCTCGATGTCGGGCCGGAATCCCCTTCGGGAAGTCTGCCGCGCAGGTGGGTGTGGGCTGCCGGCGACCGATTCCTCCCGAAGTGTCATCTACGTGGGCTAGGTCGCCAACCAGGCCAATTCACCGGGCAGTTGGCTGCGCCAATAGGCGACGTCGTGCCCGCCTAGGGAGAAGCTGCCCGCCGGTTGGGTTTTCAACTGGTACACGAATTGCTTTGTGGCGAAATAGAAGCGGTCGAAGTTGCCGCAATCCACCCGCAGCGGAATCGAATTCAGCGCCGGCAGGCCCATGACGCTGTTCTGCACGAAGTCGTCATTGCTGTCGAACGCCCCGGGCGCACTCAGCGGATACGAGGTGTACAGCGCCGGGCTGATCGCACAGATGCCGGCGGTCCGTGCCGGCCCCAGCTTGGCACCCAGACGCAGCGCCCCGTATCCGCCCATCGACCACCCCATGAAACCGACCCGGGAGGTGTCGAAACCCATGGTGGACAGCATCGGCAGCAGCTCGTCGAGCACCATGGCGCCGGAGTCCTCGCCGGAAGTCCTTTTGTGCCAGTAGGTGTTGCCGCCGTCGACGCCGACCACCGCGAACGGCGGCTTGCCCTCCTTGACCAGCTGGGCCAGCCCGTCCGGCACGCCCATGTCGAGCATCTGGTTGGCGTCGCCGTCCACGCCGTGCAGGGCGATCACGGGGCGCAGCGCGCCGGTCTGGCCCGGCGGCATGGCGATCACGTAGTTGGTCTTGATCCCGCCTCGGGCCGCCGACACGAACGATCCGCTGAGCCGGGTCGGCAGGGTCTTGCCCGCCGTCGGCGGCTCGAACGGCGCGGGCGCCTGCGGCAGGGTCGCGGCGTACGACCTGCCGGGAGCCAGCAGGGAGCCGAAGGCGAGCACGCCGGCAGCGCCGAGGCTGGCACCGGCGCCCATCCGGAGCACCGCTCGGCGTGTGAGGTCAGGCATGATCGCAATAATGCCGCGCTGAGCGGGGATTACCTGCCGAGCCACGCCGTATTGGAAGCATTGTGTGATCTGGTGTGACCTTCCGGTCACGAAGCGGTGACCTTGTCGGCCGTCCGGCGCGCGCAATGTCGGCGCCGAGTTGCGGCATCGGCCGAGATCGTAGTCATCGTAGCGCCGATTTCGCCGGTTGCCGCCGCCCGATTCATCTCGATCGTATTGCCTTCTGGGACAGAGGGAGACGCGACCGTGCTCGCCACTCGTCCGGCACCGCGAAGACGCGCGCGGCGTGCGGCTGGCCGCCGTGATGGCGGTGCCCGGCCGGGGATGCAATCTCGCAGGTTTCAACCATCGCCCGCCGACGCCGATTTCAGCATGATGGAACCTCTGTGTGCACAGGAGCGGAAGAGGATGGTGAATTGAGTCTCGCGTTTCATTGGTTTCTGCCGACCTACGGCGATTCGCGGAATCTGGTCGCGGGCGGACACGGCACGGCAATGTCCGGTGACCGGCCGGCCACGCTGAAGTATCTGCACCAGATCTGCACGGCGGCTGAAGACAACGGTTTCGAAGCCGTCCTCACGCCCACCGGATTGTGGTGTGAGGACGCGTGGTTGACGACGGCGATGCTGGTCGAATCGACCGAGACCCTGAAATTCCTGGTTGCGTTCCGTCCCGGGATGCTGAGTCCGACCCTGGCCGCCCAGATGGCCGGCACTTTCCAGCGGCACTCGCAGGGGCGGCTGCTGCTGAACGTCGTCACCGGCGGCGAAGCGCACGAGCAACGGGCCTACGGGGATTTCCTGGACAAGGAGGCGCGGTACGCCCGCACCGCCGAGTTTTTGCACGTGGTGCGCCAGTTGTGGACCTCCAAGGATCCGGTTAGCTTTGCGGGAGAACACATCTTGGTCGAGGGCGCCCAACTGAACAACCCGCCCGACCCGATCCCGGCGGTGTTCTTCGGTGGATCCTCGGCAGCGGCCGGACCGGTGGCGGCCAAACACTCCGACGTGTACCTCACCTGGGGCGAACCGCTTACCGCGGTCGCCAAGAAGCTCGACTGGATCCGTGGACTGGCCGTCGATGCCGGCCGGATCCTGCAGTACGGCTTGCGGATTCACGTGATCAGCCGCGACACGGCCGCCGAGGCGTGGGCCGAGGCCGACCGGTTGCTGGCCGCGATCGACCCGGCGGACGTCGAGCGGGTGCAGGCCAGCCTGGCGCGCAGCGAATCCGAAGGCCAGCGCCGCATGCTAGACCTGCACGGCGGCGACAGCAGTAAATTGTTGGTCGCGCCCAACCTGTGGGCCGGGGTGGGTCTGGTCCGTGGGGGAGCGGGCACCGCCCTGGTCGGCTCGCACGCCGAGGTCGCCGAACGGCTGGCCGAATACGCCAAATCGGGCATCAGTCACTTCATCTTGTCGGGGTATCCGCATCTGGAAGAGGCCTACTGGTTCGGCGAGGGTGTGTTGCCGCTGCTCGAGCGGATGGGCTTGTGGCGGCACCCCAACCGCCAATCGCATCCGGCAGCGGCGACCCCGTTCGCGGTCGCCTCGGCGCACTAACGGCCATGGCGGCAACGATGCCCGCGTCCGCAGCCGGCGCCGGGATCGCCCCGGCGGCGCGCGAGGCGGTTGACGAATCCGCCGAGCAGCGACGGCGGCGGTTGCGCATTGTCGTCGCGGCGAGCCTGCTGGGCACCACGGTCGAGTGGTACGACTTCTTCCTGTACGCCACCGCGGCGGGCCTGGTGTTCAACAAGGTGTTCTTTCCCAACGAAAGTTCTTTGGTGGGAACGCTATTGGCGTTCGCGACCTTCGCCGTCGGGTTCGTCATGCGGCCCATCGGGGGCCTGGTGTTCGGCCACATCGGTGACCGGATCGGACGCAAGCGCAGCCTGGCGTTGACCATGCTGATCATGGGCGGCGCGACGGCGCTGATCGGGGTGTTGCCGACGTCCGCACAGATCGGGGCGTGGGCGCCGATCCTGCTGCTGGTGTTGCGCGTCCTGCAGGGCTTTGCGCTCGGGGGTGAGTGGGGCGGGGCGGTGCTGCTGGCCGTCGAGCACAGCCCCGGCGACCGGCGCGGCCGCTTCGGGGCGATCCCGCAGATCGGGTTGGCGCTCGGCCTCGCCCTGGGCACCGGCATATTCGCGTTCCTGCAGATCGTTTTGGGGCCGGCGCGGTTCCTCTCCTACGGCTGGCGCATCGGCTTTCTGCTGAGCCTGCTGCTGGTCGTGATCGGCGTCGTGGTCCGGTTGCGCGTCGACGAGACGCCGGCGTTCCGGGAATTGCAGGACCTGCAGGCCGCATCCACCGTGCCTATCCGCGACATCGTCCGCAAGCCGCGGTCGCGGCGCAACACCGTGCTCGGACTGCTGTCGCGGTGGGCCGAGGGCTCGGCGTTCAACACCTGGGGTGTCTTCGCCATCAGTTACGCCACCGGCGCCCTTGGACTGAACCGGGTGTCGGTGTTGGTGGTGGTGACCATTGCCGCACTGGTGATGGCGGTGCTGCTGCCGATTTCGGGGCGATTGACCGAGCGATTCGGTGCGCGGCGGGTCTACCTGGCCGGCATCGCCTGCTACGGCCTGGCGGCCTTTCCGGCGTTCGCCCTGTTCGGTACCAGGAATCTGGTGTGGTTCGGGCTGGCGATGATCATCGTGTTCGGTGTCGTGCATGCGCTCTTCTACGGCGCCCAGGGCACGCTGTACTCCGCGCTGTATCCCACCAACACGCGCTATACGGGATTGTCGTTCGTCTATCAGGTCTCGGGGATCTACGCCTCCGGGGTCACCCCGATGATCTTGACCGCGCTGATCGCGGCGCTCGGCGGTGCGCCGTGGCTGGCGTGCGGGTATCTGGTTGCGACAGCGGCTATTAGCGTGGTCGCCACGGCGCTGATCCGCGACCGCGACTTGTACCTGTAGGTCGTTGTTGCTGCGGGCCGCGAAGCCCGATAGCGTCCGGGCATGCCGCGCACGCAACGCCAGGTGAGTTCCGGTCCCGCGGATGACGACCCGCGGGCGTCGGAAGGCGGCGTTACTCCGCAACTGCGCCAAGGACTGTCGCAACGGCAGCTCAGCATGATCGCCCTGGGCGGGGTCATCGGCGCCGGATTGTTCGTCGGGTCCGGCGTGGTGATCAAGGACACCGGCCCGGCCGCGTTCCTCACCTACGCCCTCTGCGGTCTGCTCATCGTGCTGGTGATGCGGATGCTGGGCGAGATGGCGGCCGCGAACCCGTCCACCGGATCGTTCGCCGACTACGCGGCCAAGGCCCTGGGCGGCTGGGCGGGTTTCTCGGTGGCCTGGCTGTATTGGTACTTCTGGGTGATCGTGGTGGGCTTCGAGGCGGTCGCCGGCGGTAAGGTGCTCAACTACTGGTTCCATGCGCCGCTGTGGCTGCTGTCACTGGGCCCGATGGTGTTGATGACGGCGACCAACCTGTTCTCGGTGTCGTCTTTCGGGGAATTCGAATTCTGGTTCGCCGGAATCAAAGTCGCGACGATCGTGATCTTTCTGGTCGTGGGCACGGCATACATCCTGGGACTGGTGCCGGGCCATCACGGAGGTCTGGCCAATCTGCACACACACGGCGGGTTCTTTCCCCACGGCGTCGGCGCGGTGTTCGCCGCCATCGTGGTGGTGATCTTCTCCATGGTGGGCGCCGAGATCGTCACCGTCGCCGCCGCGGAAAGTCGCGACCCCGAGCTGGCCGTCCAGAAGGCGACCAGATCGGTGGTGGCGCGCATCGGGATCTTCTTCGTCGGTTCGGTCTTCCTGCTCGTGGTGCTGTTGCCCTGGGACTCCGTGGAACTCGGTGCCTCGCCGTACGTGGCCGCGCTCAAACACATGGGGCTTTCCGGCGCGGACCAGGTGATGAACGCCGTCGTGCTGACCGCGGTGCTGTCCTGCCTGAACTCCGGGCTCTATACCGCGTCGCGCATGTTGTTCGTCCTCGCCGAGCGGGGTGAAGCCCCAACACAATTGGTCAAACTGAGTGGCCGCGGCGTTCCCCACTTCGCGATCTTGTGCTCGTCGGCGGTCGGGTTCGGGTGCGTCATCATGGCGCGGGTCTCGCCCAACACGGTGTTCCTCTTCCTGCTGAACTCGTCGGGCGCCATCATCTTGTTCGTCTACTGGTTGATCGCCCTGTCGCAGATCATCCTGCGCCGCCGAACGCCCGCGGAGAGACTGACGGTGAAAATGTGGTTCTATCCGGTGCTGTCGATTCTCACGCTGACCGGAATCACCGCGGTGCTGGTGCAGATGGCGTTCGACCACACGGCGCGCAGCCAGCTCTGGCTCAGCCTGCTGTCCTGGGCGGTGGTGATCGGGCTGTATTTCGTCGCGCGAGTTCGCGGGCGTGTCGACGCTGTCTGCGGAGAATAGATCTCTTTCAAAGGCGCTAGCAGATGCGCTATCAAATTGCGGACTCACACAATCCCCAAAATCTCGGCGCCCCCGCTGGCAAGGGGTTGCCCGCTTTCCCAACAGCGCCAGCTGTGGTCAGCCCCATTGCCTTTCGATCGACTTGACCAACGCGGTCAGCGTCGCGTTCACCGGCGCCGCGACACCAACCCGCGCGCCCTGGCGCGGGACCGCGCCGTTGATGACGTCGATCTCGCTGACCCGGTGCGCCTCGTGGTCCAGCAGCGCCGACGGTTTGGCGTCGGGCATTTGCGCGCCGAAGGCGCGAACGTGTTCGACCGCATCGGTGACGGCGACCGCGATGCCCGACGCCCGCGCGACGGTCCACGCCTCGCTGGCGGCCGACCGGCTGACCGGCCCCATCTCCGGGTCGTCCATCACCTGGCCGACGGTCATTCCGGTCAGCGCGCACGGCGCGCTGTAGGCGGCGTTGCAGATCAGCTTCTCCCACTGCATGGCGGCGATGTCGGTGACCGCGGCCGCATCGAATCCGGCATCGGCCCACGCCCGCGCGATCGACTCGACCGTCGCGTGCGGCAGCGACGAGTAGGCGCCGAACCGCATCGCTTTCATGGCGTTGTGGCGGACAAGGCCGGGGGCCACGGTCGCCGCGCCGAACCCGCTGGCGATTCCGACCGCGACCCGACTGTCGCCGACGATGCCGGCCACGGTCTCGGCCGATCCCAGGCCGTTCTGGATGGTCAGCACCGGCGTGGCCGTTCCCAACATCGGAAGGGCTTGTCGCGCACCGGTTGTCACGTCGGCCGCCTTCACGGCGAGCACGATCAGGTCCATCTCCTCGTCCGGTGCGGTGGTGCTCGCCCGCAGCTCGACCACCCGGTCATAGCCCGGACCGGTGACCCGCAACCCATGCCGGCTGATCTGGTCGACGCCGGCCTGGTGGCGGTCGATGGCCAGCACCTCGTTACCCGCTGCGGCCAGCCGGGCGGCGTAGATGGAACCCATTGCACCGCAACCGATTACCGCGATCTTCATTCGCGCGTTCTCCCGTCGGTCAGCTCGGCGATCAGCTCGGCCAGGCCGGTCTTCTGCTCGAGCCCGAACCCCGCGGCGTCGGTCGGCGCGATCCGCCCCGCCGACAGCGCGCAGGCATCCGAGTAACCGCCGAACGGCGCGAACACGCCGGGGTAAGCCTCACAGCCGCCCAGGCCCAGCCCGGCCGCGACGTGCAGGTTGATCAGATGACCGCCGTGCGGGAACGCGAAACCGCGATCAAAACCGTGGGCCGTCATGACGTCGAGCATCCGGATGTACTCGGTCAACCCGTAGCTCAGGCCCGGATCCATCTGGAAGACATCATGATTGGGCCGCATGCCGCCGTAGCGCACGAGATTGGTCACATCCGGCGCCGAGAAGAGGTTCTCACCGGTGGCCACCGCACCCTCGTAGCACTGGATCACCGCATGGTTCAGCGCGTAATCCAGGGGATCGCCCGGCTCTTCGTACCAGCGCAGCCCGTAGGGGGCCAGCGCGGCCGCCCACCGGGTGGCCGCGGCCCGGTCGAACCGGCCGTTCGCGTCGACCGCCACCCGTCCCGCGTCACCGACGACGTCGATGACGGCCTCGATCCGGGCCAGGTCCTCACCCGGGGCGGCGCCCCCGATCTTCATCTTGACCGCCCCATAGCCCGAATCGAGGTACCCGCGCATCTCCCGGCGCAGCTGGTCGACCCCACCCTCGGCGTAGTAATAGCCGCCGGCGGCATACACCGGGACCGACGGCGCGGGCGCTCGGCCGGCGTGACGGGCGATCGTCACGTAGGCCGGCTCGTCGCGCAACTTGGCGTTCAGGTCCCAGCAGGCCAGTTCCAGCGCGGCCGCGGCCGCCGCCCGGTCGCCATGACCGCCGGGCTTCTCGTCGGCGAGCGCGCACGCCGAAACCGCGGCGGGATCGAGGTATCCGGACGCATCCAGCAGCGCGTCGGGGGACACCGCCAGCACCCGCGGGATCATCCGGTCGCGCAGGATGCCGCTCTGGGCGAACCGTCCGATCGAGTCGAAGGCCACGCCCACCACCGGCCGACCGTGCCGGATCGCGTCGGTGATCACCGCGACCAGCGAAACCGTGTGGTGGGCGAAGTTGACCACCGCATTGGCGGGCCCACCGCGCCCAAGACTGTCGAGACCGACCGCCCGCTCGGCTATCGCCGTGATCCGCATCACCGGCGTCAGGAAGTCCGGGTGAGCAACACCGCCTGCTCGAACGGCAACCTCGCGAAAACCGGTCGCGCGCCGCGAGTTACGTGCGGCGCGGCCTCGGCCTTGCTGACCACGCGCGGATCGACGATGCCGAAACTCTTGCCCTTGCTGCGCAGCCGGCCGCCTCCGGCCGCCTTCAGGTTCTTCAGCCAATCCCGGTCGGGGCCGTAGGTCAGCAGGATCGCCACCCCCGGTTTGCCCTCGACGTCGGTGCTGAACACGTTCACCGGGGTGCGGTACGGCTTGCCCGAACGCCGCCCGACATGCTCGATGATCCCGAACGGCGGCAGCCAGCCGGCCCACATCCGCTGAATCGGGTTGGTGACGCGACGGTTGAACCGGGCAAGTCCTTGTGGGAATTGCATACCGCCATCCAACTCGCAGCCGCCGGGCGAGGACAACCCAAATTTTTTCCGGCGGATGCGACTACTGTCTTGTCATGGCCGATTCACCCGGGAACGAGGCCGCCCGCCGCAGCCAGGAGTTACTGCGCCGGGAGCGGGAACTCGCCGACGGGCACTCCATCACCGAGGCGGACGTGCGGCGCGCCGCCGAGCGTGTCGAGACTGCCCGTGCGCGTGACGAGGAAGCGCACCGCCGTGTGACCCGTCGCCACTATGAGGCCGCCATCGCGCACCAGCGGGCCGCCGAAATCCAGGAACTCGCGGTCGCCGAGGGCCTCGGCGACGTCGACGCGCACAAACGGGCGGCGGAAAGAGAACGCGAGGCCGCCCGCCGCAACTTCGTCGCAGCTCAGGAAGCCGTCCACCCGGACGCCGATTAACCCCGCCACCGACGCCGCGCCACCTTCTGTTAGCCCCTTCTGCTACACCCTGTAGTGGAATGACGCGCGCGGGCTGGAACACTGGTCGTCATGGGAAGCAGTGATCAGGCGACCGCGCGCGTCGACGGGGGCCCCCGGCCCACGGCGGCGTCGGCCCGGTTGTTCGAGGATGCCTGCGCCGTCATTCCCGGTGGGGTGAACTCTCCGGTCCGCGCGTTCAGCGCGGTGGGCGGGACGCCGCCCTTCATCACCGAGGCGCGCGGATGCCGGCTGACCGACGCCGACGGCAACCGTTACGTGGACCTGGTCTGCTCGTGGGGCCCGATGATCCTGGGTCATGCGCACCCGGCCGTCGTCGACGCCGTCGCAAAAGCCGCCGCTTCGGGCCTGTCGTTCGGGGCGCCCACACCGGCCGAGAGCGAGCTGGCCGCCGAGATGATCGGCCGGGTGGCGCCGGTCGAGCGGATCCGGCTGGTCAACTCCGGCACCGAGGCCACCATGAGCGCGGTCCGGTTGGCCCGCGGCTTCACCGGCCGGGCCAAGGTGATCAAGTTCGCCGGCTGCTACCACGGCCATGTCGACGCGCTGCTCGCCGACGCCGGCTCCGGGGTGGCGACGCTGGGCCTGCCGTCCTCGCCGGGCGTCACCGGCGCGACGGCGGCCGACACGATCGTGCTGCCCTACAACGACATCGACGCCGTGCAACAGACCTTCGCCCGGTTCGGCGACCAGATCGCCGCGGTGATCACCGAGGCGAGCCCCGGCAACATGGGCGTGGTCCCGCCCGCGCCCGGCTACAACGCGGCGCTGCGCACGATCACCGCCGAGCACGGTGCGCTGCTGATCATCGACGAGGTGATGACCGGCTTCCGGGTCAGCCGAAGTGGTTGGTACGGAATCGATCCCGTCGCAGCCGACCTGTTCACCTTCGGGAAGGTTATGAGCGGCGGCTTGCCGGCCGCCGCGTTCGGCGGCCGGGCCGAGGTGATGGAGCGCCTCGCACCGCTGGGCCCGGTGTATCAGGCCGGCACGCTGTCGGGTAACCCTGTGGCGATGGCCGCCGGGCTGGCCACCCTGCGCAACGCCGACGCCGCCGCCTACGCCACCCTGGACGCCAACGCCGATCGGCTGGCCGGGCTGTTCGCCGACGCGCTCACGAATGCCGGTGTGGCGCACCAGATTCCGCGCGCCGGAAATATGCTCAGCGTGTTCTTCTCCGACACGCCGGTGACGGACTTCGCGTCGGCGCGCGCCACCGAGACGTGGCGTTATCCACCGTTCTTCCACGCGCTGCTGGACGCGGGCGTGTACCCGCCGTGCAGCGCTTTCGAGGCGTGGTTCGTCTCAACCGCGCTGGACGACAGCGCGTTCGACCGGATCGCCGACGCCCTGCCGGCCGCGGCCCGGGCCGCGGCGGCGGCCAAGGAGGGGAACTCCTGATGGCCGAGCACACCCGGGTGCACGTCGTGCGCCACGGCGAGGTGTACAACCCCAGCGGCATCCTCTACGGGCGGCTGCCCGGGTTTCACCTCTCCGACAACGGCCGGGCGCAAGCGGCCGCGGTGGCCGACGCGCTGGCCGGCCGCGACATCGTCGCGCTGATCGCCTCGCCCCTGCAGCGGGCAAAGGAAACCGCCGCCCCCATCGCCGCCAAGCACGGCCTGGCCGTGGACACCGACCCGGACCTGATCGAATCCGCCAATTTCTTCGAGGGTAAACGGGTCAGCCCGGGCGACGGCGCCTGGCGCGACCCGCGGGTTTGGTGGCAACTGCGCAACCCCTTCCGGCCGTCCTGGGGTGAGCCGTACGCCGAGATCGCCGCCAGGATGGAGACGGCGGTGGACAAGGCCCGCGCCCGCGGCGCCGGCCGCGAGGTGGTCTGCGTCAGCCACCAACTGCCGGTGTGGACGCTGCGGCTGCACGTGACGGGCCAGCGACTGTGGCATGACCCGCGGCGGCGGGAGTGCGGCCTCGCGTCGGTGACGACCCTGGTCTACGACGGCGACCGGCTGGTCGACGTCGAGTACTGCGAACCGGCGGCGCCTTGATCACCTGGCGACGACAGGCGATGGCCGGGGTTGTGCTGGCGGCCCTGCTGCCCGGCCTGCTCACCGGCTGCTCCTCGGGGCGCGACGCCGTCGCCCAGGGCGGCACCTTCGAATTCGTCTCGCCCGGCGGCAAGACCGACATCCACTACGACCCGCCGGCCGGCCGTGGCCGACCCGGGCCGCTGGCCGGGCCCGACCTGGCCGACCCCGCGCACACGCTGTCGCTGGACGACTCGATCTTCGCGGGCCGGGTCGTGGTCATCAACATCTGGGGACAGTGGTGCGGACCATGCCGCGCCGAGGTCACCCAGCTACAGCAGGTGTATGACGCCACGCGCGGAGCCGGGGTGTCTTTCCTGGGCATCGACGTCCGGGACAACAACCGGCAGGCCGCGCTGGACTTCGTCAACGACCGGCAGGTGACGTTCCCGTCCATCTACGATCCCGCGATGCGCACCCTGATCGCGTTCGGCGGCAAATATCCCACCACCGTTATCCCGTCCACGCTGGTCCTTGACCGTCAGCACCGCGTCGCGGCGGTCTTCCTGCGCGAACTCCTGGTTTCCGACCTGCGGCCCGTGGTGCAGCAGCTGGCCGCCGAGGCAGCCCCGGCGGGCCGGACGACTCCGGGACACCAATGACCGGATTCACCCAGATCGCCGCCGCCGGACCGCTCTTGCTGGCCCTCGGTGTGTGCCTGCTGGCGGGCCTGGTGTCGTTCGCCTCGCCGTGCGTGATGCCGCTGGTGCCCGGCTACCTGTCCTACCTGGCCGCCGTCGTGGGCGTGGACGAGCAGCCCCCGCAGGGCGCGAACTGTGCCTTCGCGCGCCCCGCGAGGTCCGCCCGCTGGCGGGTCGCGGGGTCCGCGGCATTGTTCGTCGCCGGCTTCACCACGGTGTTCGTGCTCGGCACCGTCGCCGTCCTCGGCATGACGACCACACTGATCACCAACCAACTGGTGCTGCAACGGGCCGGGGGAGTGCTGACCATCGTGATGGGACTGGTGTTCGTCGGCCTGATCCCGGCGTTGCAGCGCCAGGCCCGGTTCAGTCCGCGACAGCTGACCACGGTCGCCGGAGCGCCGGTGCTGGGCGCGGTGTTCGCCCTGGGCTGGACGCCCTGCCTGGGGCCGACGCTGGCCGGCGTGATCACCGTCGCGTCGGCCACCGACGGCGCCAGCGTGGCGCGCGGAATCGTGTTGGTGATCGCGTACTGCCTGGGCTTGGGCATCCCGTTCGTGCTGCTGGCTTTCGGCTCGGCCGGCGCGGTGGGAGGCCTGGGCTGGCTGCGCCGGCACACCCGGGCCATCCAGGTCTTTGGCGGCGTGCTGCTGATCACCGTCGGCGCGCTGCTGGTCACCGGGGTGTGGAACGACTTCGTCTCCTGGCTGCGCGACGCGTTCGTGTCCGACGTGAGGCTGCCGATTTGAGGCAGCTTGTCGCCTGGACGCGCAACACCTGGCGCGCGCTGACCTCGATGGGCACCGCGCTGGTGCTGTTGTTCCTGCTCGCGCTCGGCGCGATACCGGGGGCGCTGTTGCCGCAGCGCAGCCTCAACGCCGGCAAGGTCGACGACTACCTGAAGGCCCACCCCGTGATCGGGCCGTGGCTGGATCGGCTGCAGGCCTTCAACGTGTTCTCCAGCTTCTGGTTCACCGCCATCTACGTGCTGCTGTTCGTGTCCCTGGTCGGCTGCCTCACCCCGCGGATGATCGAGCACATCCGCAGCCTGCGGTCCACCCCGGTGGCCGCCCCGCGCAACCTGGCCCGGCTCCCCAAACACGCCAGCCACCAGATCCAGGCCGACGCCGAACAGCTGAACGCCCTGGCCAACACGCTGACCGAACGGCTGCGCGGCTGGCGCACCGCCATCCGGCACCACCACGGCGGGCAGCCGGCGGATGCCCACGTCGTCGAGGTGTCCGCCGAGAAGGGTTACCTGCGCGAATTCGGCAACATCGTCTTCCACTTCTCGCTGCTGGGGTTGCTGGTCGCGGTGGCCGTCGGCAAGCTGTTCGGCTACGAGGGCAACGTCATCGTCATCGCCGACGGCGGACCCGGCTTCTGCTCGGCCTCGCCCGCCGCGTTCGACTCGTTCCGGGCCGGCAACACCGTCGACGGCACCTCGCTGCACCCGCTGTGCATCCGCGTCGACGATTTCGCGGCGCACTACCTGCCGTCCGGACAGGCCACCTCGTTCGCCGCGAACATCGACTACCAGTCCGGCAACGATCTGAGCACCAACAACTGGCGGCACTACCAGCTGGAGGTCAACCACCCGCTGCGGCTCGGCGGTGACCGGGTGTACCTGCAGGGGCACGGCTACGCGCCCACCTTCAGCGTCACCTTCCCGGACGGGCAGATCCGCACGGCGACCGTGCAGTGGCGACCCGACAACCCGCAAACCCTGCTCTCGTCGGGTGTGATGCGCATCGATCCGCCCGCCGGCAGCTATCCCAACGCCGCAGAGCGCCGGAACCACGAGATCGCCATCCAGGGCCTGCTGGCGCCGACCGAGCAGCTGGAGGGCACGCTGCTGTCGTCGCGTTTCCCGGCCCTGGACGCCCCGGCGGTGGCCGTCGACATCTACCGCGGCGACACCGGGCTGGACACCGGCCGGCCCCAGTCGCTGTTCACCCTGGATCCCCGCCTGATCGAGCAGCACCGGTTGACCAAGGAGAAGCGGGTCAATCTGCGTGCGGGCCAGTCGGTCCGGATCGACCAGGGGCCGGCGGCCGGCACCCTGATCCGCTTCGACGGCGCCGTGCCGTTCGTCAACCTGCAGGTCTCGCACGACCCCGGCCAAACCTGGGTGCTCGTCTTCGCCATCACCATGATGGGCGGCCTGGTGGTGTCCCTGCTGGTGCGCCGCCGCCGCGTGTGGGTCCGTCTGACGCCCGACGCCGGCGGGTCGCCCGGTACGGTAAACGTCGAACTGGGTGGCCTGGCGCGCACCGACAACTCCGGCTGGGGCGAGGAGTTCGAGCGGCTGTCCGAACGGCTGCTGACCGGGCTCGGCGACTTTGGCGCCGCTGGCGCCGCGAGGCCCCCCGCGTCGGATGGCGACGCGACACCCGCAGCGTCCAAAAGGAGTTCTGAGGTGGACGTCAAATGAATACGGTGCACGTCAACATCGAGCTGGCGCGCTACTCGGACTGGGCGTTCACGTCCGCCGTGGTGGCCCTGGTCATCGCGCTGCTGTTGTTGGCCTTCGAGCTGGCCTACGCCGGCGGGCGCCGCGCGGAGCAGCGCGAACGGGTGCTGGCCGGCGCCGTCAGCGCCGACTCCGCCACCCCCGGGGTGGTCGACGAGGTAGCCAGACGACCGATCGACGAGCGGGCCGGCCGGGCCGGGCTGTCCGTGGTGTACCTGGGCGTCGGACTGCTGCTGGCCTGCCTGGTGCTGCGCGGCCTCGCGACCCTGCGCGTGCCGTGGGGCAACATGTACGAGTTCATCAACCTGACCTGCTTGTGCGGGTTGATCGCCGGCGCGGTCGTGCTGCGCCGCCCGCAATACCGCCCGCTGTGGGTGTTCTTGCTGCTCCCGGTGCTGATCCTGCTCACGGTGTCGGGGCGCTGGCTCTACACCAACGCCGCGCCGGTGATGCCCGCCCTGCAGTCCTATTGGCTGCCCATCCACGTGTCGGTGGTCAGCCTGGGATCCGGGGTGTTCATGGTCGCCGGCATCGCCAGCATCCTGTTCCTGCTGCGCACGTCGCCGCTCGGAGACCTTGAACACGCCCAGGACAGCGGGTTGAGCCGGCTGGTGCAGCGGTTCCCCGACGCGCAGACCCTGGACCGCATCGCGTATCGGACGACAATTTTCGCATTTCCGGTGTTCGGTTTCGGCGTCATTTTCGGGGCGATCTGGGCCGAAGAAGCCTGGGGCCGATATTGGGGCTGGGACCCCAAAGAGACTGTGTCGTTTGTCGCCTGGGTGATTTACGCCGCGTACCTGCACGCCAGGTCGACCGCGGGATGGCGGGACAGGAAGGCCGCGTGGATCAATGTCGCGGGGTTTGTGGCCATGGTCTTCAACTTGTTCTTCGTTAACCTGGTCACTGTGGGCCTGCATTCTTATGCGGGCGTCGGGTGACGGTGCACAACCGGCCCGCGAAGCGCACAACACGGGAATAACGCACAACAAGGGGGAGTGCAGTGACCGAGCATCCAACGGCTGGCGTGGGGGCGCCCGAACAACCGACCACGCAGATACCCCAGCAGACATCGCCGGCGGCAGACCAGCGGGACGCCGCCGAGCCGCAGGCCGAGTCGGGGGGCTCGGGTGGCTCGGGTGGCGAAGCCCCCACCCGCGCCTTCGCCGGGTTCCGCACCGAGCGCCGCGTCCCCGGGCCCGAGCGTCAGCAGGCCCCACCGGCCACCCCCGGCGGGATGCCGCCGTGGGATCCCACGCCGATGACCGGCATTCCGCGCGTCGACCCGACGGCCTACGGCGCCTACTACACGGGCCCGGACGCGCCGCCTACGCAGATCCAGGGGCCGCCGCCGCAGCAGCGTCCGGAGCACCTGCCGCACACGCCGTACCCGGAGCTGTCCACGGGCATGCTGTTGCGGCCGGTCGCGCCGCCGCCGTCCGACGGATGGCGCCTGCTGCTGTTCAAGCTGTCGGGTGGGCTGATCAACCTGGGCGAGAGCCCACGGGCCACTCGCTACAACAACCTGGTCGCCCAGGTGAACCGGCCCCTGCGCGGTTCCTACCGGGTGGCATTCCTGTCGCTGAAGGGCGGCGTCGGCAAGACCACGATCACCGCGACGCTGGGCGCCACCTTCGCCTCCATCCGCGGTGACCGGGTAGTGGCCGTGGACGCCAACCCCGACCGCGGCACCCTGAGCCAGAAGATCCCGCTGGAGACGGCCGCGACGGTGCGTCAGCTGCTGCACGACGCCGGGACCATCGAGCGCTACAGCGATGTGCGCCGGTACACCTCCAAGGGGCCGAGCGGCCTGGAGGTGCTGGCGTCCGAAACGGATCCCGCCATCTCCGACGCGTTCAGCGCCGAGGACTACGCGCGCATCCTGGACATCCTGGAACGGTTCTACGGCCTGGTGCTGACCGACTGCGGGCCCGGACTGCTGCACTCGGTGATGAGGTCGGTGCTGGACAAGGCCGACGCCCTCGTCGTGGTCAGCTCGGCGTCCATCGACGGCGCGCGCAGCGCCTCGGCGACGCTGGACTGGCTGGATGCGCACGGCCATGAGGACCTGGTCCGCAACTCCATCGCGGTCATCAACGGGGTGAAGCCGCGCCCGGGCAAGGTCGACATGAACAAGGTGGTCGACCACTTCTCCCGGCGCTGCCGCGCGGTGCAGCTGGTGCCCTTCGATCCGCACCTCGAAGAGGGCGCCGAGATCGATCTGGACCGGTTGCGGCGCCGGACGCGCGAAGCGCTCACCGAGCTGGCCGCCATCGTCGCCGACGGGTTCCCCGGTGACCAGCACAACCCGGGAGTGCTCGGCTAGCTGCCCGCCTTGGGCGGCCCGCCGCCACCGAGCTAGCGCGGGTTGTTGTCGCCGTGACCCAACCGCCGCAGGAAATCCGGATCGTCGTCGGGCCCGATGACGCGCGTCTTCGGCCGGTGGGCCTGCGATCGCGCCGCACGCCAGCCAGCGTAGATCAGCGTCCCCAAAATCACGACGAGCAGCAGGTAGAGCACGCAACACCTCCTTTTGGCGAATATACCCGCGCCGTAGGCTCAGCCTGTGTCACAAGAAGCTAGCGACGACAGCACCGAACGCCCGGCCCCGGACGGGGGCACCGCCCAGCCCGGCGCGAACCGCGTCGCCGTCCACGTCGCGGTGTACATGGCGGCGCGGGTGCTGCTGGCGGTCGTGCTTACCGGTGTGATCTACGGTGTCGCGCGCCTGGCGGGCATCACGCAGTTCCCGATCGTGGTCGCCGTGCTGTTCGCGCTGATCATCGCGATGCCGCTCGGTATCTGGGTGTTCGCCCCGCTGCGCCGGCGGGCCACCGCCGCGCTCGCGATCGCCGGGGAACGACGACGCCGGGAGCGCGAACTGCTCCAAGCCCGACTGCAGGGGGATGCGCCGCCCGACCAGACGCGCGGCGACGAGTGAGAGCGGCTCAGCCGTTCGGCAGCCGGACGACCTGCGCGGCATAGCTCAGGCCGGCGCCGTAGCCGAGCAGCAGGGCCAGGTCGCCAGGCTTGGCCGCCCCGGTCGCCAGCACTTCGGCCATCGCCAGGGGGATGGACGCGGCCGAGGTGTTGCCCGTGTGTTCGATGTCGTTGGCGACGACCGCATCCGGACGCAGCTCGAGGCTCTTGGCCAGCACCTCGTTGATCCGGCTGTTGGCCTGGTGCGGCAGGAACACGTCGATCTCGTCGGGCCGGACGCCCGCCGCGTCCATGGCCTGCCGGCCGACCTTGCCCATCTCGAACGCCGCCCACCGGAACACCGCGCTGCCTTCGAGCCTCAGATACGGGCGCTCGCCGGTCGGGTTCTCGGTGTAGTCGATCCATTCGATGTCCTGGCGGATCGCGGTGGCCTGTGCACCGTCGCTGCCCCACACGGTGGGGCCGATGCCCTGGTCGGGTGTCTCACCCACCACTACCCCGGCGGCGCCGTCGGCGAAGATGAAGCAGTTGCTCCGGTCTCGCATGTCGACGGTGGGGGACAGCTTCTCCGAACCGAGCACCAGCGCCTTGGCGGCCGTCCCGCCCCGGATCATGTCGGCCGCCACACCGAGCGCGTAGCCGAAGCCGGCGCACCCAGCCGAGACGTCGAAGGCGGGCACGCCGCCGGCGCCCACCGCCGTCGCGACCGCCGGGGCGCACGCGGGGGTCTGCAGGAAATGGGTGCTGGTGGCGACGATGACGCAATCGATGTCCGACGGCTTGAGGGAGGCCTTGGCGATCGCCTCCTGTCCGGCCGCGGTCGCCATCGAACTGGCGGATTCGTCGCGCCTGGCGAATCGGCGCGTTTTGATTCCGGTGCGCGAATAGATCCATTCATCGGACGAGTCGATGTTCTCGCAGAGCTCGTCGTTGGTGACCACCCGCTCCGGGCGGTACGACCCGACACTGAGCAAGCCGATATTGGTGGGCCCGCTGGTCGCGGCAATCTGCTTCATTGCGGTCCTTCGCTGTCGCCCGAGCCGACGCAAAAGTACCCCAAACCGGTTGCCCGCCGGGGACCTTTGCCTGTGCCTGCACCCAAGGTAACCCCTAGGTCCCCAACGCCAGGGCCGCCGCCACCGCGATCGACCACACCACCATCGCCAGCCCGGTATCGCGCAGCACCGGGATGAGCTCCGGCCCGCCGCGACCGGACCGCACCGGGGCCATGGCGCGCAGGGCCAGCGGCGTCGCCACCAACCCCGCGGCGCACCACGGCGTCGCCAGCATGAGCACCACGGTCAGCACCCCGGCGGCCCCCAGCAGCGCCTGGTACAGGATCCGGGTGCGGACATCGCCCAGCCGCACCGCCAGCGTGATCTTTCCCGAGCGCGCGTCGGTCGGGATGTCCCGCAGGTTGTTGGCCACCAGCACCGACGAGGACAGCGCCCCGACCGACACCGCCAGCACCGCGCCCACCCAGTCCACCCGCAGCGCCTGGGTGTACTGCGTGCCCAGCACGGCGACGAGCCCGAAGAACAGGAACACCGCGACCTCGCCAAAACCGGCGTAGCCGTAGGGCTTCGACCCGCCGGTGTACAGCCACGCCCCGGCGATGCAGGCGGCGCCCACCGCGATCAGCCACGGCGCGCTGAACAACGCCAGCGCCAGCCCGGCCAGCGCGCCGACCGTCAGGCTGGCGACCGCGGCGGCCAGCACCGCGCGCGGCGCCGCCAGCCGCGAGCCGACCAGGCGCACCGGGCCGGCCCGGTCGTCGTCGGTGCCGCGGATGCCGTCGGAGTAGTCGTTGGCGTAGTTGACGCCGACGATCAGCGCCAGCGCGACGGTCAGCGCCAGCAGCGCCTTCCACCACACCGCGGAGTGCAGCCACGCCGCCGCGCCGGTGCCCGCGACGACCGGCGCCACCGCGTTGGGCAACGTCCGCGGCCGTGCACCCGAAATCCACTGCCCGAAATTGGCCACCCGACCATCCTGCCAGGGTGCCGGCCTGCGAACCCCGTGCCCCGCAATCACCCCGGCGTCATGCACCACAATGGTCGAATGCTCGGAGTGATCGGCGGCAGCGGCTTCTACACCTTCTTCGGATCCGACTCGCACGACGTCGCCGTCGACACCCCGTACGGGCCGCCCAGCGCCCCGGTCACCGTCGGCACCGTCGGTGACCACGAGGTGGCTTTCCTGCCCCGCCACGGCGCCAGACACGAGTTCTCCGCGCACACCGTGCCGTACCGGGCCAACATGTGGGCCCTGCGCAGCCTCGGTGTGCGGCGGGTGCTCGCGCCGTGCGCGGTCGGCAGCCTCAAACCCGAACTCGGCCCCGGCGCGGTCGTGGTGCCCGACCAGCTGGTCGACCGCACCAGCGGACGCGCCGACACCTATTTCGACTCCGGCGGCATCCACGTCGACTTCGCCGACCCGTACTGCCCGACGCTGCGCGACGCGGTGACCGGCCTGCCCGACGTGGTCGACGGCGGCACCATGGTGGTGATCCAGGGACCGCGCTTTTCCACCCGCGCCGAAAGCCAATGGTTCGCTTCCGTCGGGTTCTCGTTGGTCAACATGACCGGCTATCCGGAGGCCGTGCTCGCACGTGAACTCGAAATGTGCTATGCGGCAATCGCTTTGGTGACCGATCTGGATGCCGGGGTGAGCGTCGGTGAGGGTGTGAAGGCCGTCGACGTGTTCGCCGAGTTCGAACGCAACATCGAGGTGTTCAAGAAGCTGGTGCGCCAGGCCATCGGGCGGATCGACGCCGACCGCAGCTGCACGCATTGCCTGCCGCACGCCGGAGTCACGTTGCCCATCGAGTTGCCGTGAGGGTGCTGCTGACCGGGGCGGCCGGCTTCATCGGTTCGCGGGTGGATGCCGCGCTGCGGGCGGCGGGACACGAGGTGGTGGCCGTCGACGCGCTGCTGCAGGCCGCGCACGGCCCAAATCCGTTGCTGCCGAAGGGCTGTCACCGCGTGGATGTGCGCGACGCCGACGCGCTGGCCCCGCTGTTGGCCGGCGTGGACCTGGTATGTCATCAGGCGGCGATGGTGGGTGCGGGCGTCGACGCCGCCGACGCCCCCGCCTACGGCGGCCACAACGACCTGGCCACCACGGTCCTGTTGGCGCAGATGTTCGCCGCCGGGGTCCGCCGCCTGGTGCTGGCTTCGTCGATGGTGGTCTACGGCCAGGGGCGCTATCACTGCCGGCAACACGGATACGTGGATCCGCTGCCGCGGCGGCGTGCGGACCTCGACGCCGGAACCTTCGAGCACCGCTGCCCGGTCGGCGGGGAGGAGCTGCACTGGCGCCTCGTCGACGAGGACGCCTGCCTGCGGCCGCGAAGCCTGTACGCCGCCAGTAAGACCGCGCAGGAGCATTACGCGCTGGCCTGGTCGGAGGCCACCGGCGGTTCGGTGGTGGCGCTGCGCTACCACAATGTCTACGGCCCCGGCATGCCGCGCGACACCCCGTATTCCGGAGTGGCGGCGATCTTTCGGTCGGCGCTGGAAAAGGGTGACCCGCCAAGGGTTTTCGAGGACGGTGGTCAGATGCGTGACTTCGTCCACGTCGACGACGTGGCCGCCGCCAACGTCGCGGCGATACAGCAACACGATGGCTTTACCGCGCTCAACGTCTGCTCGGGACAACCGATTTCGATCCTGGAGGTGGCCGGTGCGCTGTGCGACGCGCGCGGCGGTTCGCTCTCCCCGGTGGTCACCGGGCAGTACCGCAACGGCGACGTGCGCCACATCGTCGCCGACCCGACCCGGGCCGCCGAGGTGCTGGGGTTCCGGGCGGCCATCGCACCGGGCGACGGGCTGCGCGAATTCGCGTCCGCGCCCCTGCGGTGAGCCTCAGCCCTGCGGGGGGCGGAAGATCTGGGGCTTCTGCGCCGGCATCTGCCGCGTCCCGGAGTCGTCACCGCGGAAGATTCGGGGCGCGTTGGCCAGCGGCGGTATCTCGGCGGTCGGCGGGTCGTTGTCTGCGCCGGCGGGGATGCGGGTGGTCGCGGCGGCCGACGGCCCGGTGCCCTGGCCCACTCGGACCCGGGTGGTGGGGGCGGCCGCATTCGCCGCGGCGGCGCGCCGGCGGGCGGCACGGCGCGCCAGCCGTCGACCGCTCAGCTGTCCGGCGACGATGGCCGCCACCAGGATGCCCAGCGCCAGGCCGCACAGCGTCACGTCGAAGGTGCTGGTGATCTGCTGAGCCAGGTTGTTGCCGTAGACCGGGTGCAGCGCAGGCGAATTGGGCGAGTCCGCGAACCGCGGCGCCAGCTCGACGCCGACGATGACGCGGGCCACGCTGAGCGTGGCGACCAGTCCGCACAGCGAGGTGACCATTCTCGCCGAGAGGGTGGCCAGTCTGCGGCGCAGCCAGATCGCCAGGACCGCGGTGCCCAGATCGAACGCGGCGAGCACGATGCTGGAATATCGGGAGAATGGGTAGTTCAAAATCACGCCGACGACGAGGTCGGTGATCCTCATCAGTGTCGACCCCACGCACCAGACCGCGATGAGCAGCAGCCCATTTCGGGTGGTTGCGCGCCACGCCGACTCCTCGGTCGGCGAGGCGTTGCGGTGGCCGAACAGCGCCCGCGGCGCGAACAGCGCCGCGCCGGCCGCCCACGCCAGGTAGCCCTCGAACCCGACCCCGGCGGTGGACGTATTCTGCGCGATGCCGTGGAACGCGTCGAGGTCGCGGCCGCCGGGCAGGAACCACACCAGGATCCCGGCGACCAGCGTCGACGTACCCAGCGCGACGATCGTCAACCGGCTCGCCCTGGCGCTGCGCAGCAGCCACCGGGAGGCGACCAGAACCGCGACCAGCGCCACCACGCCGTACACCACCGCGGTCGCGATCACGGCGATGTTCTGCTTGCCGAATGCTTCGGCGCCGCCGGTGTTTTGCAGCGCGTACCGCACCCGCCAGTACAGGTTGACGCCAAAGCTGAGCACCGCCGCGAGCATGGACAGCGAGCCGATGACACGCGCGGATCGGTGCCAACCGGTGGACTCGTCGCCCGCCGGAATCGGTCCGGCGAGTGCGCCGGCCGGCACCGCCTGGGCGCTCAGCAGCGAGCCGGCGATCCCGGCCCAGGCCCCCGGGCCGACACCGCCCGGCACGTTGACCGTGCCGCCGAGGCGGACGGTTTCGTAGGCGTCGAACGCGACGAAGGCCAGCACGAGCAGCAGATAGGGCACGTTAAACGCCAGGCGCAGCCGGGCGGCCCGCGCGGGGTTGAACCGCGCGCCGGCCGACCGCCAGGAACCGGCGACGGCGACGGCGGCGACGGCCAGCACCGTCACCGCGATCAGCACGGCGAACAGGACCGGGCTGCTGTTCGGGATCCCGACGCCGAAATAGAGGTTCCACGGCAAGAACACCGCGAGGACCAGCAGTGCCACCGCGGCCAGGTCGACGAAGCCCTGCCGGTGCCGCCTCGTCGCTGCGGCCTCCGGTCCGGCGCCGCCCGTGGCGTGCGGGCGGATGATGCGGGGCGCCGGTACTTGCTGAACCCCGCCGCTGATGGGGCCGGTAGGCGTGTCGTCGCTGCTCTGGCTCACCATGCCCCCCGGGATTCATGGACCGATATTCTTGGCGCAGTTTCGGGTGTTCGGCGAGGGATTACCCTGCCGAGCGGAATGCACTGCTCGCTTGCGAACATATTCTCCGTTCGGATGCCGTGGCAGTGGCTGATCGGCTGCCGGGGCGGAGATGATTCCGCGGCGACCGTCCTGTCGTTCGAAAAGCTGGTTACGCTGCGCTAGTAGACAAAGCATTCGCCTGAATGACTGATACTGCCAACGGTATCGCAAGTGTAATGATGCCGGGACATTGCCGGTTGCGGGGTAGCCGGGGTGAAGGAGAACCGGGATGGACGTCGTTTTGGGGGTCGCGGTCACCGGCCCCGTCGCCCGCTTGGCGCTCGTCGGGCCGGGTGCGCAGGGGGCCGACGTGATCGACCAATCCGTCGTCGATCTCGCGGACAATCCGATCGGGACGCTGACCGAGACCGTCGTCGGCACGAATCGGCTGCTGGCCGGCGAGAACCACCGCCTGGTCGGCACCCGGCTGTGCTGGACCGACCATCCCGCCGCCGACCAACTGCGGCGGGCACTGGAGGATTCCGGCGTCCACAACGTCGCGGTGCTCTCGGAATCGCAGGCGGTGGCCGCCCTGATGCGCGCGGCCGGCCGGCCCGGAGCGGCGCTGGTGATGGACGACGCGACCGCGACGCTGTCGATGGTGGGGTCTGCCGACGGCGATCCGGACGCGCCGCCGACCGTGTTGGCCTCCCAGCCGCTGGCGGGCGCCTCGGGCGGCGATGCGACGGCCGCGTTCCACACCATGATGGCGAACCTGCGCGCCCACCCCGACGCCCCGCAGGATGTGTATCTGCTCGGCGCTTCCCCCGATCTGGATCGGGTCGCCGACGAGCTTCGCGACTCGCCCACCATGCGGGTGCGGGTCGCCGATGACCCCACGTTCGCACTCGCCCGCGGCGCCGCGATCGCCGCCGCGCCGGCGGCGGCGCTGCTGGCCGGGGACGCGACGGCCATGGCGCCGGCGGTCGGGCTGACCGGCGATGAGACCGCCATGGCGCCGGCGGCCGGGGACGCCACGGCGATGGCGCCGGCGTTCGGGGAGGCCACCGCGATGGCGCCCGCGGCGGGGACCACCGGGGACGAGACGACCGTCGTGCCGGCATCGGAGTTCGCGGATCCGAATGCCGAAGACCACCAGCTGGCCTATTCGATGGCCGACGAGGGCGAGCAGTACCCGGGCGAATTCGACGAGTACGACCCCGAATTGGACGACTACGAGTACGGCGACGTCGACGAGGACGCACCGACGAAGCTGTCGCGGCGATCACTGGTGATCGGCAACGCCGTCATAGCCTTCGCGGTCATCGGGTTGGCGTCGCTGGCCACCGCGATCGCGGTCGCCGTCGAGCCGACCGCCAGCCAAAAGCCGGTGGTGGGAGTCCAAAACGGCACGCCGGGCAAGTTCATGCCGATCCTGCCGAGCCAGCAACTGGCGCCGCTGCCGCCGCCCCCGGTCGATCAGCCCAATGCCGGGTTCCAGGGCGGCACCGTCCCGGCTCCGAACAACCCGATTCCGCAGCAGGTCGCGCCGCCGTCCGGCGGCGGCGTGCCGGCCGCTCCGGTTCCCCAGGTCCCGGTCAACCCCCCGAGCGTCGTGCCCAACCCGGATCCCGGTTGGGCGCCTCGCCCCAATCCCATTGTGCCGATTCCGATTCCGATTCCCATCCCGATCCCTGGATGGGGGCCGAACTACCCGCCCTACACCCCGCCCTACACCCCGCCCTCCACGACGCCGACCACGACGCCCTACACGCCGCCGACCAGCAGCCTCCAACCGCCGTCGACGACGACGTATTCGCCTCCGACGACGACGTATTCGCCGCCGAGCACCACGCACGAGCCGCCGACGACGACGTATTCGCCTCCGACGACCACGTATTCGCCGCCGAGCACCACGCACGAGCCGCCGACGAGCACGTACTCGCCGCCGAGCACCAACGCGACCACCCAGGCGCCGCAGCCGACGCACACCCAGCAGACGGTGCCGCCGACGCATTCGCAGCCGCTGTTCCCGCAGGAGCCCCGCCCCCACCGCGGGTTCTGAGCGTGCCCGACACCGACGGTCTGGTCACGGTGATCCTGCCTTGCCTCAACGAAGAGGAGTCGCTGCCGGCGGTGCTGGCCGCCATCCCCGCCGGCTACCGGGCGTTGGTGGTCGACAACAACAGCACCGATGACACCGCCGGGGTCGCGAGCCGGCACGGCGCCCGGGTCGTCGCCGAACCACGGGCCGGGTACGGGTCGGCCGTCCACGCGGGTGTGATGGCCGCGACGACACCGATCGTGGCGGTCATCGACGCCGACGGGTCGATGGATGGCGGCGATCTGCCGCGGCTGGTCACTGAACTCGAGAAGGGCGCCGACATGGTGACCGGGCGGCGCCGGCCGGTACCGGGGCTGCACTGGCCGTGGGTGGCCAGGGTGGGCACCGTCGTCATGAGCTGGCGACTGCGCACCCGGCACGGCCTGCCGGTGCACGACATCGCGCCGATGCGGGTGGCGCGGCGCGAAGCCCTGCTGCAGCTCGGCGTCGTCGACCGGCGATCGGGCTATCCGCTGGAATTGCTGGTGCGTGCCGCCGCGGCCGGCTGGCGCGTCGTCGAACTCGACGTCAGCTACGGCCCGCGGACGGGCGGCAGGTCGAAGGTCAGCGGCTCGCTGCGGGGCAGCATCACCGCGATTCTGGACTTCTGGAAGGTGATTTCGTGAGTGTCCTGCCGGTGACCCTGCTGGTGGTCGCCAAGGCCCCCGAGCCGGGCCGGGCCAAGACGCGGCTCGCCGCAACCGTCGGCGACCGCGTCGCCGCCGAAATCGCCGCCGCCGCACTGCTCGACACGCTCGATGCCGTGGCCGCCGCACCGGTGGCGGCGCGGGTGGTGGCGCTCACCGGAGACCTGGACGGCGCCGCGAACGCCGACGAAATCCGGCAGCGGCTGACGTCCTTTACCGTGATCGCCCAGCGCGGCGACGATTTCGCAGCGCGGTTGGCCAACGCGCACGCCGACGCGGACGGCGGGCTTCCGGTGCTGCAGATCGGGATGGACACCCCCCAGGTGAGCGCCGATCTGTTGACCGGTTGCGCGCGCCGGCTGCTCGACGCGCCGGCGGTACTCGGGTTTGCCCGTGACGGCGGCTGGTGGGTGCTCGGCGTCGGGGAGGCCGCGATGGCCCAGTGCCTGCGCACCGTCCCGATGTCCGTGCCCGACACCGGCGAGCTGACGTTGAAGGCATTGCGCGACAAGGGAATTGATGTGTCGACCGTCCAGGGGCTGGCCGACGTGGACGTGGTCGACGATGTCGCGGTGGTGCGCGACGCCTGCGCGCCCGCCAGTCGGTTCGCGCGCGTCACCCGCGCCGCCGGTCTCTAGGCGGGCGGCCGCCTACCAGTTCGTCAGGATGATCGTGTTGAGCGCCAGCGCGCCGACGGCGTTGAGTGCCAACCAGATCCGGTGTGAGCGCACCGGCAGCAGCGCGGCCGCCGCGGTGAGCCAGATGGTGAACGGCAGCCAGATGCGTTCCACCTCGGCCTTGCTCAGCATGCTCAGGTCCGCGCACACTATAGCGGCCAGCATGCCCACCAGCAGCAGGTGGAAACCGGAGCGATGGCGGATGGCGGGCCAGTCGACCACCCTGCTGATGCCGGCGACACCGCCCAACCCGATTGCGCACACCACGCACGCCAGGTTGGCCCAGCTCCAATACTGGAACGGCCGGAATTTGGCGATGCCCTGCCAATAGCGTTGCTGGACCAGGTCATAGCCGTCGAACCAGAAAAATCCGGCGACGGCGAAGGCCACCGCCACCGCGATCGCGGCCAGCGCCGCCGGGCCCAGGGCCCGCAGGATCGCCCGCCAATCCGCCCAGCCTTTGTCCGGGTGCTGGGCGGCGGCCAGCACCGCCACCGCCGGCAACCCCATCAGCATCAGGCCGTAGTTGCAGAACACGCCCCAGCCCAGCAGCAGACCCGCGCCCGCGGCCGTCAGCGCGGGGAAGCGAACGTCGCGGTGCACCGCCACGGCCAGCAGCGCGATGCCCCACGCCGCCACCCCGGCGAAGTAGCCGTCGGCGGAGACCGCCACCCAGATCGCCGCCGGCGCCAGGGCGACGAACGGGGCGGCGCGCCGGGCGGTCGGCTCGTCGGCCAGCGCGCGCACGCCGATAACCACCGCGGCCGCCGCGCTCGAGCCGACCAGCAGGCACAGCAGCCCGGCCCAGGCGCCGCCGTGCAGGCCGAGCCGGTCCAGCCAGACGAACGTCAGCAGCGCACCGGGTGGGTGCCCCGACACGTGGGTGGTCCACGAGTGCGGCTGGTAGTCCAGGATCCGGCTCGCGAAGGTGCGCAGCGTGGCAGGGATGTCAGTGATGCCCGGCACCTCCGACAGGTACTCGTCGCGGGTGGTCAGCCGGCCGGCGAAGCCACGCTGCCAGCCGTCGATCATCGCCAGCGCGAACGCCCACCCGCACGCGGTGGCCCAGCTGCCCAGCGTCAGTGCCCGCCACGAAAGTCGTTGCGCCAGAATCGGTCCCCACGCGACGACGGCGACCGCGATGGCGATGGCCGGCCCGGTTCCCCAGCTGGCGTGGATCAGCCATTCGCCGAAGATCGGCGCGGCGCCGGCGTGGGTGGCGAACTTCTCGGCGCCGACATCGAGACGTGGTCGCACCCCGATGTTCATCCGCGGCAGCACGAACGCCGCCACCACCAGCACCACCCCGACCGTGACCGCGACCGCCTCGCCCAGCGCATCCCGTCTCGCGATCCTCACGGACGAACAGCCTATTGATCGCTCGCGCCGGCGAAGCGGCGCACCAGCGCCGCCCGGTCGACCTTGCCGATGCCGCGGCGCGGCAGCGCGTCGACGATGTGCACCTCGCGCGGCGCGGCGGTGGCGTCCAGGGTGCCCGTCACCTGCGCGCGCAGCGCGTCCAGGGTCGGCGCGGCGGATCCGTCGCGCACCACGATCGCGGCAACCACCCGCTGGCCCAGTCGGTCGTCGGCCACTCCGAACACGGCGCAATCGCTGACGGCGGGATGGGTGCACAGCGCCGCCTCGACCGGTTGCGGCAGCACGGTCAACCCGCCGGTGCTGATCGCGTCGTCGGCGCGGCCCAGCACAATCAGGACGCCCGCATCGCTGACGGTGCCGAGGTCGTCGGTCGCAAACCAGCCCGGCTCGGCGAACGGATCCGGGTCGACCGGGTTGCGGTAGCCCTTGGCCAGGGTCGCGCCCCCGATGACGATGCGCCCGTCGACCGTCCGCACCCGCACCCCGTTCAGCGGGACACCGTCGTATACACAGCCTCCGGCCGTTTCGCTCATCCCGTAGGTGCGGACCATGGTGATGCCCGCCGCGGCCGCGGCGTCGAGGATCGGTCGCGGCGCCGGTCCGCCGCCGAGCAGCACGGCGTCGAGTTCGGCGAGGGCGGCCGCGGCCGCCGGGTCGCCGAGCGCCTTGGCCAGTTGCGCGGCCACCAGCGACGTGTAGCGCCGGCCCGAACCCAAGGCCCTTATCGCACTGGGTAATTCGGCGACATCGAAGCCTTCGGTGACATCCATCTCGACCGGTGCCGAGCCGGCGAGCACGCTGCGCACCAAGACCTGCACGCCGGCGATGTGGTGGGGCGGCAGGGCGAGCAGCCAGCCGCCCGGCCCGCCGAGGCGGTCGTGGGTGGCCGTCGCGCTGGCCTTCAAGGCGGCGGCGGTCAGTAGCGCCCCCTTGGGTACTCCGGTGGTGCCCGACGTCGCCGCGACCAGGGCCACGTCGTCGTCGATGGCCTCCCCGACGCGCAGGCCCACCCGCAGCGCATCCGACTCGCGCTCGTCGCGTGCGGGCAGGGCGACCAGTGCGGGGTCGCGCCCGTCCAGCACGCGTTCCAGGGCGGGCAACAGCGACGAGGCCGCCGAGCCCGGCGGGACCTGCAGCGCGCGCAGTACGGCTATGCGGGATCCTCGGCCTCGTCGAACGGCCAACCCTGGGCCGCCAGCCGCACCCGCACCCGTTCGACATCGGACGGCGACGGCAGTTCGTCGGTGATCTGGGTGATCAGGACGCCGATGTCGACGTCGTCGAACTCGCCGCGCCGGATCAGTTCGCAGGCCACGTCCTTGACCTCGTCGCCGGATAACCGGCGGGCCAGCAACGCGAGCACCGGGAAGGTGTCCGTCGGCGGGACGCCTTCCGGATATCCGGCCCGCAGCCACGAGACAATCGAATTGAGGAATCCGTTCACGCTCTGACAACACCCCCCGGTGTGTGGCTTAGCAAATCGGTGGGCATCAATCGATGCTACTTGGGTTTGGCTCCGAGGAAAGCGGTGCCGGTGTGGTGGGCGATGAAGTCCCGGGAGATGTACAGCAGCGCGAAGGCGATCACCAGCAGCACCACGGCGTAGATCGCCCAGGCGATCGCCAGCATCGCCGGGTTCTTCTGCGGTGAGCCGCCGTCGGTGCTTACCTGTCCGGCGCCCACCGCGTGGAACCGCAGGCCCAGGGCGAACAGCCCCGGCAGGGCGGCCCCGGCCAGCATGGCGAAGACCAGGATTTTGAGGGAGGCCTCGTAGTTGAACCAGTCGCCGAAGTGACTCATCAAGCGTTCGCCTTCATCGTGGGGTCGTCGGAGTCGTACCGGCGGGAGCTGCCGCCGAGGGTGGAGCCGGTATCCGAGGGCGGGTGGCCGTGGTCGTCGGCCCCTTCGAGCCCACTGGTCAGGTCGCCCTTCCATTCGGCGTTGACGTTGTTGTGGTCGACCTTGACCCTGCGCGACCGGATGTAGATGGTGGCCGAGACCGCGATCAGCAGCGCGAAGCCGACGATGGCGCCCGGGTACCCGCCGATCAAGTGCACGATCCAGTAGGTGAGCGCACCGACGAACCCGGACAGCGGAAGCGTGACCAGCCACGCGACACCCATGCGACCGGCGACGCCCCAGCGGACCTCGCCGCCGGGCTTGCCCAGTCCGCTGCCCAGCACCGAGCCGGTGCAGACCTGGGTGGTGGACAGCGCGTAGCCGAAGTGGGCGGAGAGCAAAATAACTGCGGCCGAAGCGGATTCGGCCGCCATGCCCTGTGGCGACTGGATCTCAACCAGGCCCTTGCCCAGGGTACGGATGATGCGCCAACCGCCCAGATAGGTGCCGAGCGCCATCGACATCGCGCAGCCGACGATGACCCACAGCGGCGGCATGGCGGCGGTCTTGCTGATCGAGCCGTAGGACATCAGCGCCAGGAAGATGATGCCCATCGTCTTCTGCGCGTCGTTGGTGCCGTGCGCCAGCGAGACCAGCGACGCCGAGCCCCACTGGCCGTACCGGAAGCCGGCCTCGGTGCGCTTGGTCGGGATACCGCGGGTGATCCGGTAGACCAGCCAGGTGGCCACCGCGCCGACTGCGATGGCCAGGATCGCCGACACGACGGCCGGGATGATCGCCTTGGACACCACGCCCTTCCAGATCACTCCGTGCGCGCCGACGGCCGCGATGGTGGCGCCGACGATGCCGCCGATCAGGGCGTGCGACGAACTCGAGGGGATACCGAGGAGCCAGGTCAGCAGGTTCCACACGATGCCGCCGACTAGGCCGGCGAAGACCAGCTCCAGGGTCACGATGTGCCCGTCGATCAAGCCCTTGGCGATCGTCGCGGCGACGGCGGTGGACATGAACGCACCCACGAGGTTCAGCACCGCGGACAGCGCGACAGCCACTTTGGGCTTGAGTGCGCCACTGGCGATCGAGGTGGCCATCGCGTTGCCGGTGTCGTGGAAGCCGTTCGTGAAATCGAAAGCCAATGCCGTGATTACGACAATGATCAAGAGGAACAATTGGATGTTCACAGCGCCTGATTCTGGTGGTAGGAGGATTCCATTGTCGAATGCTGGGGGAGCCGAATCGCGGGTGTAAGTTGACTCGTCGCCAGATGTTACCTCTCAGTTAACCGCAATTTCCCTGTCATTCACCCCGGGTGTCACGCCGTAACGGGTGGTCGGAGGGGATTTCGAGGAAGATCAGCGTGATCCCGTCCGGGTCGATCACATGCATCTCGTACAGGCCCCACGGTTCCTGGCGGGCCTCGCGCGCGATCGCCACCCCGCGGCCGCGCAGCTCGGCCTGGGTCGCCTCAATGTCGCGGACCTGCAACCACAGCGCGCCCGGGAAGGGGCCGTGGGAGTGGTCCGGGGAACCGTAACCGGCGAGCTCAAGCAGCGACTGCCCCGCGAAAAACACTGTGCCGCCGCCATATTCACGGGCTATCGCCAGGCCGATTTCGTCACGGTAGAAGGTCAGCGACCGCTGATAGTCCGCCGGCCGGAGCAGCATCCGACTGGCCAGGATCTCCATAGCGTCGTGTCTACCACGCGCTCAGGCCGTTCAGCTGTCGACTGCGCGGTTTGGCTGGATGCTTTGGCGCTGCATGACGGCGTTGACCCAGCGGGGGCCGAAGGTGTCCAGCGCCTTGGCGGCGATCGCCATCCGCGGTGCGATGCGCACCGGGCGGGTGCGGGCCGCGGTGATCATCCACTCGCCGGCCTCCTCCGACGTCAGCGCCGGCATCCCCTGGTAGGCCTTCGTCGGCGCGATCATCGGGGTGGCCACCAGCGGGTAGTAGAGCGTGGTGGAGTGCACCCCCTTGTCGCCCCACTCGGTCTCCACGACCCGGCTCACCGTCGACAGCGCGGCCTTCGAGGCGTTGTACACCGCGAACAGCGGCGAGGCCTCCGACAGCACCCCCCACGTCGAGACGTTGATGATGTGGCCGTCGCCGCGCTCGATCATCCCCGGCGCCAGTCCGCGGATCAGCCGCAGCGGCGCGTAGTAGTTGAGCACCATGGTCCGCTCGACGTCATGCCAGCGTTCCAGCGACTCGGCGAGCGGGCGGCGGATGGACCGGCCGGCGTTGTTGATCAGGATGTCGATCCCGCCGAGACGCTTCTCGACGTCGGCGACCAGCGCGTCGACGGCGTCCATCTCCGAGACGTCGCACGGGATCGACAGCGCTTCGCCGCCCGCCGTGGTGATCCGCTCGGCCAGCGCGTCCAGCAGATCCTGGCGGCGGGCGACGACGACCACCGTGGCGCCCGCACGGGCGAACTGTTCGGCCGCGGCCTCGCCGATGCCCGACGACGCCCCGGTGAGCAGGATTTGCTTGCCGGCCAATTCGATCGGCTTGATCAACGGACGGTTGACCAGTACCTGCGGCGCCATGGGGGGTCGCATGGTCGCCAGCACCAGCTGGTCGGCGATCCGGCGAAAAGGACTCTTGCTCACGTGGGGAGTCTAGGGGTGGCCTCGCATGCCATGAGCGTCACGCCAGCGCGACGTTGGCCTTGAATGCCACGAGTGTCACGCCAGTGTGACGTTGGCCGCCGAGCGTCACGCCAGCGTGACCCGCTAGAAGTACCGGGGGAACCGGCTCCAGTCCGGGTCCCGCTTTTCCAGGAAGGCGTCGCGGCCCTCGACGGCCTCGTCGGTCATGTAGGCCAGCCGGGTGGCCTCACCCGCGAACAGCTGCTGGCCCACCAGGCCGTCGTCGAGCAGGTTGAACGCGAACTTCAGCATGCGTTGCGCCTGTGGGGATTTGGCGTTGATCTCGCGCGCCCACTGGATAGCCTCCGATTCCAGCTCGGCATGGTCGACGACGGCGTTGACCGCGCCCATGCGGTGCATCTGCTCGGCGGTGTAGGGCCGGCCCAGGAAGAAGATCTCGCGAGCGAACTTCTGGCCGACCTGACGCGCGAGGTAGGCGCTGCCGTAGCCGCCGTCGAAACTGCCGACGTCGGCATCGGTCTGCTTGAAGCGGGCGTGCTCGCGGCTGGCCAGGGTGAGGTCGCAGACCACGTGCAGGCTGTGCCCGCCGCCGGCCGCCCACCCGTTTACCAGGCAGATGACCACCTTGGGCATGAAACGGATCAGCCGCTGCACCTCGAGGATGTGCAGGCGGCCGGCGCGGGCGGTGTCGACGGTGTCGGCCGTCTCGCCGCTCGCGTACTGGTAACCGGACCGCCCGCGGATGCGCTGATCGCCGCCGGAGCAGAACGCCCAGCCGCCGTCCTTGGGCGAAGGCCCGTTCCCGGTCAGCAGCACCACGCCGACGTCGGGGGACATCCGGGCGTGGTCGAGCACCCGGTACAGCTCGTCGACGGTGTGCGGCCGAAACGCATTGCGCACCTCGGGCCGGTCGAACGCCACCCGCACCGTGGCGTCGTCGACGTGCCGGTGATAGGTGATGTCCGTCAGGTCGCCGAACCCGTCGACCGGACGCCAGGCCTGCGCATCAAAAGGGTTGTCACTCAATCTGTTTGAACTCCTATACCGGGTCCAGTCGAAACACCGGACACACGCCGGCCAGCGCCTCGAACTCCTCGGGCCGTCCGTCCTTGACCAACCCCGAGCGTTTCATGAAGCCGACGCCGGTCGGCACCTCGGTGGGAAACGCACGCAGGAACGGCCGCGCCGCGTCGGCGGACAACTCCACCATCTGCACCCGCTCGGAGTGCCGGCCGCGGGCCAGCGTCGCGTGGCCGGCGGCGCGGACGTTGCGGATCCAATCCGCACCCGGAAATCCGCCCACCACATACCGTTTGCCGTCCACCGTCATCGGTGTCACCGGCGTCGACCGGGGTGTCCCGGACTTGCGGCCGGGGACGGTCAACACCACCGGGCTTTCCCCGCCGAAGCTGAGGCCCAGCCGCGACATCTGGATGAAGACCTTGTTCGCCGGCTTCAGCCACCACGGCGGCTTGATCGGCGTGCCGCTTCCCATAGGCGACGACGTTACCTCTGAAAGGGTTCCACGCGATGGGGCTGGGGCTCGGTTGTGCCGACGGCGTCCAGCCTTTCCAGCGCGTCGGCATCCAGGGTGACGTCGGCCGCGCCGACGTTCTCCTCGAGGTGCCCGACGGACCGGGTGCCCGGAATCAGCAATGTGTTCGGTGCAGCATCGTCGGCGCCGTCGAGTTGCTGTTGCGCGCCGGCGCCGCCGACGCGAGCCTGCGCGCCGACGTGCAGGCCCACGACGTGGTGTCCAGCCTCATCGGCATCTTCCTGGCCAGCCGGTCGCCGGAGCAGACGGGCCGCATGCTCGACCTGCTGGTCGCCGGCGTACTGCCTAGCTCTCAATTCCCGCCGAACGTGACGTTAGGTTCACGTTCGCGCTCGAGCGTGAAGTTAACTTCACGCTCGGCGAAGCCCTAGCCGACCGCGCGTTCGGCGCCCTCCCAGAACTGGGCGCGCACGGCCTTCTTGTCCGGCTTGCCCAGCGCGGTCACCGGCACCGACTCGACGACGATCACCTGCTTGGGCGATTGCACCGAACCCTTACGCTCCTTGACCGCGGACTGGATCTCGACGGTCACCCGCGCCACGGACTCCTCGTCGGAGGGATGGTCGGGCCGCAGCACGATCACGGCGGTAACGGCCTCGCCCCACTTCTCGTCGGGCGTGCCGATCACGCACACCTGCGCGACGGCCGGGTGTTCGGCGACGACGTCCTCGACCTCGCGCGGGAACACGTTGAACCCACCGGTGACGATCATGTCCTTGACCCGGTCGACGATGAACCAGAAGCCGTCGGAGTCCTCGCGGGCCATGTCGCCGGTGTGCAGCCAGCCGCCGGAGAACGTCTTGGCCGTCTCCTCCGGCAGGTTCCAGTACCCGCCGGACAGCAGCGGCCCGGACACACAGATCTCGCCGACCTCGCCTTGCGGCACCGGGTTGCCGTCGGCGTCCAGCAGTGCGGTGCGCGCGAACAGGGTGGGGCGCCCGCACGAGGTGAGCCGCTTCTCGTCGTGGTCCTTCTTGGCCAGGTACGAGATCACCATCGGCGCCTCGGACTGCCCGTAGTACTGGGCGAAGATCGGCCCGAACCGGCGGATGGCCTCGGCCAGCCGCACCGGGTTCATCGCCGAGGCGCCGTAATAGACGGTCTCCAGCGAGGACAGGTCGCGGGTGTGCGAATCCGGGTGGTCCATCAGCGCGTAGATCATCGACGGCACCAGCATGGTCGCGGTGATCTTCTGCTCCTCGATCACCCGCAGCACCTCGGCCGGGTCGAACTTGGTCAGCACGACCAGCTCGCCGCCCTTGATGATCGTCGGCACGAAGAACGCCGCCCCGGCGTGCGACAGCGGGGTGCACATCAGGAAGCGCGGGTTCTCCGGCCACTCCCACTCGGCGAGCTGGATGGTGGTCATCGTGGTGATCGACTGCGCGGTGCCCAGCACGCCCTTGGGCTTGCCGGTGGTGCCGCCGGTGTAGGCCATCCCGCCGATGTGGTCGGGCGGAAGGTCGGCCGCCACCAACGGTTTCGGCTCATATTTCGCGGCCTCGGCGACCAGGTCCACCGCGGAGTCGCCGAGCGCTTCGGGGACTGGGCCGATGGTCAGGACCTGCTTGAGGCCGGGCACCTTTTCCAGGAGACCCAGCGCCCGCTCGACGAACATCGGGTTGGGGTCGATGATCAGCGAAGTCACGCCGGCGTCGCCCAGAACGTAGGCGTGGTCGTCCAGCGAACCCAGCGGGTGCAGCGCCACCCGCCGGTAACCCTGGGTCTGGCCGGCGCCGATGATCATAAGCACCTCGGGCCGGTTCAGCGACAGCAGCCCGACGGTGGCGCCGGTGCCCGCACCGAGCGCCTCGAACGCCTGGATGTACTGGCTGATGCGCTCGGCGAGCTGACCACCGGTCAGCGTGGTGTCGCCGAGATACAGCACCGGCTTGTTCTTGTTGCGCTTGAGCGCACCGACGGTCAGGTGTCCGGAATGAATGGGATGGCGCAGCAGCTCGTCACTCATGTGGCCAGACTAGAACGTGTTGCAATTCGGGTCAGCCGCACCCTCTGCGACACCCCGGAGCACTAGCATCCCTCCACATGGCCGCCGCAGATCTCGTCGTTAACGGAACCATCCTGACCGTCGACAAGGCGCGGCCCACCGCCGAGGCGCTCGCCGTCGCTGACGGCAAGATCATCGCCGTCGGCACCCGCGCCGAGGTCGCTGGATTCGCCGGCCCCGACACCCAGACCGTCGATGTAGGCGACGGCTGCGTCATGCCGGGCTTCGTTGAGGCACACGGGCATCCGCTGATGGAGGCCGTCGCGCTGTCGGACCGGCTCGTCGACATCCGCCCGGTCACCATGCGCGGTGCCGACGACGTCGTCGCGGCGGTCCGCTCCGAGGTCGCCCGGCGCGGCTCCGACGGCGCCTACCTCAACGGCTGGGATCCGCTGCTGCAGAACGGACTTCCGGAACCCACGCTGGGCTGGCTGGACGACCTCGCACCGGACAGCCCGCTGGTCATCATCCACAACTCCGGACACAAGGCCTACTTCAATTCGCGCGCCGCCAAGCTACACGGACTGAACCGCGACACCCCGGACCCCAAGGGCGCCAAGTACGGCCGCGACGCCAACGGCGAACTCGACGGCACCGCCGAGGAGACCGGCGCGGTGTTTCCGCTGCTGGGCGGCGCCATCGACTTCGCGGACTACCCGCACATGCTGATGGCCGAGTGCGCCCGGCTGAACCGCGCCGGGCTGACCACCTGCTCGGAGATGGCGTTCGATCCGAACTTCCGGCCGGTGGTCGAGCAGCTGCGCGAGCGGCTCACGGTGCGGCTGCGCACCTACGAGATCTCCAACCCGCAGATGTCTACCGCTGCCACGCCCGGGCAGGGCGACGACATGCTGCGCCAGGTCGGCATCAAAATCTGGGTCGACGGTTCGCCCTGGATCGGCAATATCGCGCTCTCGTTTCCCTACCTGGACACCGACGCCACCCGGACCATCGGCGTCACGCCGGGCTCGTGCGGATGCGCCAACTACACCGCCGAGCAGTTGCGCGAGATCGTCGGCGCCTACTTCCCGCTGGGCTGGCCGATGGCGTGCCATGTGCAGGGCGACGCCGGCGTGGACACCATCCTCGACGTGTACGAGGAGGCCGTGCGGCGCCATCCCCGCGACGATCACCGGCTGCGTCTCGAGCACGTCGGCGCCATTCGGCCCGAGCAGCTGCAGCGCGCCCACGACCTCGGTGTCACCTGCAGCATCTTCGTCGACCAGATCCACTACTGGGGCGACGTCATCGTCGACGGCCTGTTCGGCCAGGAGCGCGGATCACGTTGGATGCCCGCCGGATCCGCGGTGGCCACCGGGATGCGCATCTCGCTGCACAACGACCCGCCCGTCACACCCGAGGAGCCGCTGCGCAACATCAGCGTCGCCGTGACCCGGACCGCGCCGAGTGGCCGGGTGCTCGGACCCGAGGAGCGGTTGACGGTGGACCAGGCGATCCGCGCGCAAACCATCGATGCGGCCTGGCAGTTGTTCTCCGACGACGTGATCGGCTCGCTGGAAGTGGGCAAGTACGCCGACCTGGTGGTGCTCTCGGCCGATCCGCGGACTGTGCCGCCCGAGCAGATCGCCGACCTCGAGGTGCGTGCGACGTATCTGGCGGGCCGCCGGGTTTACCCACGGTGACGCCGACGCTCGGGGACCTGCTCGACCGCCTGCACGTGGTGTCGCTGCCCATGCGGGTGCGGTTCCGCGGCATCACCACCCGCGAGGTCGCGCTGATCGACGGCCCGGCGGGCTGGGGCGAGTTCGGGGCGTTCGTCGAATACGGGCCGTTCGAGGCCGCGCATTGGCTGGCGTCGGGCATCGAGGCCGCCTATAAACAGCCGCCGCCGATCCGCCGCGACCGCGTCCCCATCAACGCCACCGTGCCGGCCGTGCCCGCCGCGCAGGTGGGCGAGGTGCTGGCCCGCTTCCCGGGGGCGGACACGGCCAAGGTGAAGGTCGCCGAGCCCGGGCAGTCGCTGGACGACGACGTCGCGCGGGTCAACGCCGTGCGCGAACTGGTCCCGATCGTGCGGGTGGACGCCAACGGCGGTTGGAGCGTCGAGGAGGCGAGCGCGGCGGCCGCCGCGCTGACCGCCGACGGCCCGCTCGAATACCTCGAACAGCCCTGCGCGACGGTCGCCGAACTCGCCGAGCTGCGCCGTCGGATCGACGTGCCGATCGCCGCCGACGAAAGCATCCGCAAGGCCGACGACCCGCTGGCCGTGGTCCGCGCCCAGGCCGCCGACATCGCCGTTCTGAAAGTGGCTCCGCTGGGCGGGATTTCGGCCATGCTCGAGATCGCTGGGCAGATCGACATCCCGGTCGTGATCTCCAGCGCGCTGGATTCGGCGGTGGGCATCGCCGCCGGCCTGACCGCCGCCGCGGCGCTGCCGCAGCTTCGCCACGCCTGCGGGCTGGGCACCGGCGGGCTGTTCGTCGAAGACGTGGCCGACGTCGCCGCGCCCGTCGACGGCTGCCTGCCGGTGGGGCCGGTTGCGCCCGATCCCGCGCGGCTGCACGCGCTGCGGGCCTCGCCGGAGCGGCGGCAGTGGTGGATCGACCGGGTCACGGCCTGCCACCCGCTCCTTGTACCGTCGACCGAGTGATCAACCTGGCTTACGACGACCGCGGCACCGGCGAACCGGTGGTGTTCATCAGCGGCCACGGCGGTGCCGGTCGGACCTGGCACCCCTATCAGCTGCCCGCGTTCCTGGCGGCCGGCTACCGCGTCATCACCTTCGATAACCGCGGAATCGGCGCCACCGAGAACGCGCAGGGCTTCACGACGCAGACCATGGTGGCCGACACCGCGGCGCTGATCGAAGGCCTGAACGCCGCCCCGGCCCGCATCGTCGGGATGTCGATGGGCGCGTTCATCGCCCAGGAACTCATGCTTGCCCGGCCCGACCTGGTCAGCTCCGCGGTGTTGATGGGCACCCGCGGCCGCATGGACAAAACCCGCGAATTCTTCCGCGACGCCGAGGCAGAACTGGCCGACGCCGGTGTCCAGGTGCCGAGCTCGTACGAGGCGAAAATCCGTCTGCTGGAAAACTTTTCGCACAAAACCCTCAACGATGACGTCGCGGCCGCGGACTGGATCGCGATGTTTTCCATGTGGCCGGTCAAGTCGACCCCGGGAACGCGCTGCCAGCTGGATATCGCCCCGTATACCAACCGGTTGCCGGCTTACCGAGCCATCACGACGCGGGTGCTGGTGATCGGCTTCTCCGACGACGTGTTGACGCCGCCCTACCTGGGGCGTGAGGTCGCCGACGCGCTGCCCAACGGCCGTTACATGCAGATCCCCGACGCCGGCCATCTCGGCTTCTTCGAGCGGCCCGACGCCGTCAACGCCGCCATGCTCAAGTTCTTCGGCGACGCCACGGGCTGAGTCGCGTCTCACCAGCTGTGGCCGGATTACCGCTTCCTCGTCCCGCCGCTGCGCGGCGGGCATCGTCAGCGGGCTGTGACACCCTGTAGGAGTGAACCCCTCGACGACACAGGCTCGCGTCGTCGTTGACGAGCTGATTCGCGGCGGCGTCCGCGACGTGGTGCTTTGCCCGGGGTCGCGCAACGCCCCGCTGGCGTTCGCCTTGCAGGACGCCGACAGGTCCGGCCGGGTGCGCCTGCACGTCCGCATCGACGAGCGAACCGCGGGGTATCTGGCCATCGGGCTGGCCATCGCCGCGGGCGCGCCGGTTTGCGTCGCCATGACATCCGGCACCGCCGTCGCCAACCTCGGCCCGGCCGTGGTGGAGGCCAACTACGCCCGGGTGCCGCTGATCGTGCTGTCGGCCAACCGGCCCTACGAGCTGCTGGGCACCGGGGCCAACCAGACCATGGAGCAGCTGGGCTACTTCGGGACCCAGGTGCGGGCCACCATCAGCCTGGGCCTGGCCGAGGAAGGACCTCTGGATTCCCTCAACGCCACCTGGCGATCGGCGACCTGCCGGGTGCTGGCCGCCGCCACCGGATCCCGTACCGCCAACGCCGGGCCGGTGCAGTTCGATATCCCGCTGCGCGAACCGCTGGTGCCCGACTCCGAACCTCAAGCGATGGGCCCGCAGGGCCGACCGGGCGGCCGGCCGTGGACCTACACGCCGCCGGTCAGCTTCGACCAGCCGCTGGAGATCGACCTGTCGCCCGACACGGTCGTCATCGCCGGGCACGGCGCGGGCGTGCAGCCCAACCTGGCGCAGCTGCCGACCGTGGCCGAACCGACAGCGCCGCCCGCGGCCAATCCGCTGCACCCGTTGGCGCTGAGCCTGCTGGGGCCCAAGCAGGTGATCATGCTCGGCCGCCCGACCCTGCATCGGCCGGTGTCGGCGTTGCTGGCCGACCCAAAGGTGCCGGTGTTCGCGCTGACCACCGGGCCGCGCTGGCCGGACGTCTCGGGCAATTCGCAGGCCACCGGCACCCGCGCGGTCACCACCGGGACGCCCAACCCGGCGTGGCTGCAGCGCTGCGCGGCGATGAATCAGCACGCGGTCGAGGCGGTCCGCGCCCAGCTCGCCGCGCACCCCTTGACCACCGGCCTGCACGTCGCGGCGGCCGTGGCCGACGCGTTGGTGCCCGGCGATCAGCTGGTGCTCGGGGCGTCCAACCCGGTCCGCGACGCGGCGCTGGTCGGCCTGGACACCCACGGCATCCGGGTCCGGTCCAACCGCGGGGTCGCCGGGATCGACGGGACGGTGTCCACGGCGATCGGGGCGGCCTTGGCGCATGAACGGGAGGGCGGTCCGGACGGCCCGGCGCGCACGGTCGCGCTGATCGGCGACCTGACGTTCGTGCACGACAGCTCCGGGTTGCTGATCGGCCCCACCGAGCCGACGCCGCGCCGGCTGACGATCGTGGTCTCCAACGACAATGGCGGCGGCATCTTCGAACTGCTCGAGCAGGGCGACCCGCGCTTCTCCGACGTGTCCTCGCGTATCTTCGGCACCCCGCACGACGTGGACGTGGGCGCGCTGTGTCGCGCGTATCACGTCGAGAGCAGGCAGATCGAGATCGACGAATTGCGCGCGGCCATCGACGAATCCGGAGCCGGGATGCGGGTGCTGGAGGTCAAGGCGGACCGCTCGTCACTGCGGCAACTGCACGCCGCGATCAAGGCCGCGGTGTGAGGCGCACGTAGATGGCGATGTCGCCAAAAGTTTTGCTGCGCATACTGATTCATGGGCGCAGCGATGAACGGCCGAAAACGCGTGCCAGGATTGCGTTGCGCTGGGGGCGGATTGCGGTACTGATCGTGGCCGGCCTGGTCACGTTGCAGTCGATGTTGCTGGTGGCCGGCGCCTGGCGCGACGACATCGCGATCACCCACAACATGGGCGTCGCGCAGGCCGAGGTGCTCAGTGCGGGACCGCGCCGCTCCACCATCGAGTTCGTCACCCCCGAGCGAGTCACCTATCGTCCCGAGCTCGGCGTGCTCTATCCGTCCCATTTGGCCACCGGGATGCGGATCTACGTCGAGTACAACAAGAACGATCCGAACCTGGTCCGCGTGCAGCACCGCAATGCCGGGCTGGCGATCATCCCGGCCGGATCGATCGCGGTGGTGGGCTGGCTGGGCGCGGCGGCGTTTTTGATCGTGCTGGCGCTGCTGGACAAGTGGCTCGACCGTCGCGACACGCCCCGGAACGAACCGGACATCCCGGTCGCCAAAAGTGTCGGACCTGCAAATTTCGCGTGACGTATGCCCGCAGGCAACCTTGTCGACAGCCGATGCTGACACCGTAGTGGTGTGCGCGTTGCCATCGTCGCGGAATCCTTCCTCCCCGAAGTCAACGGTGTCAGCAACTCGGTGATCCGGGTGCTCGAGCATCTGCGCCGGACGGGGCACGAAGCCCTAGTCATCGCCCCCGACGCGCCCCCGGGCCAGCCCCGGGCGGACCGCATCTACGACGGCATCCGCGTTCACCGGGTGCCGTCCCGGATGTTCCCGAAGGTGACCACCCTGCCGCTCGGTGTGCCGACGCCGCGGTTGGTGCAGGTGTTGCGCGGATTCGATCCGCACGTGGTCCATCTCGCATCCCCGGCGCTGCTGGGTTACGGCGGCGTGCGGGCCGCGCGGTGGCTGGGGGTGCCGACGGTGGCGGTCTATCAAACCGATGTCCCGGGCTTTGCGGCGAGCTACGGCATCCCGATGACCGCGCGGGCCGCCTGGGCCTGGTTCCGTCATCTGCACGGCCTTGCCGACCGCACCCTGGCGCCGTCCAGTGTGACGATGGAATCACTTGTTGCTCACCGCTTTCCGCGGGTGCATCGGTGGGCGCGCGGTGTCGACGTGCTGCGGTTCGCGCCGTCCGCGCGCAGCGAGGCGCTCCGGCGGCAGTGGTCGCCGCAAGGCAAGCCCATCGTCGGATTCGTGGGCCGGCTCGCGCCCGAGAAGCACGTCGAGCGACTCATCGGGCTGACCGCGAACGATGCGGTTCAGCTCGTCATCGTGGGCGACGGTGTCGACCGCAACAAGCTGCAATCGGCAATGCCGACAGCGGTTTTCACGGGTGCGCTGTACGGCGACGACCTCGCCGCGGCGTACGCCAGCATCGACGTGTTCGTGCATCCCGGTGAGCACGAGACGTTTTGTCAGGTCGTGCAAGAAGCGCTGGCGTCGGGGTTGCCGGTGATCGCCCCCGACGCCGGCGGCCCACGTGACCTCGTCACCCCGTGGCGTACAGGTCTGCTGTTGGCCGTCAACGAATTCGAGTCCCGGCTGCCGGACGCGGTCGCACACCTGATCGCCGAACGGCCCCGTTACGCCCTGGCGGCCCGGCGCAGCGTGGTCGGCCGCAGCTGGCCGGTCATCTGCGACGAGCTGCTGGGCCATTACGAGGCGGTGCTCTCGCCGTTTGCCCGCAGGAAGGTGTTCGCCAGGCGGTACGCGCAGGGCGAGTGAGCCAGCGGCCCGTCCCCGCGCCGGTCGATAAGAATCAGGTATCCCGGTATCCGGGACAGCCGGTCGGCGCGGCGTGATGATCAGATGTGGAAGGGCTTTCGTCGACCGCTGACGCCGCTTGCCGGCCGGGCAGCGACAGAAAGGAGCCGCAACGATGGTCACGACGCGAGCGCAAGCGGCGCAGTACGTCAAGGACGCCGGAGGATTGAAGCTTGTCGTCTTCGGAGCCGACGGGCACGAAGTGGCAGCGATGTTCGTGCAAGGATCGGTGACCTACAACCCGGAGGAGGCGACCTTCATTGCCGTCGCCGAGGACGGGCACGCGGTGGGCGAACTGTTCGTGGATGAATCGGTCGGCTATGACGAGAACATAGATGCTTTCGTCATCCGCCCGCCGCGATAGCCGAGTTCACGACACGGGGTCGAATTCGATTGGCAGCGTGGTCGGTCCGCTCAACCCGGTGAGGGGCTTCCACGGGGCGGGCCCGGTGCGATGGGCGTTGGGCATGAGCCGTGTCATGGTCGCCAACGCTTCGGCGAGCTCGAGCCGGGCCAGGTTGGCGCCCAGGCAGTAGTGCATGCCGGCGCCGAACGTCTGCATCGCCGGGGCCCCCGTGCGGGTGATGTCGAGTCGGTCGGGGTCGTCATAGACGGCGGGATCGCGGTTGGCGGCGGCGGTGTTCGCGATAACCAGTGTGCCCGTGGGGATTACCACGTCGGCGATCTCGACGTCCTCGAGAGCGATCCGCAAGGTGGCGGCTGCGATCGGTGAATGCCGCATCGTCTCTTCAACCGCGCTGTTCGCGAGGTCGGGGTGCTCGGCCAGCAACTTCCACTGGTCGGGACGGTCGCACAGCGCGTGCACGGAGGCGGCCAGCTGGTTGCGGGTGGTGTCGGTGCCGGCCATCAGCAGGCCCGCGGCCAGCATGCGGAGCTCGTCGGCGGAGAGGTGATCGCCGTCGTCCTCGGCACGGATCAGGTCGGAGATGAGGTCGTCGGTCAGCCTCTGGCGTCGCTGCGCGACCATGTCGTCGATGTAGGCGTCGAGTTCGTCCCACGCGGCCAAGATGGTTCGCTGGTGGGCAACGACCTCCCAGCTGAAGGCCTTGAAGATGTCGTCTGTCCATTCCGAGAACAGCTTCCAATCCTGCGCCGGGGCGCCCAGAAGCGCACAGATGATCGGGATCGGATATTGACGGGCGATGTCGGTGACCACTTCGCAGCGCCCGGTTGTGGTGTGGCGGCTCACCAGTTCGGTGATCACCTCGACGATCGTCGTGCGCAACCGCGCGGTGGCTCGTGGCGTGAAGGCTTTGGACACCAGTCGGCGCAGCCGGTGGTGCTCGGCCCCGTCGAGACTGATCAGGTTCGTGGCGACGCGTTCCCACAAGGGCCAGAGGTGATGCCCTGGGAAGCAAGGAACATGCCCTGGGGTACGCGGAATCGCGGGTCGCGCAACACCGTTCGAACCAGTTCGTAAGTCAGCAACTCCGGCCCGTGGGGGCCGATGGCGATCGACGCCTGCTGTCGCGCCTGGCGGATGATCTGGTGGGCCTCTTCGAGGCTCTGGCAGTGCTCATAATCGATCGCTGGAAGGCCGGCATCACAGGCGCCTGGGCAGATCGATGCGTCAACTGCAATAGTCATTTTGCACCCCGAAGCTGATCGGTGAAGTACCTTCGCCACCAAGTCTTATCGGCGCGCGAACGCCGCACATGCGTAGCCGACTACCTGTCTTGGCGCCGCGACCCAAATCTGTTGGGTCGCGGACGGTACCGCGGGAACGGTCCAACCGCCTATTCTTACGTTCGGGATCCGGATCGGCGGAGGGTCGGATGACGGCCATGACAGCGTGTCGGACGTGTGGCACACAGCCGCTGGAGAACGCGCGGTTCTGCCACGGCTGTGGTGCCCCAGTGCGCGACCGCGATACGCGGGCCGAGTACAAGCAGGTCACGGTCCTTTTCGCCGATGTGGTTCATTCGATGGACATCGCCGCGGCCGTGGGGGCGGAGCGGCTGCGTGAGGTGATGACCAGCCTGGTGGACCGTGCGACCGCGGTGGTGCGCCGTTTCGGCGGCACGGTGGACAAGTTCACCGGCGACGGGATCATGGCCGTGTTCGGAGCCCCGGTCGCGTTGGAGGACCACGCTATCCGCGCTTGCCTTGCGGCGCTGGGCATCCAAGAGGAGACCGCCCGCCTAGCCGCTGAGGTCAAGGACCGCGACGGCGTCGAATTGGCGTTGCGGATTGGGCTGAATTCCGGTCAGGTCATCGCCGGGGAAGTCGGGTCAACGTCGTTGCGCTACACCACGATCGGCGAGCAGGTGGGTATGGCGCAACGGATGGAATCGGTCGCTCCGCCGGGTGGGGTGACGCTGAGCGTCTCCACCGCGCGACTGGTTGCCGGCGCGGCGGCGCTGGGTGAACCGGAGATGGTCCACATCAAGGGCGTCGACGTACCGGTCACCGCCTACCGCCTGCGCCGCATGGAGGAGCGGCATCGCGCTACCGAGCGCGCTGAGTCGATTCTGGTCGGCCGCCGGTGGGAATTGTCCGTCGTGGAGGGCTTGTTGGAGCGCGCATGCGGTGGACAGGGCGCTGTGGTCGAGGTGGTGGGCGAACCCGGCATCGGCAAGAGCCGTCTGGTGCGCGAGGTCGTCGCGCTGGCCGAGGTCCGGGGCGCGGAGGTGTTCAGCACCTTCTGTGAATCGCACACCAGCCAGCTCCCGTTTCATGCCGTGGCGCGCCTGCTGCGGGCGGCCATCGGCGTCAACGGCCTTGACGGGGAGGCGGCCCGGGCCCGGGTGCGAGACCGCATTCCAGACGCGGACCGCGAGGACGCGCTGCTCCTTGATGACCTGCTCGGGGTCGCGGACCCGGGCACCGCCATACCGGCGATCGACCCCGATGCGCGCCGGCGGCGGTTGGCCGCGCTGGTGAACGCCGACAGATTGTCTCGGCGAAGCCCGACGGTCTATGTCGTCGAGGACGCCCACTGGATCGATGAGGTCAGCGAGTCGATGCTGACCGATTTCCTTACCGAAATCCCTCAGACACCCTCGCTGGTGCTGCTCACCTACCGCCCCGAATATCACGGCGCGTTGACCCGAGTGACCGGCGCCCACACCATAACCCTTGCACCGCTGAGTGATTCAGACACCGCAGCACTGGTCGCACATCTCCTCGGCGCCAACCCGTCGGTAGACGCACTGAGCCGAAGGGTCACCGAAAGGGCCGCCGGTAATCCGTTCTTCGCCGAGGAGTTGGTGCGCGAACTGGCCGAGCGTGGTGTGCTGCGTGGGGAGCCCGGTGCCTATCGGTCGGCCACGGAGGTCAGCGAGGTGAGCGTGCCCGCCACGTTGCAGGCGACCATTGCCGCGCGCATCGACCGGCTCGATCCGAAAGCCAAACGCACGCTGAGCGCGGCCGCGGTCATCGGCTCGCGGTTCGGCCTCGACCTGCTCACGGAACTGGGTGTCGAGCCGGTGGTTGACGAACTGGTGGCGGCCCAAGTCATCGACCAGGTCAGCTCTGCCCGGCAACCGGAGTACGTGTTCCACCATCCGCTTATTCATTCGGTCGCTTACGGGGCACAGCTCAGATCGGATCGCTCCGATCTGCACCGCCGGGTGGCCGCAGCGATCGAGGCCCGCGAGCCGGAATCGTGCGAAGAAAACGCGGCGTTGATTGCAGAACATCTGGAGGCCGCCGGTGATCTGGACGCCGCCTACGGCTGGCACATGCGCGCCGCAACCTGGGCGACCAACCGCGACATCAACGCGGCACGACTGGGTTGGCAGCGAGCGGCGGAGATCGCCGACGCCCTGCCCGCCGAGCATCCCGAGCGGGAAGCCATGCGCATCGCTCCGCGCACCATGTTGTGCGGGACCGGTTGGCGAGTCCACGCCAGCATCGACGGTGACCGCTTCGATGAGTTGCGCGAATTGTGCAGCGCCGCAGGAGATAAGGCCTCACTGGGCATCGCTACGGCTGGATTGGTGGTTGGCTGCGCGCATCAGGACCGGGTGCGCGAGGCGTCGCAGTTGGGATCGGAAGCCTGGGCTCTCGCCGAATCGATCGGAGATGCGACCTTGACGGTGGGGCTGTCCTTCCCGGTGATCTTCGGCAAGATCGAGAGCGCCGAATGGTGTGACGTGCTGCGATGGTCACAGACCGTCATCGATCTGGCCGACGGGGATCCGTCGAAAGGCAACTTCCTGGTCGGGTGTCCGTTGGCGCTGGCCTTCGCGTCGCGGGGGATGGCCCGTTATTTCCTGGGTCGGTCCGGATGGCTGGGAGACCTGCGGCACGGAGTGGCTATGGCCCGCCGCGCCGACCCCGCCTCCTACGCCGGGGTTGTCGGCTATGCCTATTTGCTGGGGATACCGTTCGGCGTGCTGAGGCCCGACGATCCTGCGCTGGACGAGATCGAGAATGCTCTACGGATCGCCGAGCGCACCAGTGACGATGTCGTGGTGGGCTTCATCCGGGCAACGTTGGGCGTTGCGCTGGTGCACCGCAACACGATTGCGGAACGCGATCGCGGGCAACGGTTGTTGGCCGAGGTCGGCGAGGTGTTCCTGAGTCGGGGACACAACCTGAGCGATCTGCCGATCGTCGAGGTCTACTCGGCGCGGGAGACGGCGCGGCGAGGAGATCCCGATGCCGCCGTACCGGTGATCCGCGCCGCCGCCGACCATCTGTTCCGTCCGGGACATCTGCTGTTGTGGGGCATTCCGGCGACGGCTGTTCTGGTGGAGACACTGCTCGATCGCGGGGCCGACGGTGACATGGCCGAAGCCGACGACGCGATCGGCCGGTTGGCGGTCACGCCGGCCGATGAGGGTCTGGTGATGCGCGACGTCTGGTCGGCGTGGCTGCGGGCGCTACTGGCCCGGGCCCGAGGTGACGAAGCCGCTTACCCGCTTGCGGGACGACTACCGCGACATGGCGAAAGCGCTTGGCTACGAGGGACATACCGCGTGGGCCGAGGCGATGCCGTGATGCGGTGCTCACGTTTTGGCACCGGGAATGCACTGCGCGCCAAGGGGACCGCAACGGATTTGGAATCGCTCCCGCACGGTGTCGAGAACGCGTCGCTGACGCTCGCATTCGCGGCGGTGCGTGAGCATGAACCGCGCCAGGCCCGGCACGCGGCGCGGGAGCGGGTACCACTTGTCGAAATCGAGGCCGTTCTCGGTGAATACGCGACTGGGGACGTTGTCGTAAATCACGCCGAGGTTGTGCTGGACGAGCGCGAAGAGCACGTACGGAAATGCCAGCGGCGCCTTCTGCCTCAAATCCATCCAGTCGATTTCGTAGAGTGGGATCTCACTGAGTTTGTTCAAGAACAGCAAGTGGCCCAGGAAGTATCCCATGAACGCGGGCAAGTGCAGCATGGCCGACCGCACGTTGATGGAAACAACTGCGCCACTGGGCGAAACGTACGGCTCGTATGGGTATTCGTCGGGGAATTTGACGTATCCCGTGCAGTTCACGACCCAGCTGCCCGGTTGGATCGTCTTGGTCGATCCGCTCCGGAACACCAACTCGGTCGTGCCATTGCGGTCGACGGCATCCTCGAAGTAGTCCATGACGAGGTCGTTCAGCCCAGCGGAGATCGTGCGGTTCTCGGCCTCGGACAAGACTCCCAACACGAAGTTGTCCGCCTGCGGGGTCAGGAACGTGCCGTGGGTGGCGCGGTACCAATCTTGGACTTCCGATTCGTTGGTGCCGTCGTACCGGTGACTTAGTTGCGTGGCGACGGCGCTCGGCGGCGTGCCCGTCCACCACCGCCGAGCGCCGCTTGGCAACAGGCTGTCGCGGCTGGAGAAGAATGTTCCGCGGCCGGCGACAAGGTTGACCTCGCGTCCGGGGTAGGCCGTGATCAGTGCGTGTGCGGTGTCCATCGCGGTCTTTCCGCCGCCGATGATCCACACCGGCGCAGCGCTTTCCCCGATGTCACCCGTCCGGACGTCGCAGTAGTCCGGTGACACCGAATGGACGCGTGTACTGGAGACGTCGAGCGCTTCGTTCGGCGTGACGCCCAGGCCATACGCCTTGATCAATCGCTTGGCCTCGACGACCAGCCTGCGGCCGTCGGCGGCGCTGCAGGTGACCCGGACGATTCCGTTAGCTTCTTCGTCCGACTCGAAGTCCCAGCCGAGGTACTCGTCGACCTGGACCCGCTCCCTGATCACGTCGACGCAGTGCTGAAAATGGTCGAGCACCTCGCCCTTGGCCGCCAGGTAGCTGCGGTCCTTGCCGAGGGTCCACTCGATGTTGCCCGCCGTGAACATCGGGTGGGGCTGGTGCAGGCGTACGTAGGGGTACACATCGACCCACATGCCGCCGACGCGTGCCCGACGATCGATCAGGATCACCTTCTGATCGCGCGACAGGTATCGGCTGGCGGCGAACAGGGCGTTGAGCCCGGCGATGCCGGCTCCGACGATGCACACGTCGCAGGTTTCCACGGCTGACGGCTGGGGTGCGGACATCGGACCGCCTTTCCTCGCAGAGTCATAAGCTCGCAGAGGTCATAAGTATGTGTCCAGACCGCGCTGACGGGATGAGTAATCGACTACTCGATTGATGACGACTCGCGTCCGCAGCGGTTTGCTGGGGTCAAGTTGGGTTTGGTCCTGTCGCCCAAAGCAAAACTCGGCCACAGCTTTGCCCGCAACCCCTAGTATTCGTCCATGCCGTTAACCAACGGTCAGACCTTCGCCGGGTACAAAATCATCCGTCTACTGGGGTCTGGGGGGATGGGCGAGGTCTACCTTGCACAGCATCCAAGGCTGCCCCGCCGTGATGCGTTGAAGCTGCTTCCCCACGATTGGTCGGCAGACGCCGAGTACCGGGCCCGTTTCAACCGGGAAGCCGATGTCGCGTCGACACTCTGGCACCCCCACATTGTGGGTGTGCACGACCGTGGCGAAGAAGACGGGCAACTCTGGATATCCATGGACTTCGTCGACGGCCTCGATGCGGCGCGACTGTTGATTGATAAGTATCCGGCCGGGATGCCGGTGGAAGAAGTAAACCGCATCGTTATCGGGGTGGCCAGCGCCCTAGATTATGCGCACAAACAGGGCCTGCTGCACCGAGACGTTAAACCGGCGAACATTATGATCACCCATCTTGATGACGATCAGGACGAGCAGCGAGTCCTGCTGGCCGATTTCGGGATTGCTCGCAACGTCAACGAGATTAGCGGACTGACGGCTACCAACTTCGTTGTAGGAACTTCGCACTATTCGGCACCCGAACAACTGATGAGCCAAGACTTGGATGGCCGGGCCGACCAGTATGCCTTGGCGGCTAGCGCCTACCACCTCCTCGCCGGTGCGCCGCTCTTCCCGCATGCCAACCAGGCCACAATCATCGGTCATCAGCTCACCACCGCACCTCCGAAGCTTGCTGCCACACACCCGGACCTGATGGCGCTGGACCCCGTCCTGGCAAAAGCCTTGGCCAAGAAGCCCTCGGAGCGCTTCTCACGGTGCACCGATTTCGCGCAGGCCTTCGTCTCGGCGAAGGTACAGCCCCGCAGAATTCCGAATGAGCACCGCACAGGGCCGCCGACCTCGCGGGGGGTGCGGGCCGGTAATTCCGATACGGTTTCTCCAAATGCCACGTCGGCTGCTGAGTCGAGGCTCGCGCCGATGGATAAGCGTGTCGCGATGGAGCGCGTGGCCACGCACGACGATATGCGCGAGTTCACCACAAACGACGCAAAGGATTCGGCGGGGAAGAAATCAAACGATTCGGGATCGGTGCGCACAGCGACGTCGACGCCGAGGCAGGTCGCGCCCACAGCGCTCCAGGCTAACCGGGCACGCATACCACGGCCGAAACCGGTCATCGCGGTAGCCATCGGCGTTCTGGCCGCCTTGGCTCTTGGCTACATCCTCGTAGTAACAGGCCATACACCACGGGACCCGGGCTCCACTCACCCCGTCGATGTGCCGCCATCGGCGGATCCGGAAATCACCTTCGACGGCATGCGCGACTTCGTCGCTGCCTATTACGCGGACCTACCAGGCCATCCCGACAATGCCTGGGCGAAACTCGACACCCACTGCAAGGACCAAACGGGATATGCTGACTTCCAAAAGTTCTGGGCGTCAATACAATCGGTAACAATCGTTTCGGTGCGTCCGCGAGACGCCACCAGCGTGGTCGCCCAGCTCAATTACGTCCGGCGTGATGGCACTTCCGACAGCGAAAGCCGCTGGCTTAAGGTCACGCCGGTGAATGGCGCAGTGCTGCTTGACGAATCCGGCCGCATCGGGTCCACCAACGAGTCGCCGCCCCCTGCACCGGCCACCCGCGCACCCAGCACAGGAAGTCCCGGTTTTTCGGCATCGTCGATTGACAGCGTGCTGCCAAGTCCCATGGAAGTCAGCCGGGTCGTGCGTGCTGGGAATCTACAAATCAAGTCGACACAGGGGATGTCGGACAATTCCGGCTTAGTCACACCCTTCTTCTGTGTGGGTCTCATCTTCGGCGCTGACCGGACGGTCTACTCCAAGAGCGGTTTCGACGCGATAATTGACCAGACGCTGGCCGCCAGCACGTCTGCCCCATACACCGCTGCTGGACCGACAGAGGTGGAGCAAACCGTCGTCGTATTTCCCACGGCTCAACAAGCCCAAGCGATACTTGCTTCCTCTCAACGCCAGTGGCAATCATGCGCGACTGGCATCGTCCACTACAGGGTGCCCAACACCAACGGCGAAGTCGGATGGGGTTTTAACGTCGGCGCGGTGCAGCTGAACGACGACATCCTGACCGCCTCGATGGCTGGCATCAACCGGGAAAGCGGCGACAGCGCCTGCCAGCAGGCGCTCGGTATACGCGCGAATGTTCTCGTGGGCGCGCGTACCTGCCTGATGCCTGATATCCCAACTAGCGCAACCGTTGCCGACCCAGCTCTGGCCGGCAACTACGCACATCTCCTGGTGGCCGAAATTCTGAGCCGCATCCACGATTGACGTCTGTGCAGCGGCTGCCTTGTCCAAATATCTTCGAAGGTGTCGGGTTCACCGTAGCCAGAGCAGCCGAGGACACTCGTCGCGGCGACTGAGCCCATTCTCATTTCGTGGTGTCCCGGAAAGGGCCGGACGCGGGGTGATCTACCCCTGCGCCAGCTTGGCCACGGGCTGCCATTCCTCCCAGTTCTTCAGCCGGCTTTCGTAGTCGGCCTTGGCCGTCTCCAGTGGAGAAGCGCCGAAAAAGACTCGCAGCGGCGGCTTTTCGGCGTCGACCACCTTCAGCAGCGCGGCCGCGGACGCCGACGGGTTGCCCGGGCTCGCCCACCGGCGGCTGCGCTCGGCCTGCACGGCGGCGCGTAAGTCGTCGTAGGCCGGAATCGACTCGGCGTGCTTGGCCGAGGAGCCGGCCCAGTCGGTGTCGAAACCGCCCGGTTCGATCAAGGTGACGTGCACACCGAACGGCGCGACCTCCTGAGCCAGCGCCTGCGAGAAGCCCTCCAGCGCCCACTTCGACGCGTGGTACATGCCGACCACGGGGAACGCGGTGATGCCCCCGATCGAGGAGACCTGGATGATGTGGCCGCTGCCCTGCTCGCGCAGATAGGGTAGCGCGGCCTGCGTGATCCACAGGGCCCCAAACACATTGGTCTCGATCTGATCGCGCGCGTCTTGTTCGGAGAGCTCCTCGACGAACCCGAACTGCCCGTAGCCGGCGTTGTTCACCACGATGTCGAGCTGGCCGAAGTGGTCGTGTGCCTGCTTGACCGCCGCGAAGTCCGCCGCGCGGTCGGTGACGTCCAATCGGATCGGCAGCAGCGCGTCGCCGAACTTTTGCGCCAAGTCGTCGAGTGAGGCCGTGTTGCGCGCCGTGGCGGCGACCTTGTCGCCGCGCTCCAGCGCCGCGATCGTCCACGCCCGACCAAAACCCCGCGATGTCCCGGTGATAAACCAAACTTTTTCAGTCACGTCTTCCTACAACGCCGACCGCCTCACCTCATTCCCGCAACAGGTAGCGTCTCTCTGGTGAGTCGCGCGGAGTTGGACAAGGCCCCCCGGGATGTCGCGTCGATGTTCGACGGCGTCGCCCGCCGCTACGACCTGACCAACACCGTGCTGTCGATGGGCCAGGACCGGTACTGGCGCAAAGCCACCCGATCGGCGCTGGCCATCGGACCAGGCCAGAAGGTGCTGGACCTCGCCGCGGGCACCGCGGTGTCCACCGTGGAGCTGAGGAAATCCGGCGCGTGGTGTGTGGCCGCCGACTTCTCGGTCGGCATGCTGGCGGCTGGTGCCGCGCGTGACGTTCCCAAAGTCGCCGGGGACGCCACCAGGTTGCCGTTCGGTGACGACGTATTCGATGCCGTCACAATCAGTTTCGGGCTGCGCAACGTCGTCGACACCCAGGCCGGTCTGCGCGAGATGGCCCGCGTCACCCGCCCGGGCGGCCGATTGGTGGTGTGCGAGTTCTCCACGCCCACCAATGCGCCGTTCGCCACCGTCTATAAGGAGTACCTGATGCGCGCACTGCCGCGGGTGGCGCGGGCGGTGTCTAGCAATCCCGACGCGTACGTGTACCTCGCGGAATCGATCAGGGCGTGGCCCGATCAGGCGGCGCTGGCGCAGCAGATAACTCAGGCCGGATGGTCCGGGGTGCGCTGGCGCAATCTGACCGGCGGAGTCGTCGCGCTACACGCGGCATCCAAGCCCTTGCGCTGAGAACGACCTAGTGAGTGCCGGCGCGCTGTACGAAGCCGACCTGGTCGGGGCAGTAGTGATCAACCGCGGCACCGAGGAACTGGAACGCCTGGCCCTGGGTGGTGCCCCGCGGCAGGTTGTGCTGAATGAAATTGGCCGACTTGTACGGGTCGCCGTCCACGCCCCGGCCAATCCGGTCGCAGGTGATCTTGCCCAGCCATGCCAACTGGTCCTGCGGCTGGTAGATGCCGAAGCCGTTGACGGTGTTCTTGAATGGCGCGTCGTAGTCGCTCGGGGGCGACGGCGTCCGCGGGGTGGGGTACGGCGCCGTGGGCGGCGGATCCGCCTGCGCCGGCACCGAGAGCTCCGCCGGCATGGCCAGCGCGGCCAGAGCGATAGCAGCAGCGGCTCCGATAGTAGCCAGGCTCGTTCCCTTCATTAGCTGGACTATACACGCCTCGGCCTGGCCGCGCGGACGAAAGCCGAACGCCGAAAGACGGCTGCCAGGGGGCCGCGGAAGCTCCCGACCAGCGGCGATGCGGGGGCGCCGGTCAGCTGAACGGCGTTCGGCGGTCGAGCAGCCGCGACAGCCGGCCGCCGCCCCGCCAGGCGCGCGCCACCCAGTCCGCGTCGTCGTCGGTGACGAGGTTGGCCATCACCCGCACCGCGATCGTCATCAGCGTCGTCGACCGCATGGCGACGGGTCCGGTCGCTGGCAGAAACCGCTGGAACGTCAACAACAGCGCCAGCCGGCGCGCCACCGAGAATCCGCGACCGTAGTGCTGCTGCAACAGCGACGGCCACACCTGCGACAGGTCGGGGCAATTCAGCAGCGCAGCGGCCAGCCGCCCGGTCTCGAGCCCGTAGTCGATGCCTTCGCCGTTGAGCGGGTTCACACAGGCCGCCGCGTCGCCGATCAGCATCCAGTTGGCGCCGGCCACCCCGGACACCGCGCCGCCCATCGGCAGCAGCGCCGAGGCCACCGCCCGCGGGTGGCCGGCGAAACCCCACTCGTCGCGGCGCAGGTCGGTGTAGTAGTCGATCAGCGGGCGCAGCGCCAGGTCGGCGGGCCGTTTCGACGTCGACAGCGCTCCGACGCCGATGTTCACCTCGCCGTTGCCGAGCGGGAAAATCCAGCCGTAGCCGGGCAGCACTTTGTCCTTGGAGCCGTCGGGGGAGCGCAGCTCCAGGTGCGACGTCAGCCAGGGGTCGTCGGCGCGCGCAGTGGTCAGATACCCGCGGGCGGCGACGCCGTAGACCGTCTCCTGGTGCCAGCGCCGGCCCAGCTTGCGGCCCAGCGAGGAACGCGCGCCGTCGGCCACGATCAACTCGCTGCAGCTCACCTCGGTGCCGTCGGCTAGCGTCAGCGATGTCACCCGGCCCGATGAATCATGTTGTGCCGCAACCGCCTTCGTTCCGAGCAGCATCCGCGCCCCGGAATCCTCGGCGACTTTGCGGATCCGGTCGTCCAACTCGAGGCGGGCCACCGCGCTGCCGGTCGACGGAAACGACGGGCCGGGCCAGTCGACTTCCACCTCGCCGCCGAACCCGCTCATCCGCAATCCCCGATGCCGGATGCGGGTGTCCAGCCAGTCGCGCAGCCCCAGGCGTTCCAGCTCGGCGACCGCGCGCGGCGTCAGCCCGTCGCCGCAGGCCTTGTCGCGGGGGAAACTCGCCGAATCGATCACCAGGACCTCGTTGCCCGCCCGCGCGGCCCAGGCCGCCGCCGCGGAACCGGCGGGCCCGGCGCCCACGACAACCACTTGGGCCTTGAGGGTTCGGCTCTCCACGCCACCAGTATGTTGGTCGCGTGAGGACTCCGGCGACGGTGGTGGCGGGCGTTGACTTCGGCGACGCCGCTTTCGCGGCGACCGTACGGGACGGTGTCGGGCGGATCGAGCAGCTCATGGACACCGAGCTGAGTAGCGCCGACGACATCATGACCGAGTCGCTGACGCACCTGTTCAAGGCCGGCGGCAAGCGGTTCCGGCCGCTGTTCACCGTGCTGTCGGCGCAGATCGGCCCCGACCCGGACAGCGTGGACGTGACCATCGCCGGCGCCGTCATCGAGTTGGTGCACCTGGCCACGCTCTACCACGACGACGTGATGGACGAGGCGGAGGTTCGTCGCGGCACACCCACCGCGAACGTGCGCTGGGGCAACAACGTCGCGATCCTGGCCGGGGACTATCTGTTCGCCACGGCATCCCGGTTGGTCTCGCGGCTGGGGCCCGAGGCGGTGCGGCTCATCGCCGAGACGTTCGCCCAGTTGGTGACGGGACAGATGCGCGAGACCCGCGGGTTCGTCGAGGGATCCGACCCGATCGAGCACTACCTCAAGGTGGTGTACGAGAAGACCGCCTGCCTGATCGCCGCGGCGGGCCGGTTCGGCGCGATGTTCTCGGGTGCCGACGCCGATCAGGTAGAGCGGCTGAGCCGCCTCGGCGGCATCGTGGGCACCGCGTTCCAGATCTCCGACGACATCATCGACATCGACAGCGACTCCCATGAGTCCGGCAAGCTGCCCGGCACGGATGTACGCGAGGGCGTGCACACCCTGCCCATGGTCTACGCGCTGCGCGAACCCGGGCCCGAAGCGGCGCGGCTGCGTGAGCTGCTGGTCGGGCCCATCGACGACGACGAAGCGGTGGCCGAGGCGCTGACGCTGTTGCGGGCATCGCCGGGGATGGTCAAGGCCAAGCACTCGCTGCAGGAGTACGCGGCGCAGGCCCGCCAGGAGCTGGCCGTGCTGCCGGATGTGCCCGGCCGGCGCGCGTTGCAGACGCTGGTCGACTACACCATCAGCCGGCACGGGTAGCTGCGGGCACGCCCCGCGGAACCAACACGGCGGTCTCGGGCGTTCAATGAGCTGTAATCGGCAATACCCGCGCTCCCGAGTGTTCCGAGGAGGACACCGATGACCTGGCATCCGCATCACAACACGTTCAAGACGTTCGCGTTGTTGGTTGGCATGTCCGCGTTGATCGTGTTCGTCGGCTCGCTGTTCGGCCGGACCGCGATGTTCCTCGCGGTGCTGTTCGCCATCGGCATGAACGTCTACACGTACTACAACAGCGACAAGCTGGCGCTGCGGGCCATGCACGCGCAGCCGGTATCGGAAGTGCAGGCGCCGGCGATGTATCGGATCGTGCGTGAACTGGCCACCGCCGCGCACCAGCCGATGCCCCGGCTGTACATCAGCGACACCAACGCGCCCAACGCGTTCGCGACCGGACGCAACCCCCGCAACGCGGCGGTCTGCTGCACCACCGGCATTCTGGACATCCTCACCGAGCGCGAGCTGCGCGCCGTGCTGGGGCACGAGCTTTCCCACGTCTACAACCGCGACATCTTGATCTCGTGCATCGCCGGGGCGCTGGCGTCGGTGATCACCGCGCTGGCCAACATGGCCATGTTCGCCGGCATGTTCGGCGGAAACGACCGCGACGGCGAGAATCCCTTTGCGCTGCTTCTGGTTTCGTTGCTGGGCCCGATTGCCGCGACGGTGGTGCGGTTGGCGGTGTCGCGGTCACGCGAATACCAGGCGGACGAGTCGGGCGCGGTGCTGACCGGCGACCCATTGGCGCTGGCGTCGGCGCTGCGCAAGATCTCCGGCGGTGTGCAGGCGGCCCCGCTGCCGCCGGAGCCCCAACTGGCCAGCCAGGCGCACCTGATGATCGCCAACCCGTTCCGGGCGGGCGAGCGGATCGGGTCGCTGTTTTCCACCCACCCCCCGATCGAGGACCGGATTCGCCGGTTGGAGTCCATGGCTGGGCGGTAGGCCCCGATCGCACGTACCATCGGACTTGGATGTGATGTGCGATGACTGAACGCGACTCGATGGACATTCACGAAGCCGGGCTGGCGCTGGATCTGCCCGACTTGATCTTCGAAACACGCGCCGGTGCCGGGATGAACCAGGCCCAGCTGGCGCAGGCGCTCGGCACCACCCGCGAAGCCGTCGCCGCGTGGGAGGACGGGACCGAGGTGCCCCGCGTCGACGTGCTGCATCGACTGGCGCAGGTATGCGGCAAGCGGCTGCATATCCGCATCGACGTGGACTGACCGTTGCAGGGCGCTCTTTCCGGGGAATGAGTGAGCTCCGATTTCGATAGCGCATGCGCTATCGGATTCGAGGCAACCCACATGGTCCCCAGAGCCGCGCCGGGGCGCGCCAGCAGGACCGGGGTTAGCCGGGTCAGCCGGGCCGCGCCAGTCGGCCAACCCATTTACGCTGCGGCGCCGGGCCTTTCGGCTTCGACCAAGGGCTCCTGCACGTCCCGCCTGCCCGTCGCGATCACACCCCGGATGTCAACCGTGCCACCGGTCGCCTCGTGTTGAAGCTGCCAGTCGGTAATCGTCTGGTGGGCAGCGTGATCGAGGTAATGGACCGCAATGGCCACCGTCACCGTCGCGCCCTGCGGGACCGCCGCCAGCACCCGCGTCAGCCTCGGCAGCGCCAGGAAGGTGCACGCCGCGCCCTCGATGCTCACCCGCCAATCGTCGTCCACCGGCGTGGCATCGATCTTGGCCCGGATCACCCGCCATCCGGTCAGCGTGATGGCCAACGCCAGCCCGATGATGACCCCGTGCAGCAGGTTGAGGAAGATCACGCTGACGGCCGTCACGACGTACACCGCCAGATCGCCGTGCTTCATTGCGGTTTCGATGTGGGCCGGCTTCAGCAGCTGAACCCCGATGACGATGAGCAGACCGGCAAGGGCGGCGGTGGGGATCTCCTCGACCAGCCCGGCGAACGGGATGGTGAACAGCAGGATCCAGACACCGTGCATGATCGCCGAGGCTCGGGATTTGGCGCCCGCGTTGACATTTGTCGAGCTGCGGACGATGACGCCGGTCACCGGCAGTCCGCCGATGGTGCCCGACACGATGTTGGCGGCTCCCTGCCCCACCAGCTCGCGGTTGAAGTCGGTGCGTGGCCCGTTGTGCATCCGATCGACCGACACCGCCGACAGCAGGCTCTCGACGCTGGCGATGAGCGCCACCGTGATCACCCCGATCGCGAACGCGCCCCAGTTGCCGTGGGGAAGGTCGGGCAGCTGCAGCGCGTCCAGCGGTGACCCCTCGAGGTCGATTCGGCGCACCTGAAATCCGAAGACCACCGAAATCACCGTCACCGCCACGATGGCGACCAGGGGACCGGGAATGCGGCGCACCTTGGCGGGAACCCAGCGCCAGGCGACCAGGATCGCGATCACCAGCACCCCCAGGATCACCCCCGGCCGGTGCGCGCCGACGATCTGGCCCGGTAACCCGACGAGGTTATGCCAGGCCGTGCTCTTGGATTTCCCGCCGAGCAACACGTGCGCCTGCTGCAGGGCGATTGTGATGCCGATGCCGGCGAGCATGGCGTGCACGACGACCGGTGAGATCGCCAGGGCGGCACGGGCAACACGGCTGAGTCCCAACAGAACCTGTACGACACCGGCGGCGACGGTGATCAAGCATGTTATGCCCCAACCGAAATCGGAAACCAGGTCGGCGACCACCACGGTCAGGCCGGCCGCCGGGCCACTGACCTGCAGGGGGGATCCACCCAGCGAGCCGACGATGATCCCGCCGACGATCGCGGCGATCAGGCCGGCGAGGACCGGGGCGCCCGAGGCGATCGCGATCCCCAGCGACAGGGGAAGCGCGACCAAAAACACCACCAGTGATGACGGCAAGTCGTGCCGGATGATGCCGCGCAACCAAGTGATACGCGGCGCGCTGCCGCTCTGTCCCCGGGATCTTTCGCCCGACTGTTCAACGTTGTGCATCGGTCGCGTCCCTCGTTAGGTGTTAGCGGGGGATGTTCCGATATCCGCCCCATCGTGCGCCCATTACCTCTTCGTAACGCGCTGGCGTACAGCCGATTACGACGGACCGACCCGCAGGATCGCGCCCGGAAACCACTGGCCGCCTGGACTGACGGTATTTTGCTGGCAAAGCGGCGGTCAAGCCGACGGGCCCTGCCCATAGAGAACGCAAAGATTTGAATTACCTGGTGTTAAACCACCGGGTCAGAAGCCGGAGCCGTACACCTCATGACCGGGCACCTCGGCGATCAGGCCCCGATAGGCCTCCTCGACGGTCGAACCGTGGTTGATCACGGCATCGACCTCGCGGGCGATCGGCATGGTGAGGCCGAATTCGTTGGCGAATTCCATGATCACGCTGGCGGCCTTGACGCCCTCGGCGACCTGGTTCATCGAGGCGATGATTTCGTCGATTGGCTTGCCCGCCCCCAGTTGTTCACCGACGTGGCGGTTGCGGCTGCGCTGGCTGGTGCAGGTGACGATGAGGTCGCCCAGGCCGGCCAACCCGGGGAAGGTATCGGGATTGCCGCCCAGGGCGACGCCCAGCTTGGTCATCTCGCGCAGCGCACGGGCGATCACCAGCGCCCGGGTGTTTTCCCCGATGCCCAGCGAGTAGCCCATCCCGACCGAGATGGCGTAGACGTTTTTCAGCGCGCCGGCCATTTCCACCCCGATGACGTCATCGGTGGTGTAGACGCGGAACCGGCGGGTGCGGAACAGGCCCGACAGCCGGGTCGCCAGGTGCTGGTCGGGCATCGCCAGGACCGCGGCGGCGGCGTAGCCCTCGCCGACCTCGCGTGCGATGTTGGGCCCGGCCAGGATCCCCGCCGGATGACCGGGCAGCGTCTCCTCGATGATCTGCGACATCCGCATGTTGGTGCCCTGCTCGAGGCCCTTGACCAGCGACACCACCGGTACCCACGGTCGCAGTTCCTTCGCCAGCTCGCTCAAGACCCCCCGAAAGCCGTGGGAGGGAACGCCCATCACGACGACGTCGGCGCAGTTCGCCGCCTCGGCGAAGTCGGTGGTGGCGCGCAGCGTGTCGCTCAGCACCACATCGTTGCCCAGGTAGCGGCTGTTGCGGTGGTTGTCGTTGATGTCGGTGGCGGTCTCCTCGGAGCGCACCCACTGCAGCGTCGGCCCCCGACGCGCGCAGATTGATGCCACGGTGGTGCCCCAGGAGCCGCCACCGAGCACAACGACATTGGGTTCGCGCTTCTCAGATGCCATGGCGATCAGCGTATTGCCGACATCTGCGATTTAGAAGCAGTTCACGAAGTCGCGCCCGCGTACAGCGCGGATCCGGTCGAAACCAAGGACCTCATGCCTGGGGACTTCGGCCCCTACCCCAACCGCCCGGGGTGCCGGATTGTCAGAAGTGGACTCGACGCGAGGAGGAACGATGCCCTTACGTGCTCGTTGTGGCCGGGCGCTGGCATTGGTGTCGGCGGCTGTTCTGGCGGTGTTGATCACCTCGCCGGGCATTGCGACCGCCGACGACCGCCCCCAGGCCAACCCGCAGGAGAGGGCCGCGGCCATGATACGGCCGGCCGTCATGTATCTGGGTGCGCAAGCCTATGGCATGGTTCGGCTGCCCAACGGGCGCAACCTGTCTCAGCTCGGTGAGGGGACGAACATGCCCTTCATCGCAACGTGGAGCTGCACCGCGTTCGTCGTCAATCCCGACGGTTGGGTGGCGACGGCGGGTCACTGTGTCGACCCCGAGACCGCCAAGCAATTGATACTCAAGCGCGCCGCAGGTGAGTACATCAGTGAGTTCCCGGACGCGCCCGAATCGCGGGACCCGGCCGCGGCCGCGGACTGGCTGGCCAAAAACGCAAGGGTTGAAGGGGACTCCGTGGATGGCGGGCCGCAGATGAGCGTGACGCTGGTCTACGGCAGCGGGACGAACGTCGCCGGCAAGCTTGCCGCCAACGTGGCGGACTTCCGGCCCCTGAGCAAAGGCGACGTCGCTTTGCTTAAGCTGGAGAAGCGCAACTTGCCGTCTTCGGAGCTGGCCACCGATGCCGATGTCAGCATTGGGACCCCGATTCTCGCGGTGGGTTACCCGGAAAGCACCCGGAACATCACCGGTCCTTCGCTGGATCCGACCAACAAGAGCGGGACGGTCAGCAAGAAGTCGATGATGGGCCCGGCGTCCGAGTACGAAATCGATGCGCCGGTCACCGAGGGCATGAGCGGTGGACCCGCCATTGAGCTCAACGGCAAGGTGATTGGCATCAGCAGTTTCGCTCCGGCCGGTGAGCCGCAGCCCTTCAACTTCGTTGCGCCCGCGGACAGCCTGGCGGCGATGATGGCCGGCAAGGGCGTTAAGGCTCGCCTGGGACCCGCCGACGTCTACTACCGGAAGGGGCTCGACCACTATTTCGCGGGTCACTACACCGACGCGATCGACGATTTCGACACGGCTCTGGCGCTGTCACCCGATTATCCCGGCCTTGCCGGACTCAAGACGAACGCGGTCAACCTGCGCCAGCAGTACGGCGATCTGTCCGCTCTCAGCGGTGCGCCGCTGGTGTGGTACACCGTGGGCGGCATCGTCCTAGTGCTCGCGGCCGGCGCCGGGTTGACGATTCTGTTGATGAAGAACCGCTCGGGCGCGGGTGAATCGGCCAAAGCGTCCGGGTTGCAGCTAGTCACCGCCGTTCCCGGGAAATCGGCTGGCGCCGAGCCGGATACGGCGACCGAACCGCACTTCTGCTCAAGCTGCGGAGCGCAGCATCATCCCGCCGAGAAGTTCTGCCCGAACTGCGGTAACCACATCCTGCTCGGCGAATCCGCGTTGGGCACCAAGTAAATTTGTCGGGCCTAGCCCGCCAGCGGGGCGGGCTCGGCGGCCCGACCGAACACCATCGCCTCCTCGATGCGGTCGAAGCGGTAGTCGATGGCGTCGGCGAGATAGTTCTGCCGCACGTTCCACGGCCGCTTGGTGCCGGACTTCGGCAACGCGTGCAGAGAGCGCAGCACGTAGCCGGCGTTGATGTCCCACGATGGCTTCTCCGTCATCGGCTCGTTGCCCCGATGCGGGGCGGCGTGGGTGTAGCCGTGAGAGGCCATATGTTCGATGAGCTTTGCCGTTGCCCGGGCGGTGATGTCGGCACGCAGCGTCCACGACGCGTTGGTGTAGCCCACACACCAGAACAGGTTCGGTACGTCCTCGAGCATGTGCGCCTTGTACACGAAGCGATCGCTGGTCTTGATCTCGTTGCCGTCCAGGCTGATCGCGGCCCCGCCCAGCGCCTGCAGCTGCAGGCCGGTGGCGGTGACAATGATGTCGGCGTCGAGGTGTCCGCCGGACTGAAGCGCGATGCCGGTCGCGTCGAAATGGTCGATGTGGTCGGTGACCACCTCGGCGCCCCCGGCGGTGATGGCGTTGTACAGATCGGCGTCGGGGATCAGGCACATCCGCTGGTCCCACGGGTTGTAGCGCGGCTTGAAGTGGGTGTCGACGTCGTAGCCTTCGGGCAGGCTACTGATGGCCTTGCGCCGCAGCAGCCACCGCACCAACCCCGGCGCCTTGCGCGACAAAGCAAAGAACACCGCTTCGGTCAAGGCGCTGTACATGCGGACCACGAGATGAGCGGGCTTGCGGGGCAGTAGCTTTCGAGCGATCGCGGCGACGTTGCCGTACTTGGACGCTGAAATGAGATAGGTGGGCGAGCGCTGCAGCATGGTGACCTTGGCGGCGCGGTCCGACAACGACGGCAGCAGCGTGACCGCGGTCGCCCCACTGCCGATCACCACGACCTTCTTGCCGGAGTAGTCGAGGTCTTCGGGCCAGTGCTGCGGGTGCACCACGGTGCCTCGAAATTCCTCAATGCCCGGGAACTCCGGCGTGTAGCCCTCGTCGTAGTTGTAGTAGCCGCTGCCGAAGAACAGGAAGCGGCAGCGGTACAGCGTGCGCGCGCCGTTCTGCTCGACGGTGACCGTCCAGGTGTCGGTGGCCGAGTCCCAGTCCGCCGAACGCACGTAGCTGTTGAATCGGATGTGGCGGTCGATGCCGTACTTGCGTGCCGTGGCGACCAGGTACTCGCGGATGTGCACGCCGTCGGCGACGCCCTCTTTCCGGGTCCACGGCTCGAACGGGAAGGACAACGTGAAGATGCTGCTGTCCGAGCGGACCCCGGGGTAGCGGAACAGGTCCCACGTCCCACCGATCTGCGTGCGCCGCTCCAGGACGGTGTAGGTCAGGTGCGGATTGCGCTCGGTGATCCGGTAAGCCGCGTCGATGCCGGAGATGCCGGCGCCGACGATGATCACGTCGGAGTAGCCGGCCTCGGTCGCCCCGCTATCGGCGGCTTCCTGGGGAGTCACGGTCATCGTGAACCTCGCTCAAATTGTGGGACTGGTCACTAGCGTAGAGACCCACCGGTTGGTCGGGCTAGTAACTCGCGAATCCGCGCCACTGCGTGTGGATCGCGCCGGTCAACGGTAGTTGACGAATTGCAGCGCCACGTCCAGGTCGGCCTGCTTGAGCATCGCGATCACGGCCTGCAGATCGTCACGCTTTTTGCTGGTGACCCGGATTTCGTCGCCCTGGATCTGGGTTTTGACGGCCTTGGGGCCGTCGTCGCGGATCAGCTTGGTGATCTTCTTGGCATTCTCGCTGCTGATGCCCTGCTTGAGGGTGCCGCTGATCTTGTAGGTCTTGCCCGAGGCCTGCGGTTCGCCGGCGTCGAAGGCCTTCATCGAGATGTCACGACGGATCAGCTTCTCTTTGAAGACGTCGACGGCCGCCTTGACGCGTTCCTCGGTGGACGACGTCAGCTCGATAGCCTCGTCGCCCTTCCAGGCGATCGTGGTGTCGGTGCCGCGGAAGTCGAACCGGGTGGCCAGCTCCTTGGCGGCCTGGTTGAGCGCGTTGTCGACCTCTTGGCGATCCACTTTGCTGACGATGTCGAACGATGAGTCCGCCATGCATTCCGTCCCTTCACTTGGTGATAGGCGTTTGTGCTTTGTCTACTCGCTCGTTGTAACCTGTCTGGCGGCAGGTTGCCCGAGCGGCCAATGGGAGCGGACTGTAAATCCGTCGCGAAAGCTTCACAGGTTCGAATCCTGTACCTGCCACCACCAGGTCAGGGGCCGTTTACCCCGACCGCAACGGGGCGCCGCCACGCCGGTGGTCTCCTCGCAGCTGAATTGATTCGCGGGCCTGCGGCGGTAACCTTTTTCCCAGCGCGGAAGGGGTAGCGATGTTTGTCGGTCAGGTGGGCGGCTGACAATCCCATGCAGCTCCGGTACCTCAGCATCCCGGCGCTGATCGCGGCAGCCGGTGGCGACCCGTGGGCGATCAACCAAAGCCTGCAAGCCGGCAGCCCGCTGCAGATCTCCAACCTCGCGGAGGCCTTTCGCAAAGCGGGCGTGTGTACGACGGAGAGCAACAACGCGTTCGAGCAGGCTCGCACCCGCTTCGAGGCCGCCTGGAACCACCAGGACGGCGGCCATCCGATCAACGACTCCGACGAAGTCCAGCGGGTAGCGAAATCCCTTGGGGCGCAGTCGTTGCAGTTGCCCAAGATCGGTGTCGACCTGGAAACCATCGCCGCGGTGCTGGCCGAGGCGCAAAAAGCCGCGGCCGGCCAGATCGCGACGCTGGAAGCCCAGCTGCAGGAGCTCGACGATCTGATCGGTGAAGCCGACGAGATGGAGGGCGACGAGGGCCTCACCGCGGCCGACATCGATGCGCTCGAAGCGCTCATCGCCAAGTGCGAAGACGACGCCATCCGCGACACCAAAGCCGCGCTGGGCCGGCTGCAGGCGACCCGCGACGGCTACTCGAACGCGTTGCAAAACGCCTTGGGGGCGCTGCACAGTGATGGGTACGACCCCGCAGGCATCCAGGCGGTAGAGGGGCCGCTGTCACCTCTGCCCGCGCTGCCGGATGACCCCAAGGAATTCGCGCAGGTGTGGAACTCGCTGACGTCCCAGCAGAAAGACGCTGAGTACCAACACAATCCGTACATCGGCAACCGCAACGGGATGCCCGCGGTGGACCGCGATCACTACAACCGGCTCACCCTCGGCACCGAGTTGAACGGCGCTCAGACCGCCGCCGCCCAAGCCGACGCGCTCAAGGCCCAGCACCCGGATTGGGCGCAGGGCAAGAACATCCCTCCGCCGAACGAGCCGGGCGCGATCTTCGACGATCGCCTGGCGTACGAGGCGTGGCAACGCCAGTACGATGCCGCCCGAAACGGGGCCAAGTACCTGCCCGACCTCCAAGCGGTCGACAAGGCCGTCAAAATGAGCCCGGATCGGAAACTCATGTTGCTGGACACCAAAACTGGCAAGCAAGCCCGCGCCGCCATCGCGGTCGGCGACCCCGACACCTCCACCCACGTGTCGGTCACCGCGCCCGGCCTCAACACCACGGTGCACGGCGCCATCGGCAGCATGTCGGACGAGGCGACCCGGCTCAGAAGCGAGGCGCTTCGGCAGCTGAGCCTAGCTCCAGGCCACGAACACGACGCCGTCTCGGCGATCGCGTGGATCGGTTATGACCCGCCGCAGGTGCCCGGCCTCGACGAGCTCGGCAAGTCGCTGGCCGGCGGGTGGGGCGTCAGCCACGACGACATCGCCAGGGCCGGCGCCCATGACCTCGCCGGCTTTTACGACGGGATACAGGCCGCCCACCACGGGGGCCCCGCCGATCTCACCGCGATCGGACACTCCTACGGGTCACTGACCACCGGCCTGGCCCTGCAAGAGCCCGGCGACCACGGCGTATCGCGCGCACTGTTCTACGGATCGCCCGGCATCGAGGCGTCCACGCCGCAACAACTGCACCTGCAGCCCGGCCACGTGTTCACCATGGAAACCCCCGATGACCCGATCCAGTGGACCTACGACGGCCCCGCCATCGCCCACACGGTGGCCCCGTTCCTGCCACCGCCGTTGAGCACGCTGGCCGAAAGCGTCCTGGGCGCTGCCGACGCCAGCGGCGCCGGCCACTTCGGGCCGAACCCGGCCACCAACCCCAATTTCACGCACCTTGCGACCGGGGCAGCCACGGTGCCCGACGGCCACGGTGGCACCCTCAACCTGGTTGACGCGCACGGGCACAGTGACTACCCCCGCTTTCCCGACGGCGGAGGGACCAGAACGACCAACTTCAACATCGCGGCCGTCCTGGCCGGACTGGGCGATCAGGCGGTGCCGCAGAAATGACGAACAACCAAGTGACGAGCACCCCGAGACCGCGACGCCTCCGACTCCTCCTGGCCGCCCTGGCCGTCACCGCACTAGCCGCAACAGGATGCCATGTGAACCAACCCCACGACCCCGCCCCGTCCACGGACCCCGCCAAGGCCCTGGCGACGCTGAAATCCCTGCCCTCGTTCGAGGACACCCAAACCCAGGTGCAGGCCGCGATGGCCGAAATCACTGCGGCCGCAAGCAAATTGATTCCTTCGATCAGCTGGGAGACCCCGCACGAGGGCTCGGGTCTGGGCTGCGAACGACCCTTCGATCACACCGACGGACGGGGCTACTTCCTGCCGGATGAGGTGGCCGCGAACGTCGCGGTCTCCGAGCAACAATGGGCGATCATCCAGGAGACCGCCAAACAGGCCGCCGCCAAACTCGACGCCACCGACATGCAGGTCATGCACGACAACCCGGGCAACCACGACGTCGGCTTCTACGGCCCGACGGGAATCTTCATCAAGGTCGGCTATCGGGGAAACCTGGTCGTCTCCGGCTATACCGGCTGCCGCCTACCGCGTGACAAGAAATAGCTCCGAGCCTTAATCGCGGTGATCGCGCCCGCCGCTCGCCCCGACGGCCGCCAGCGCCGCTTCGTCGCGCTCCGACGGCACGGCGGGCGCCTCGGCCGCGGCGTCGGCGTTGTCGATCACCTGGCTACGGCCCAGCGCGACCGTCGCCGCCACCATCGCCGCCACCGCGACGACGAGGACCAGTGCCGTCACGCTGCCCACCGCCAAATGCTCACCGAGCACGATGACACCGAGCAGGACGGCGACGACCGGCTCACCCACCAGCATGATCGGCACCGACGCCTGCAGCGCGCCGGCGTGAAACGCCGAGTTTTGCACCACGGTCACGGTCACCGCCAGCGCGACCAGCACGTACGGGGCGGGGACGATCAGCAGCGCATGCCAGCCGCCGACCGAGTAGCGGTGGGTGCAGACCTTGGTGACGACGGCGATCATGCCGAGCAGGACCGCCACCGCGGCCCCCAGCAGCGACGCGCGCACCCGTCCGGCGGCGCGGTGGGCGGCGATGACGCACGCGATCACCGACGGCACGGTGATCGCCAGGGCCAGGGCCCACGCCGGCAGCGGGGGACGGCCGTGGCCTTCGCGCGGCTGGCCCACCAGCAGGAAGATCGCCAGCGCGGCCGTCAGCAACATTGCCCAGCCCCACTGGACCCGGCTGATGCGCTGGTGGCACAGCGCCGCACTTAGCGGCAACGCGAACAGCAGCGACGACACCAATAACGGCTGGACGAGCAGCAGGGATCCATGCGCCAACGCCACGGCCTGAAACACATAGCCGGCGACGGCGGCAAAGGTCCCCGCCCACCACAGCGGTTCGCGGGCCAACGTGGTCGCCATCGTCGCGGACATGGCCTCATCACCGGGAACGCGGTGGGTGGCCCGCTGCCGCACGACGATTCCCACCGCAGCCCAGAATGCGGAAAGCAAAGCTGAGAAGATTGCGACCGCATGCATTGTTACCCACCCCATGCCCGGATGGATACCCCTGACCTGGGCGCGGTTAACTCACTGTGTCGGAAACGATCCATCCCCGCCTACCCTGTATGGCCGAGGAGTCAGCCCCGATCGGGGCCGATCGAAAGGAAACATGCTGCGTAGCAAAGTAATCACCATAGTGGCGGTCGTCGCGGCCATCGCGTCCGCGGCGCTGACATTTCTGCCCTGGATCGACTTGAGCCACTTGGGATTCCCCATCCGGTGGAATGGCCTTGGCATCTACGACGGCGAGGACGCCGAACACTATGGCCCCATGCTTGCGGGCATGGTGAACAGCACGCCGGGATGGATCGTGCTGATCGCCGCGATCGCGGCCGCCGGTGCGTTGCTTGCCGCAAGGCGGGTGCGCCGGCTGGGGCTCGTCGCGTGCGGCTGCGCAGTGGTCGCATTTGCCGTCGCGGTTTTGTGCCTGGCGTATCCGGCAGTGCTGGTCGGCGGCACCAAGGAGGAGTTGGGTGCGTCCGGGCTGGCGGCCCGGGACTTTGTGAACTCGAGTGCATTGATCGCCGAGGCCGTGGCCACCGGTGTGCTGGCGATCTGCGCCGCGCTCGTCGCCACCGGAACGAAAAGCGCTGCGGACAAAGCTGATTGAGGGGCCGATCTAGGCGGGGTGCAGGCTGACGGGTATCCCGGAGTAGCGCACCATGCCGGTCACCACGTCGATGTCGTCCTTATTTGTCAGGCGGTTGACGTTGGCCACGTGGTGGCCGTGCGGGATCGACACCGCCCCGCGCCGAATGGCGTCGTCGACCTTCGCGATTCCGGTCAGCTCTCCGCTGGCGCTGCGCACCGTCACCTTCTGGCCGTCGATCACTCCCGCGGCGGCACCGTCATCCGGATGAACGAGGATCTCGGGGGCCTCGCCGAGAAAATCGAGCTGCCCGTTGAGCTTTCGGCGCTGCCGACGCGGCACCATCACCAGGGGCGCCGGTGGTTGCAGGGCCGCAAGCTGGTCGACCAGCAGCGGCGGCGCCAGGCGGCCATGCCGTTGGCGAATGCGCTCTTCGGGAAAATGCCCGCGCTTAGGCGAGCCTTAGCTATCCTCGTGGCGGATCGGGTTGCACGACCGCGGTCGTAGCGAAGGAGTGGGCTAGGGGTGACCGAGACAACCGCGCAGCCGGTGACGGACGGATTCGACGCGCCGCCGGTATCTCTGCGAACGCGTGGCCGCTGGCTGCGGTGGGGACTGCTGTCGGTGTGGGGCCCCGGCCTGGTGGTGATGCTGGCCGACACCGACGCGGGTTCGCTGATCACCGCGTCGCAGTCCGGCGCTCAGTGGGGCTACCGAATGGTGCTGCCGCAGCTGATTCTGATGCCGGTCCTCTACGTCGTGCAGGAGATGACCGTGCGGCTGGGCATCGTCACCAAGCGCGGCCACGGTTCGCTGATCCGGGAGCGGTTCGGGCGCGGCTGGGCGTGGCTGTCGGCATTCACCTTGTTCGCCTCGGCGATCGGGGCGTTGCTGACCGAATTCGCCGGCGTCGCCGGGGTGGGCGAACTCTTCGGCGTCTCGCGGTGGGTGAGCATTCCGGTCGCAACGGTCGCGCTGCTGGCGCTGGCACTGACCGGCAGCTACCGGCGCGTCGAACGCATCGGCCTGGTCGTCGGCGCGGCCGAACTGGCGTTCCTGGTGGCCATGGTGATGGCCCGGCCGGACCCGAAGGCACTCGTGGACGGTCTGTCCTCGATGCCGCTGGGGAACTCGTCGTACCTGCTGTTGGTCGCGGCCAACGTCGGCGCGGTCATCATGCCGTGGATGATCTTCTACCAGCAGGGCGCGGTGGTCGATAAGCACTTGTCCGAGAGCACGATTCGCCAGGCCCGTTACGACACGGCGTTCGGCGCGGTGCTGACCCAGCTGATCATGATCGCGGTGGTGGTCACCATGGCCTCGACGATCGGGAAGCACGGCGACGGGGCGGAACTGGAAACCGTCGGTCAGATCGCCCAATCGTTGACGCCCTACCTGGGCCACGTCGGCGGGACGGTGCTGTTCGGCCTGGGCATGCTGGGCGCGGCGCTGGTGGCCGCGATCGTCGCCTCGCTGGCGGGGGCGTGGGGGCTCGCGGAGGTGTTCGGCTGGAAGCACACGCTCAACGAGCGGCCCAATCGCGCCACCGCCAAGTTCTACATCACCTACGGGCTCGCCCACATCGTGGGCGCGGTGCTGGTGCTGGCCAGTGTCGACCTGGTCAACCTGGCCGTCGACGTCGAGGTGATGAACGCGTTGCTGCTGCCCATCGTGCTGGGCCTGCTGCTGGCGCTGGAAGCCAGGGCGCTGCCCGAACAGTGGCGCATGCGGGGTGTGCACAAATACGTCACCCGCGCGCTGTGCTTCGTGACCATCGCCTTCGGTCTCTACATGGTCCCGCAGGCGCTGGGCTGGACTTAAACGCCGTATTGGCTGTCGTGCGCCGGGTAGGCGTGGACGAGCGCGCTGTTGAGCTTTGTACTGCGTGAGTCAACCGTCGGATGCCAGCGCTTTGGTGGGGCTATTAAAAACATAAGGAAGCCAAGGGATCCCGTCGCGCACACGACATGAAATTCTTTGCCCAAACCGATCACCGGCGGCATCGATTGGCCTGTTATCGGTGCCGGAACCGTCGTATGGCGTTATCTTCGCGAGAAGTGTTGTGCGCCAAATGGATAACATTCATCTCGCTCGACGTGTGGCTGCGTGGTTTCTGCTCGTTTCGGGGTTGCTGGGCCGGTTGCCAGGCACCCAGGTCGAGGCGCTCCTCTTTGACGACATAGAGCGCGAAAAGTGCGGCGGTGCCGTCGCGACGGCTTCGCGGTCGCCTGGCCGCCCGAGGGCTCAACGGCGGAGGCGCAACTCGACAAGGACTTTGGTGTACTTGGCACCTTGCCGATCGGTCATGACAAGGACGATGATCGTGACTGGACGGAGACTAAATCATGATACTCAATAGATTCGCCGCCTGGACGGGGCTGCTGTCGACACTCCTTGCGTTCGCCGCGCTGCCGATGGCACTGTTCGCGGCCGGCACCGGCCACTCGGGTTGGGCGTTGGTGGCGGCCGCCGCGTTGCTGTCCTGTGTCTGCCTCGGGGGCGGCGTGGTCGCGGCGGTCGTGCACTACGATCACCGACATCACAGGACCACCCCCCACCTCTTCTAGCGACTCGGCTCGTTGGGCGCTACCCAGCTCCAGGCGTGAGCGCGAACTGGCGCAGTTCAGGACCAGGGCCCGGGGTAGCGGCCGTCCTGGTCTTGCACCATGACGATTTCCTTGCACTCGCCGTTGGCGCCCGGCGCCGTCTCACCGCGGCAGACCAGCGTCCATCCGGAGATCCGCTCGAAAGGCCGCAGCGCCCAGGTCGTTGCGACGGGATCCGTTGCGGGCAAGGTGATTACGGAGAACGTCCCGCCGGTGCCGGTGATGTAGATGTGGTCTTCGAAAAACGCCAGCTTGGAAATCGACAGCTTCTTGGCGTCGTCCCGGTTCTTCTGGAAGTCCCACTGTTGGCTGCGCAGGTTCCACACGCCGAAGCCGAACTGGGAGGTGTCCGAGCCGTGGCCGTCGACGAACAGTTTGCCGTCGGACAGCGCCGCGGTCAGCCCGCCCCCGGAGATCCGGTCGGAATCGCCGATTTTGATGATGGATTTGGCGTTGAGGTCGTAGAACATCGTCGACAGCACCGGAGGATTGTACGAATCCCAGTGCGTGATCTTCACCAGTTTGGTTGGGCCGTCGGTCAATTCGGCGTCGACGGATTGCGCATCGTTGTCCTGGTAGATCGCTTCCCCGTTCGGCAGGCGCAGCTCCGCCCCAGACGTCTTGCCGGGCTCGGTGTTGCGCTGGAATGCGAGCACGTCCTGCCAGACCCGGCCGGGTTGCGGATCGTTCCACATCATCGACAGGTCACCGCCGGACAGGACGACGGTCCGGGGCGCCGCGGCACCGTGGCCGTCTGTGAAGGCGTTCAGCCACGCCACACCCGAGGCGGTCGAGGACAGTCCCCATTCCTTGGGTGCGGACAGCTTCAGGTCGGGGGCCGGCGGCTGCAGCTCCTTGGTGGCCACCTGCTGGCCCGACTTGGAGTCGTAAACGTAGCCGGTGGTCGTGGTGACTTCCGGTGCGGGGCCCTGCGCCGGCTTGACGGTCATGACGAGGTACACGACCTTCATGTCGTCGGCGGTGCCGGTCAGCGCGCAGATGCCGCCGGTGAGGTTCTGCCCGGCCGGAACCGTGGGGATGGCGGGCGCGACGTACCGTCCGGTTTTCGGATCGAAGATCTTCGGCCGGATGTCCTCGAGCGCCGATTTGCTGGTCGAAAACCTCTCCGGACAGCCGAAATAGGCCGTGCCGCCGTAACTTTTCCAGTCCTTCTCCAGCGGGCCGGTGATCGGGGCGGGCGGGGCGACCGCGCGGGTGCTGGTCTTCGAGGCGGCCGTCGAGGTGGTCGGGGTGAGCGCGGGCGGCGCCGCGGTTTCCGAACAGGACGCCATGGCCAGGCAGGCAGCCGACGCGACCACGGCACGCCCGTGGGTGAACAGGCAGTGCCGCGCCGCATGCATCCAGGCTGCAGGCATCGAGAACCCCCGTTAAGTTCGTGTAACCAAGCAGCGTAAAGCCGCCCCGGTGCGACCGCGACTTGGGCGCATAGCGGGCTTAGTCACACGGCCGACGTTGCCCGCTCAACGCAACTATCGGTCGAACTCGATGGGCAGGCTTTTCGGCCCGCTCAGGCTCACCATCGGCTTCCACGGCGCCGCCCCGGCCGTTCGCGGGTTGCGCAGCCGGTGTGCGAGGACGTTGAGCGCTTCGGCGATCTCACGCCTGGCCAGGTTGGCGCCCAGGCAGTAATGCACGCCGCCGCCGAAGGTCAGGATGGGCGGTGCCGCCTCGCGGGTGATGTCGACGCGGTCGGGGTCGTCGTACACCACCGGATCACGGTTGGCCGCAAAGGTATTCACCAACACCGCGGTGCCGGCGGGGAATAAGTAGCCGTCCAGCTCGGCGTCCTCGGCCACCAGGCGCAGGGTTCCGCAGGCGATCGGTGAGTGACGCATGGTCTCGTCGACGGCCCGCATCGCCAGCTCGGGCCGCTGCCGCAGCAGCTCCCACTGTTCGGGGTGATCGCACAGCACGTGCACCGAGGCGGCCACCTGGTTGCGGGTGGTGTCCGTTCCCGCCAGCAGCAGGCCGCCCGCCAGCATGCGCAGCTCGGCGGGGTCGAGGCGGTCGTCCTCGTCCTCGGCGCGAATCAGGTCGGACAGCAGGTCATCGGTCAAACTCCGCCGCCGGCGCGCGACCATCTCGTCGACGTAGCCGTCGAGCTCGTCCCACGCGCGCATCACGACCGGCTCGACTTCGCGCAGATCGACGGTGAAGCTGAAGGCCTTGAACACGTCGTCGGCCCACAACGAAAACTGTTGCCAGTCCTCACGGGGCGCGCCGAGCAGCGCACAGATGATCGGCACCGGGTAGGGACGCGCGATATCGGTGACGACGTCACAGCGGCCCGCGTCCGCCACGCGATCGACCAGTTCGTTCAGCACGCCGACCATGGTGTCGTGCAGGCGCGCGACCGTTCGGGGGGTGAACGCCCTGGAGCACAGGCTGCGCAGCCGATGGTGCGCGTCGCCCTCCAGGCACAACAGACTGTTGGCCACTTTGTCCCACAGTGGGCCCGATGCGATGCCCTGGGCGAGCAGGTTGATACCGGGCGGGATCTGGAATCGGGGGTCCCGGAGCACAGAACGGACCAAGTGGTAGGACAGCACCTCGGGGCCGTGCGGTCCCAGCGCGACCGGTGCCTGGCGCTGCGCCTCCCGCAGCCGCGGGTAGACCTGCGCTGGCGTCTCTTCGGCGTCGTAGGTGAGCACCGGCAGTTCGGCGTCGAAAAGACTTGGGGGAGCGGCACCGACGGTCATGACGGTCTCCTTGGTTCCGCAGACGGCTGCGGACGACTTTGAGTCAATGTATGGCCAGCGCGTAAGAGTGTCAACGATATGGGCTCCCGGTGATCCCAATCGCCATACACCGGATTGAACAATGCATTGCCGCGACGGGCGCGCCGCGATGCTCAGTCCGGCGCGCGCAGCCGCACCGTCCGCGTCGTCGACGTCTCGTCCAACTCGACGGCATCGGCGCGCGAACGCAGGAAATCGCTGAATGACCGGAAACCCAACGATCTTTCGCTGAACGACGGGTCCATCCGCTTCATTTGTGCCTTCACGGCCGAGTTGTGTAGCCAGTCGACGTCGTCTTTCTCCAGGCCGATCCGCAGGGCACGCGTCAGCAGCGCGGTGGCGGCGGCCTGCGGGTCGGTCTGCTCGTCGGGCTCGTCCCGCTTGGCCTGCTTGCTGCGGCCCGCCTTTTTCTTCGGCTCGGCCGCCCCCGCGTCCGACGGCGCCGGTTCGGGAACCGGAACCCCCGGCAGCGCGTCGTAGATGACGAACTCGTCGCAGGCCGCCGCGAGCGCCCGGCTCGACGCGCCGGCCACCCCGATGCCCACCACGTAGCGGCCGAGCCTCTTGCAGCGCTGGGCCAACGGGATGTAGTCGGAGTCACCCGCCACGATCACGACGTGGGTCAGGTCGGGCAGCCGGAACATGTCCTCCACCGCGTCGACCGCCAACCGGATGTCGGCTCCGTTTTTGCCGTACGCCGCCGCCGGGAACAACTGCACCAGATCGACCGCGCGGCCCACCAACTGTCCGCGATACCCGGCGTTGATCTCCGCCGACCAGTCCGCATAGGCGCGGGTGAGCACCAGGGTCCCGAACGACGATGCGAAGTCGAGTATCGCGCCGACGTCGACCGTCGCCTGTCCCAGCCGTTCGGAGTGCTGGTCGAGCCCCTTGGCCTTGTCCCGCTGGAACGAATTGCGGCCGTGAATCTGGTCGTACCGGGAAATCACGATGTTGTCGAAGTCGAGGTAGACGGCCACGCGGCTGGCAACCGGTTCGGTCATGCTCTAGATCATTGCTGAGCAGGACCAAAGCGGGTACCCCGACCACATGAATGAGGTGAAAGTTCTCGAACTGCACGGCGATCGCATCGCCTACCGCGACGAGGGGGAGGGCGAGGTGCTGCTGCTCATCCACGGCATGGCGGGCAGCTCGGAGACCTGGCGGTCGGTGATACCGCCGCTGTCGAAGAAGTTTCGGGTCATCGCCCCAGACCTGCTCGGCCACGGCGAGTCGGCGAAGCCCCGCACGGACTACTCGCTGGGCGCGTTCGCGGTGTGGCTTCGCGATTTTCTCGACGAGCTCGGCGTCAACCAGGCCACCATCGTCGGTCACTCGCTCGGCGGCGGGGTCGCGATGCAATTCGTTTACCAGCATCCCGACTACGCCCAACGGTTGATCCTGATCAGCAGCGGCGGCCTGGGTCCCGACGTCGGCTGGGTGCTGCGGCTGCTCTCGGCCCCCGGGGCGGAGCTGGTGTTGCCGATCATCGCGCCGCCGCCCGTGCTGTCCGTCGGCAACAAGCTGCGGTCCTGGTTGAGGGGCGCCGGCATCCAATCGCCGCGCGGGGCCGAGCTGTGGAGCGCCTACTCGTCGTTGTCGGACGGCGAGACACGGCAGTCGTTCCTGCGGACGCTGCGATCGGTGGTTGACTACCGTGGGCAGGCGGTCAGCGCGCTGAACAGGCTGCGGCTGCGTGAGGATCTACCCGTCATGGCGATCTGGGGCGAGCGCGACGGCATCATTCCCGTCGATCACGCCTACGCCGCGCACGAGGCACGCACAGACGCGAGGCTTGAGGTGCTGCCCGACGTCGGTCACTTCGCGCAGGTAGAGGCGCCCAGCCAGGTGGTGGAGTTGATCGAGGACTTCATCGCCACGGGCGAGCGCCGCGACACGGTGATCACCCGGCTGCGCGACTGACTGAAGGCACCGCCAAATCGGTTTCCGCTGCATCGGGCAGGCCGGCCGTAAAATTACGGCAATGCCCAAAACTGCGGGTGCAGCGCTTCCGCCGGGGCCCCGCCTGCCCCGGACAGTCCAGGCCGCGTTGATGTTGCAAAAGCGCGGGTCGCACTTCGTCGCCGCCTGCCAGCGTCGTTACGGGAACGTGTTCACGCTGCGAGTCGCTGGGATGGGCACGCTGGTGTATCTGGCCGATCCGGCCGACATCAAGACCGTATTCGCAGGCGACCCGAGAATCTTCCACGCCGGCGAGGCCAATGCGATTTTGGGTGGGCTGCTCGGGGACACCTCTCTTCTGGTGATCGACGAAGATTTCCATCGCGATCGGCGACGGCTGATGCTGCCGCCATTCCATCGCGACGCCGTCGCGCGCCAGGCCGGGCTGATGGCCGAGATCGCTGCAGCGAAGATCGCGGGGTGGCCGGTGGGCAAGAACTTCGTGGCTGCGCCCAGGATGTCGGAGATCACCCTGGAGGTGATTCTGCGGACTGTCATCGGCACCACCGACCCTGCCCGGCTTGCTGCGCTGCGTTCGATCATGCCGCGGCTGCTCACCGTGGGCCCATGGGCGACCCTGGCGTTGGCGAAGCCGGACCTGCAGCGCCACCTTCCGTGGCGAGGGCTGCAACGGCGGATGGCCGAAGCCGACCGCCTCCTCTACGCCGAGATCGCCGAGCGCCGCGCGGACTCGGACCTGGCCGAACGCACCGACGTGCTGGCCATGCTGGTCCGCGCCGACGACGGCGGGCGCAAGATGTCCGACCGGGAGCTGCGGGACCAGCTGATGACGTTACTGGTGGCCGGGCACGACACGACCGCGAACGGGTTGTCCTGGGCGCTGGAGCGGTTGACCCGTCACCCGGTCGTGCTCGCCAAGGCCGTGGCCGCCGCGGCGGCCAGCGCGGCGGAAGATCCCGCGGGCGACGCGTATCTCGACGCGTTGGTGAAGGAGACGTTGCGAATCCGTCCGGTGGTGTTCGACGTCGGGCGGGTGCTCACCGAACCGGCCGACGTGGCCGGCTACCGGCTGCCGGCCGGGGTCATGGTGGCGCCCGGAATTGGCCTGGTGCACATGAGCGCCGCGGTGTACCCGGATCCCGACCGATTCGATCCGGACCGGATGCTGGGCGCCGCCCTGAGCCCGACCACCTGGTTCCCGTTCGGCGGCGGCAACCGGCGCTGTCTGGGCGCCGGCTTCGCCATGGTCGAGATGCGCGTGGTGTTGCGCGAGATCCTGCGCCGCGCGGAGTTGGACACCACCGCCGCGGCCGGCGAACGACAGAAGCTGAAGTTCGTTGTGCTGGTGCCGCATCGCGGCGCCCGCATTCGGCTGAGGGCGATCAGGGATGTCCCCGCACCAGCGGCCACGGACACACAGGCGCCGGCCCGCTAGATGCCGTAGTCCGGCAGCTCGAAGTCGTCGCGCACGCTGCCCGCGAAAAGTGTTGCCACAGGGCCAAAACTCATCGTCCGCAGTGCCAGGTTGCGGAACCACAGCCCGAATCGGGTTCGGGTCGCAAAGAACCCGATATTGCGGGCCGCGGCGGCTTGCTTGCTCGCAATGAAGGGACGCAGGCGGGTCTCGTAGGCATCGAACGCGTGGCGGTAGTCGCCCCCGGCGCGGACGAGTTCGCCCGCCAGCACGTAGGCCTCGGTGATCGCCAGGCCGGTACCCTCGCCGCCGAGCAGCGAGATTCATGCGACCGCATCGCCGAGCAGCAGCACCCGGCCGCGCGACCAGCCGTTGATCCTGATCTGGCTGACGACGTCGAAGTACAGGTCGTCGACATCGTCGAGTGCGGCCAGCATGCCGTCGGCCTCCCAGGCGCAGTCGCCAAACATTCTGCGCAGCTGCTCTTTTGGTGACACGTCGGTGCCGCCGTGTTCGGCGCGGAAGATAAACAAGAACGTGGTGCGGTCGCCACGAAGCGCGAAACGCGCCTGCTGTCGCCCCGGTGCGGCGTAGGTGACGTAGGCCAGCTCGTCGCGTGGCCAATAGCCGTCGACCACACAGGCCGCGACCTTGCAACCCAGATACTGTTCGAATTGCCGCTCGGGCCCGAAGACCAGACGGCGCACGTTGGAATGGAGTCCGTCGGCGCCGATCAGCAGGTCGAATTCGCGCGTCCCGCCGCCGTCCAGGGTGAGTCGGACACCGTCGCTGTGCTCGTCGACGGTCGCGATGCTATCGCCGAAGATCGTTTCGACCCTGTCCTCGATGCTGGTGTAGATCGCGTCGGCCATTCGCTACTACGAGCAGATCGGTCTGCTGCGCAACCCGCGGCGGGTCGGCGGTCAGCGCAGCTATGACGACGAAGAGGTGCGGCGGGTGACTTTCATTCGACGCTGCCGCGACCTTGATTTCTCGGTCGAGCAGATCCGCAATCTTGTCGAACTCACGCACGATGCCGACCGGTCCTGCCTCGAGGCCCGTGATTTGGCGGAGCTCCATCTCACCGCGGTGCGGGCTAAGCTCGCGGACTTGCAAACGCTGGAAAGCCGCATCACCGAATTGATCGCTACCTCGAAGGCCGGCTGCGGTGGTCGGCCTGCCCCGGAATGCGTTGTCTGGAAGGGTTGTCCCGGCCCGGTGATTAGTCCGGGGTTATGTCCGTGCGTCTTCGATGAGCCGTTTGAGATAGCGCAACTCCGTTCGGGTGTGCTCGCGATCCTTTTCGACACCGTTGAGCAAGTGCATGAACGCGAAGCCGGCGATGCGCCCCACCAGGTGGCGCGGGATGGGGCATCGCTCCTGACCGGGGACGGTTGGCCGGCGGAATCCGGACTAGTAGGCGACGGTTCGCGCGCCCCGGTAATCGACGTGCCAGTGCTTGATGCCGTTGATGAACGACGACCGCAGCCGCTCGGGATTGGCCAGCGGAGTCAGGTCGGGCACATGATCGGCGAGCGCGCTGAACATCAGGTCGATCGTCATGCGCGCCAGGTTCGCACCGATGCAGTAATGCGCCCCGGTGCCGCCGAAACCCAGGTGCGGGTTGGGGCTGCGCAGGATGTCGAAGGCGTACGGGTCGTCGAAGACCTCTTCGTCGAAGTTGGCCGAGCGGTAGAACAGCACCACCCGCTGGCCCCTGGCGATCCGGACCCCGCCAAGCTCGGTGTCCACCAGCGCGGTGCGCTGAAACGCCGTGATCGGTGTCGCCCAACGGATTATCTCGTCGGCTGCGGTCTTGGGTCGCTGTGCCTTAAACAATTCCCACTGCGCCGGGTGGTCGGTGAACGCCATCATGCCCTGCGTGATGGAGTTGCGGGTCGTCTCGTTTCCGGCGACGGCCAGCGTGACCACGAACATGCCGAACTCGGCCTCCGACAGGCTCTGGCCTTCGGCGTCGGCCCGGATCAGCGTGGTGACAATGTCGTCCTCAGGTTCTTCACGCTTGCGTGCGGCCAATTGCATGGCGTACCACATCAGTTCACCCGCCGACGTCAGCGCATCGTTGCCGGCGAACTCCGGGTCGTCGCTGCCGATCATGTTGTTCGTCCAGTCGAACAGCTTCTCGTAGTCCTCCTGCGGAACCCCAAGCAGACCGCAGATCGCCTGCAGCGGTAGTTCGCAGGCCACCTGACGCACAAAGTCGCCCGAACCGGCCGCCGCGGCGTCGGTCACAATGCACCGCGCCCGCTCGTAGAGTTCGGCGCGCAGCCGCTCCACCGCGCGGGGAGTGAACGCCCGCGAGACGATCTTGCGCAGCCGGCTGTGCTCGGGGTCGTCCATCATGATCATCGACGCTCGTCCGGCCTCAATCTGGCCGGCGGCCAGGTTATTTCGGTAACGCGGAACGATCGACTTGGTCGCCGACGAGAAGACGTCGCTGCGCAAGGAGACATCGCGGATGTCGCGGTGTTTGGTCACCACCCAGTAACCGCCGTCGCCGAAGCCGCCCTGATCGAGGGGCTGCTCGTTCCACCAGATGGGTTCCGTGGAGCGCAGTTCGGCTAATTCCCGCACCGGGAGCCGTTGGGCGTAGATGTCGGGATCGGTGAAATCGAAGCCCGGCGGGAGGTTCGGTGTCGCCATGGGATTTCTCCTCGACTCCCGCCGACCGGCCGCGGCGGTTAGCAAGATGGTAGCCGCGCGCGTTCGGATCGCCTAGCAGTCAAGGCGCACGGCATCAGCGCGACGCGGGAATGGCCGTCTTGACGCTTTCGCGCCCACCGAGATTGGTGGCCGCGGTGATGACGGCGCGCTCGATCTGGCGCAGGGCGTGCACGGCGGTGAGGAAGCGCCGGGTGTTGGGGCCCGTGCCGCCGGGACCGTTGCCGTCCTGTTGCCGGGCCACCGTCTCAGCGGCGTCGAGCTCGTCGGCCGCCGAGACCAGGGTCGGCGGGTGGCCACCCTCGATGGCCTCCTGCAACGCGTCGATGTTGCGTCGCGTCTGGGCCGCGGCCGCCGAAAATGCCTGCGCCAGTTCGGCGGCGAGCGATGGCGCCCCGACCGGGTCCCGATACTGCTCGGCGCTGCGCGCCAGGGTCCGGCCGTACTGGTCGCAGGCGGTGAAGATCCCCAGCGCGCGGCGGACGCTGCGCCGGCCGGCAAGTCCGGCGACGCCCACCAGCAACGGCTTGGCGGTGACCCGGAACTGCTGCAAGTCCCGGTCGAGTTGACGCGCCCGCTCCGAGGGGCTGGCGCCCTCCTCTTCGCCGGACATAGTCGCGGCCGCGATCTCGATCAGGCCGGACAGGCTCGTCAGGAAGGTACGCGTGTCGCTGCGGATCGCGGTTCTGGTGTTGGTGGGCAGCACCACGACCGCGACGGTCGCCCCGATGACGGCTCCGATCGCGGTCTCCTCGATCCGCAGCATCAGCACGCCGAACGAGAATTGGCCGAGCAGGCCGTACAGCAGCGCCAGCATCGTGGTGATCCAGAAGGTCATCAGGCTGTAGGTGACCGTCATGAAGTAGAAGGCGCAGAACAGGCAGACGAAGATGCCGACGAGCGCGGCGGTCTTGTGACCGGTAAGCAGCGTGGCCACGAGCACGCCGCATGGCACGCCGAGCAGGGTGCCCAGCAGCCGCTGCCACCCCTTGGTCAGGGTTTCGCCCCAGGAGTTGGTGCCGGCGAAAATGACGAACGTGGCGATCACCGCCCAATACCAGCGCGCCGGCGATACCAGCTCGCCGACGACGATGGCCAGGGATGCGGCGACGGAGACCTGGATGGCTTGCCGGGTGGTCGGCGGCAGCCCCGTCGTCTGTTCTTCCTCGGTGGCCTCCCCGGACGCGGCGTCCTCGGGCGCCGGGGTGTCGGCGTCGTCCAGCGGGCGGCCGGTGGCTACCCGGTCGACGATCGCCCGCACGTCGGAAGTTGCTGTCGCGGCGTTGATTATCGCCAGCGCGAGGCGGCGCACCGCCGCGCTGCCCGCGTCGTCGTCCGCCGGGTCGGAAGTGGGGCCGCACTGCTCGTCGAGCAGCCGCTGGGCCCGATCTGCGGCCCGGCGCAGCCCGTCGGGCTCGGGAAGCCGGATCGCTCGCGACAGTTGGGAGAGCGCGTCGACGAGCGCGGCCCGGGTGGACACCGGGATGGAATCCGGGGCCGCACAGGCAAGGACGGCCGCCCGCCGGCCGGCGGTGGCGACCCATTCGATGGCCAGCTCGGCATCCAGCAGCCACGGGGCCAGCTGTTCGGCGGTGACGCCGGGCCACAGGGTGCCGGGGTCGGCCTTGTCCTCGATCTGGCTCTGCACCATCAGGGCGGTCTCGTTGAGCCGGATGGTGCGGGCCCGCATGCGGCGGCGGCGTCGCTCGTCGAGGCGGCCCGTCCGTACCGCTTCGGCGGTGGTGTCGACCACGATGGCCATTCGCGCCCGCAGCGCCCGGATGGTGGCGCGCAGCACCCGTTCGGGTCGATCGGGCATCACGTAGGTGCTCATCACGTATGTGCACACGGTGCCCACCGCGACGGCCCCGATCATCCAGGGCAGCTCGGCGAGGCGGGCCCGCAGATACAGCGTGAAGAAGTAGGACATGAACGCGACCATGCCCAGCGCCCTGCCCCGCGCCCCGAACCGCCGGATGTATGCCGCGGTGAACACGACGCCCACGAAGACGACGTCGCTGGCCACCGTGTGCGGCGCCAGCACCGCGGCGGCGGTGATGGACGCCGCGGCGGGCAGGGGCAGCAGCGCCATGGTGATCCGCTGCTGGCGCGGGTCGGGTTCGTTGACGGAGCGCGACGCGACCATGGTGATGACGACACCCAGCAGGGCGACGGTCAGCGGTTGTCCCGTCGCCCTGGTCAGCAGGTACAGCGCCAGTAGTGAAAGGCCAAGCGCGGCGGTCGTCCGAGTCGCCATGCGCAGCCGAAGCAAGCCAGGATCGGAGCCGATCAGCCAGTTGCGGGCGCGTTCGTAAAGAACAGTTATTCGGATGACCGCCTCTCTTGCGCTTACCCCACATGGTTACCCGAACCGTGCCGCGGCGACCAAGCTAGTCTTCGACATCGTGACGGGGCCGACTCGGGCGAACCTGGCTGACGGTCGTGAGCTGCTGTTCTTCGCCCTGCCGGGGAATCGTCCGGCGCCGGTCGAAGATCGCCGGCCGCTGCCGGCGCGTGCCACCGAGCCCGCTGCGCAGTCGCAGTTGCGGTTCGACCGGTCCACCGGGCAGTGGGTGATCATCGCGGCTCTGCGCCAGGACCGCACCTATAAGCCGCCGCCGGAGGCGTGCCCGCTGTGCCCGGGCCCGACCGGGCTGACCAGCGAGGTGCCCGCCGCCGACTACGACGTCGTCGTGTTCGAGAACCGATTCCCCAGCCTGTCCGGCGCGCTGCCCGCCACTGCGCCCGTGCCCGTCCGGGCGCCCGTGCCGGCCGGGCAAGGCTTCGTGACCGCGCCCGGGCTTGGCCGCTGCGAAGTGATCTGTTTCTCCGCCGACCACACCGGGTCCGTCGCCGGGCTCAAACCGGCGCACGCGCGGCTGGTCGTCGAGGCGTGGCGGCATCGCACCGCCGACCTGATGGCCAGGCCGGGCATCGAGCAGGTGTTCTGCTTCGAGAACCGCGGCGAGGAAATCGGGGTGACGCTGACCCATCCGCACGGTCAGATCTACGGCTATCCCTATCTGACGCCGCGTGCCGCCACCATGCTGGAGCAGGCGCGTCAGCATCGAAAACGGCATAGCAGCAACCTCTTCGGTGATTTGTTGTCCCGCGAGATCGACGACGGCGGCCGCATCATCGCGCGCAACGAGCTGTTCACCGCCTTCGTGCCGTTCGCGGCGCGCTGGCCGGTGGAGGTGCACATCTACCCGAACCGGTTCGTGCGCAACCTGACCGAGCTCGGCGAGGACGAACTGGGCGCGTTCACGCACGTCTACCTGGACGTGCTCGGGCGCTTCGACCGAATGTATTCCTCACCGCTGCCCTACATTTCGGCGCTGCATCAATACGCCGACACCGAGGCCCAGGCCGAGGGCTACTTTCACGTCGAGTTGATGTCCATCCGGCGCAGCGCCACCAAGCTCAAGTACCTGGCGGCCTCCGAGTCGGCGATGGATGCGTTCATCGGCGACGTGATGCCGGAAAGCGTGGCCCAGCGGCTGCGGGAACTGGCATGACGATCCGCTACGCCGCGCCGGGGCGGATCAATCTGATCGGCGAACACACCGACTACAACCTGGGTTTCGCGCTGCCGATCGCATTACCGCAGCGCACCGTGGTCACTTTCACGCCCGCCGACGACGATGCGATCACCGTGGTCAGCGACCGCGCGGATGCCCCGGTGCGCGTTCGGATCGGCACCGTTCCCGGTGAGGTGGCCGGCTGGGCGGCCTACGTGGCCGGGGTGATGTGGGCGCTGCGTCAGGGCGGCCACCCGGTGTCCGGCGGCACGATGTCGATCACCAGCGACGTGGAAATGGGGTCGGGTCTGTCTTCCTCGGCGGCGCTGGAATGCGCGGTGCTGGGCGCGATCGCGTCGGCGGCCGGTGTCCGCATCGACGCCAAAGACCAGGCGCGGTTGGCCCAGCGCGCCGAAAACGAGTATGTCGGCGCGCCAACGGGTTTGCTTGACCAGCTCGCCTCCCTCTTCGGCCGCGAAGCGACGGCGGTGCTGATCGACTTCTCCGACCTCACCGTCACACCGGTGGTGTTCGACCCGGACGCCGCGGGTGTCGCGTTGTTGCTGATCGACTCGCAAGAGCGCCACCGGCACGCCGGCGGCGACTACGCCGCGCGCCGCACGTCGTGCGAGCGGGCCGCCGCCGACCTGTCGGCGACGTCGCTGCGTGAGGTGCAGGACACCGCGGGCCGTGCAGGGTCCGACTTCCTGTCCGCGGTGCGAGACCCCATCGACGCCCGTCGCGCCCGCCACGTGCTGACCGAAAACCAGAGGGTCATCGATTGCGTTGCGGCGCTGCGGACTTCCGATTACCCGGAAGCCGGGCGGATTTTCACCGCCTCGCACGCCTCCATGCGCGACGATTTCGACATCACCACCGAACGCATCGACCTGATCGCCGACACCGCGGTGCGCGCGGGCGCGCTCGGCGCGCGGATGACCGGCGGTGGCTTCGGCGGGTGCGTGATCGCCCTGGTTCCGCTGGGCCGCGTGGACACGGTCGGCGAGGCGGTGCAACGGGCCGCGGCCGCCGCCGGCTTCGAGCAACCCGCCGTCACCCGAACCCGCGCGGCCGCCGGCGCGGGGCCTGCGTGAGTGAACGAGCCGACCGGCTACGTCGAAGTTCGGGCATACGCCGAACTCAATGACTTCGTGGCCGCGCCGCTGCGCGGGCACACGGTGCGCCGGCCCTTCCGGCCCCACCAGACCGTCAAAGACGTGTTGGAGGCGATGGGAATCCCGCACACCGAGGTCGACCTGATCCTGGTGAACGGTGCCGCCCAGGGGTTCGATTACCGCCCGAGCTTCGGCGACCGCATCGCCGCCTATCCGGTGTTCGAGGGGCTCGACATCGGCCCGACCGCGAGGTTGCGGCCCGTGCCGTTGCGCGATCCACGTTTCGTCGTCGACGTGAACCTCGGCCGGCTGGCGTGGCTGCTGCGGCTGTTCGGATTCGACGTGTGGTGGTCCCACGACGCCGACGACAAGACCCTCGCCGACATCAGCGGCGAGCAGCGGCGCATTCTGCTGACCCGCGACCGTGGCCTGCTCAAGCGCCGCGCCGTCACCCATGGTCTGTTCGTGCGCCCCGACGACCCCGAGGAGCAGGCGCTTGCCGTCATCCGTCGGCTCGATCTGCGGCAGCGACTGGCACCGCTGACCCGGTGCGTGCGCTGCAACGGCACTTTGACCGCGGTCACCAAGGACGAGGTGATCGACCAGCTGGAGCCGCTGACCCGCGAGCACTACGACGACTTCAGCCGGTGTGCGCAATGCGGCCGGATCTATTGGCCCGGGTCGCACCACGCGAAGTTGGTCGCCCTCGTCGAAGAATTGCGGCGGCGGATCTGAACGAAAAAGTTACTCGCCCGGCAATTTCGTCGTTCCGGGCGTGACCAGTGGTCAGGAAATGTAGCCTAGCCGCCATGGAGTTATCTCACTCCTGCGGGCGCAGTACCGGTCTTCTCGCCGGGACGGTAGCGATCGATGTGCGATCGCTGCCGATTGCTGCCGTCAACTCCACCGCCGACGATGTGAAACGTTCGCTGTGGCTTGGAAATTAGACGGCCAAGCCGCGGCGATCGAGCGGGGTCTGGCCGGCGCTACGCCGCAATGCGCGGGCTGGTTCCGCTTCTACTTCGAAGGCCAGCGCTGGGTCTGGTCCGATCAGGTCCAACGCATGCACGGATACACGCCCGGCACCGTGACACCCACCACCGAGCTGGTGCTCGCGCACAAGCATCCGGCCGACCGTCCCCAGGTGACCGACGGCATCAACGACATGATCAAGCGCCGCCAGGCGTTTTCCACGCGGCATCGCATCGTGGACACCGGCGGCATGATCCACCACGTCCTCGTGGTGGGCGACCAATTCTGCGATGACGACGGGAACGTCGTCGGGACCCATGGCTTCTACATCGAAGTCGCGCCGCCACCCGCCCGCAGCCGCGAGGACTCCATCAGCGCGAAAGTCGCGGAGATCGTCGGGCGGCGCGGCGTGATCGACCGCACCAAAGGCATGTTGATGCTCATCTACGGCATCGACGAGGACGCCGCGTTCAACATGCTCAAAACGGTGTCCCAGACGCGAAACATCAAGCTCGGACTGCTCGCCCAAGGGATCGCCGAGGACTTCGCGGCACTGGGCAAAGAGGTCATCACCGCGCGTTCGCCCTTCGACCAGCGGCTGCGTAGCGTGCAGCCGCGCGGGCCCGGCGAGGCCGAGGGCACCTGAGTGCTATTCGGCCGGACTGAGCCGGACCGCCCCAAGGTGCAGTCGGTCGACGGCCTCGGCGAACTCATCGCGGGTCGGTATGCGGTGGTCGCGAAACTTCAGTCCGATCATGCGTTGTGCGCGCTGGACTCCGTAGGACTCGGCGCAGCGCAACAACAGATCGGCGACGGCGGTCCGGTCGCGGATGAGCTCACCGTGCATCGACGTCGTCTTGGCGTCGAAGACAACCTGGACGGGGCCGCCGTCGCGGAAGTTCTGCTTCCACGGATTGCCGGTCAGCGCGTACAGCTGGCCGTCAATCACATGGGCGCTCAACGGGATTGAGTACGGGCGTCCCGTCTTGCGCCCGGTGAAACTCAACACCATGAATTGGTTGCGCGCGAGGCCGGCCAGCGGACTGCGCAGCAAGAATCCCATCAGCGGATTGACCAGGCGCATCAGCGCCGACGGCGGGTGCCCGGCTTCCACCACATATGACTGCTCTGTCATGTGTTCACCGTAGAGCCAACCCGGCTCTGCAGCCAGCGATGCGAAGCCGCGGAGCTTTTCGGTCTCCGCGGCTCGCATCGGGGGTCAGCCGGTGATGGTGGTTTGGTCGTCGATGATGTTGGTGGCGTCCATCAACGGGCCTTGATCGCTCTCCAGGCCGTCGGCGTTGAGTTGAAGCACGTAGACCGCGCCTTGGCTCGGGATAACCACCGTCTTGTGCGCGATCACGCGGGTTTTGCCGCCCCGCTGGTACGTGCCGCCCACCTGCCAGGCCTGGAATCCGCCAGCGTGGACGCGGAGCCGTCACCGCCGCCCTGGTATCCGGGCAGATTCTGCACCTCGCCGGGGGCGTACTCCCAGCGCCAGCCATGGTGCGCATGACAGTAACCGAAATAACCTGCGGGTTTGCCAGAATCTTTCGGAGTTTGTTGCGACAACCCCGCCGGCCGCCAATCGTTATCCAGTTCGTCGGCGAAAACACCTGCCGGAATGCGCCCCCATCCAGCCGTTATCGAGTATTAGACAGGTATGCGGTCGCGGCGGGCCCTCATTGCGGTCATCGCGGCGGCGGCTGTCTTGATGGTTTTCGTCATGGTTCTCGTCGCGCCGGCCCCGCCGAAGGGATACGACGGTCCGCCCCTGTTCGTGGCGAATCCGGTCGACCACGTCGCGACGCTGATCGGCACCGGGACGGGCGGCGAGACGGTGGGGGAGATCAACAATTTCCCGGGTGCCACCGTCCCGTTCGGGATGGTGCAGTACTCGCCGGACACCGCCGGCAACTACGCCGGCTACAACTACGACAACCCACGCGCCACCGGGTTCAGCATGACCCACGCCTCGGTGGGATGCGCCGCGTTCGGCGACGTCTCGATGCTGCCGGTAACCGGCAAAATCGGCCCGCAGCCCTGGGCGGCCGCGGAGGAAATCGCCCACGACGACACCGAACAGGGCGTCCCCGGCTATTACTCGGTGCGGTTCCCCGGCACCGGGGTGAAAGCGGAACTCACCGCCACCGCGCACACGGGGGTCGGCCGATTCAGTTATCCGCGCAACGGCCGCCCCGCTCTGCTCCAGGTGCGTTCCGGCTCGTCGCTGGCGGGCAACTCTCGCGCGACCATCCAGATCGGGGAGGACAACACCACTATCACCGGGTGGGCCACCAGCGGCGGATTCTGTGACAAGCCGAACGCCTACACGGTGTATTTCGCGATGAAATTCAGTCAGCCCTTCACTTCGTACGGATCCTGGGATGGCAGTGCTGTATACGCCGGCGCCCGCAGCGCAAACGCACCGTACAGCGGCGGCTACGTCGAATTTCCGGCCGGCTCGGCGATCGAGGTGCGCACCGCGATCTCCTACGTCGGAATCGAGGGCGCGCAGGCGAACCTGGCGGCCGAGGGGGCGGGTTTCGACGAGGTTCGCGCCGCGGCATCCAGGGAATGGAACGCCGCGTTGTCCCGGGTGACGGTCGCCGGCCGAAATGTCGATGATCTGACGACGTTCTACACCTCGCTGTATCGAACGCTGCTGCACCCCAACATGTTCAATGACGCCGACGGGCGCTACGTCGGGTTCGACGGCTCCATCCGCACGGTGGCCGCCGGCCACACGCAGTACGCCAACTTCTCCGACTGGGACACCTATCGATGCCTGGCGGCGTTGCAGGCGCTGTTGTTTCCCGAGCGGGCCAGCGACATGGCCCAGTCGCTGGTAAACGACGCCGAGCAGAGCGGCGCGCTGCCGCGCTGGGCGTTCGCCAATGCCGCGACGGGCGAGATGACCGGGGACAGTGTGGTGCCGCTCATCGCGAACCTGAACACGTTCGGAGCCAACGACTTCGACGTCAACACCGCGCTGCGCTACATGGTGGATGGGGCGACCGAGGGCGGTGTCGGCCTAAACGGCTATGTGGAGCGCCGCGGCATCGCCACCTACCTGCGGTTCGGCTATGCGCCGTTCACCCAGGAGTTCGCCCGCAACGGGTGGATCGCCGACGCGTCGATCACCCTGGAGTGGTCGATCGACGACTTCGCCATTTCCCGATTCGCCAACTCACTGGGCGACGCCGCGACCGCCGCGGAATTTCAGAACCGGGCGCAGTATTGGCAGAATCTGTTCAATCCGACCACCCGATCGATCGTGCCGCGCAGCTGGACCGGCCTGTTTCGGCGCGGTCCGGCAGTCGTGGTGGCCCCGGAAAACTTCGGGCAGGTCGGCTACGACGAGGGCAACGCCGAACAATACGTCTGGTCGGTGCCGCACAACGTCGCGGGCCTGGTGACCGCGCTCGGCGGCCGCGCGGCCGTGGCCAACCGGCTGGACCGCTTCACCGAGCGACTCAACGTCGGCCCCAACCGGCCGTATCTGTGGGCGGGCAACGAGCCGAGTTTCGGTGTGCCGTGGCTGTACAACTACATCGGTCAACCGTGGAAAACGCAGCACACGGTCGACCGGGTCCGGGGGCTCTTCGCTCCGACCGCCGACGGTGAGCCGGGCAACGACGACCTGGGCGCGCTGGCCAGCTGGTACGTCTGGGCGGCGCTGGGCCTGTACCCGGCCACCCCGGGAACGCCGATCCTCACCGTCGGCGCACCGCTTTTCGACAGTGTCGAAATCGCGCTTCCGGCAAACAAATCCATCCGCATCTCGGCCCCGGGTGCGTCGGGGCCGCGTCACCTGAAATACATCAGCGGCCTGAGGGTCGACGGCCAGGCCACCGGCCACACGTGGCTACCCGAGTCGATCATCCGCACCGGCGGCACGCTGGCGTTCTCGCTTGCCGCTTATCCCGACAAGCGTTGGGGCACTGCCGAAGACGATGCGCCCCCGTCGTTCGGGGCGGGTAGTTCGGCAGTGGCCGTCAACGTGTCGACGCCCGTTGTCACGATCGCGCCCGGGCACACGGGCAGCGTGACCCTCGACGCGCAGCGCATGACCAACGGCGCCGACGGCTACGCCGTTGCGGGCACGTCATCGGATGCCGGGATCGGCGTCACGCCGACGTCTGGCCGATTCACCGCCGACGGATCGGCCGGCGTTACCGTCCCGATCACCGTGGCACAGTCGGTGCCCGAGGACTACTACCTGGTGTATTTGACCACCGCGGTCGGCCAAAGCGTGTGCACCTCAACCGTTCTCGTGGTCGCGCAGACCGAATCCGAGAGCTAGGCCCTCAGACCATCTCGTGTGCGGTCAGCCACCGCATCACCGGCCAGCCGACGAAGACCGGGAGCCAACAGGTCAGCACCCGATACAGCAGGACGGACGGCACGCCGACGGCCGCCGGGACGCCGAACGCGGCCAGGCCGCCGATCAGCGCCGCCTCGACCGCCCCGACACCGCCGGGCGTGGGGGCCGCCGAGGCCAGCGTCCCGCCGACCATGGTGACCACGGTGACAGCGACGAAAGTCGTTCCGCCGCCGAAGGCTTCGATGCTGGCCCACAGCGCCAGCGCCGCCCCAAGGGTCGTTCCCGCACAACCCAGCAGGATCAGGGCCAGCCGGCGCGGTTCGCGGGCGAGCTTGACCAGATCGGTCACCACCTCGTTCAGCTTGGGGCGCACCTCGGTCGCCAGCCACTTGCGCAGGGTGGGCACGAACAGGAACGTGCCGATGATGCCGAGCGCGACCCCCGCGATCAGGTATAGCAATGTCGCGCTCGGGACGAAATGCCGTAGGTTCATCGAGGCTCCGGCGGCGGCGCTGAACACGATCAGCAGCGCGAGGTGCGCGATCACCTGTACCGACTGCTGCAGCGCCACCGCCGCGGTCGCGCGCATCGCCGACAACCCACTCTTCTGCAGGAACCGCGTGCTCAGCGCCAGCCCGCCGACGCCGGCCGGGGTGGTGGTCGCGGCAAAAGTGTTGGCCACCTGAGCGATTGACAGCGTCCAGAAGTTCACCATGCCGTCGGCGCAGGCCCACAACGCGGCGGCCGCACCGACGTAGGTCAGCGCCGACACCAGCAGGCCCAGCAGTGACCACGACCAGTTCGCGTGCCTCAGCTGGGAGAAGAACGTCGGTGCCGTGCTGATGAAGGGATACGCGACATAGACCAGCGCGCCGAAGAGCACCAGCTGGACGATCTGGCTGCGGGTGAACCTGGTGATGGTCTGGGGCTTGATCTGGTCGGCACCGGTTTGCCGTTTGACCTCCGCCCGCGCCGCGGAGATGACGGCACCGGAGTTCGGCACCGAACGCCGAACAGACCGCGGCACGGCGACTTTCGTGAGGCGGCGGGATGCGCTCAGGATGGTGTCCTTGCCGAACACCTCGATCGCCGCGCGCACCGCGGACTTCGGCTCGTACAAGGCAGAAGTGGTCACCAGCAGCTGTGCGATGTCGGACTGCAGTTGGGCATCGGTGGCTCCGTACTCGGCGCTGCCGAAGCCGCCGAACATCACGGTGTCGTCCTCCACCGTGATGTGGTGGTTGCGCAGGTCCCCGTGGGCGATCTGGCGGTCGTTGAGGACTCGCAGCGATTCCCACGGCCGGGCAACGGGAGTCGTCTTGGCGCATTCGTCGATGGGTGTTCCGCGAGGCGGCCGGTGCGAGTACAGCATCCACCCGCGGTCCAGCGGAGCGACGGCGACCGTCGCCGTGTTGGCCAGGCCCGCCTCGCCGATGGCGATCGCCATCAGCGCCCGATGCTCCACGGCCCGGCGCATGGATGTCACCAGGGGTGCGGTCTCGGCGTCGCGCAACTTCAGCTTCCCCCACAACTGGCGCAGCGCCCCGCCGCTGCGTTGATGCGGGCCGTACAACTCGATCAGTGCCGTCTCGCCGAGATGTTCGCCGTCGGCCGAAAGAATCAGCGGGCCGCGCCCGGCCGGCCGCACCACCCTGAGCCGCGAGACGGCGAAGCCGCCCTTGGCCAGGGCACGCACCGCGGCGTCCAGTGGCACCTCGAGCGCGGGAGTGCCGACGACGAGCACCACCAGCGCCCCGACCACCCACCCGACCGTCAGGCCCACCAGCGAGCGCGCCGGGACGATGGCACTGACCACCAGGTGGATGGGCACGAAGGCCAGTAGCAGCGCCCACCACCAGCGCCGCCAGCGCGCCGGCAGCCAAGGGCCCGAAACCGTCAGCACGGCCGCCAGCATCCCGATCCACCGCGGGTCGTCGAGCAACTGCGCCGGCAGCGTGGTCAGCCGGTCGAGGGCGTCGAAGTGCCACCGCGGCGCGGACAGGCCGGTGCCGCTGATCGACAACAACACAATGGCGCTCAACCCCGCGGCGGCGTACGCGCCCAGCAGCTTCCACTGCCCGGCGACGATCAGACCGATCAGGATTACGAATGGCAATGCCACGATCGCCAATCCGTAGATCAGGTACACCGCATCGGATTGCGTCGGCGACAAAACGCCGACGATCTGCGAGACGGATTTCTCCAGCGCGATCCACTGCGGACGGGTGATCACCGAACCCGTGATCACCAGCGCCAGAGAGAGCACTGCCAGTATCAGCCGCAGGATGTCGTTGGTCCGTCGGGTCAGTGGCTGCAGCAAGCTGCCGGAAACGATGATCTCGCGCCCGTCAACTCGCATCTATCAACGATCCTTTGAGTTCGCGCTGGCACTCTGCTTGCGGCCTGCTGGCCCGCGGACAAGTTAACTTAAATACCCGGTCCGTTGACAGCTCCCAGTCATCCGGCGCGCGTAGGGTCGGTTAGGTAGGCGTGCTAGCGAATTGGGGAGGGCACCGGCGTGGCCAGGACGGACGACGACAGCTGGGAGATCACCGAGAGCGTGGGGGCGACTGCTCTGGGCGTGGCGGCGGCCCGGGCCGCCGAGACCGAGAGTGAGAATCCGCTGATCAGCGACCCATTCGCGCGGGTGTTTCTGCAGGCGGCCGGGGAAGGCATGTGGGACTGGTTCGCGGCTCCCAATCTGCCCGCCCAGATCGCCGAGCTCGAACCGGACCTGAAGCCCCGGATGCAGGGGATGGTCGACTACATGGCCGCCCGGACGGCGTTCTTCGACAGGTTCTTCCTCGACGCAATCGGCGGGGGCGTGCGTCAGGTGGTGATTCTGGCGGCGGGGCTGGACTCCCGGGCCTGGCGGCTGCCCTTCGGAAAAGAGGGGCCGGATGCCACCACGGTGTACGAGTTGGACCAGCCGCGGGTGTTGGACTTTAAGGCGTCGACGCTGCGCGAAAAGGGCGCCCAGCCAACCTGCAAGCTCGTCAACGTTCCCGTCGACCTGCGCCACGACTGGCCGTCCGCATTGCAGCAGGCCGGATTTGACCTCTCGGCGCCCAGCGTGTGGTCGGCGGAGGGGCTGTTGCCGTTTCTGCCGGCAGCCGCCCAAGAGCTGCTGTTCGACCGGGTACAGGCGCTCAGCGCGCACGGCAGCCGGATCGCCGTGGAAGCGCCCGGCCCCGACTTCCTCGACGAGGAGGCCCGGAACCGGCAACGCCAGACCATGCAGCGGGTGCGCGACCTGATGGCCGAACTGGACCCCGAGCGCGACATTCCCGACGTGCAAGACCTGTGGTACTTCGAGGAACGTGAGGATGTGGCTGACTGGCTGGGCCGGCACGGCTGGGAGGTGACGGTCACCCCAGCGCCGGAGCTGATGGCCGGCTACGGCCGCAAGCCACCACAGGGCATCGACGACGCCACGCCGCAGACGCTGTTCGTGGCGGCGCAGCGGACGGGAGGGAACTGATCGTGGCCAGAACCGACAACGACAGCTGGGAGATCACCGAAAGCGTGGGCGCGACCGCGCTTGGTGTGGCCTCGGCCCGTGCCGCGGAGACCCGCAGCGAAAACCCTTTGATCACAGATCCATTCGCTCAGGTGTTCCTCGACGCCGCCGGTGACGGCGTGTGGAATTGGCACTCCGGGGCGCAGCTGCCGGCCGAAATCGTCGAAGCCGAGCCGACGCTGCCGCTGCAGATGCAGTCGATGGTCGGTTACATGGCCTCGCGCACGGCGTTTTTCGACAAGTTCTTCCTCGACGCCACCGGTGCGGGCATCCGCCAGGCGGTGATCCTGGCGGCCGGCCTGGACGCGCGGTCCTGGCGGTTGCCCTGGCCGGCGGGCACCACAGTCTACGAGCTCGACCAGACCCGGGTGCTGGACTTCAAGGCGTCCACCCTGGCCGAGCATGGGGCTCAACCCGCCTGCAACCGCGTCGCAGTCCCGGTGGACCTGCGCCAGGATTGGCCGACCGCGTTGCGGCAGGCGGGTTTTGACGCGTCAGCGTCCAGTGTCTGGTCGGCCGAGGGATTGATGCCGTACCTGCCCGCGGCCGCGCAAGAGTTACTGTTCGACCGCATCCAGGGGCTGACCGGTCCCGGCAGCCGGGTCGCCGTGGAGGCGCTGGGCCCGAAGTTCCTCGATCCGCAGGCCCGCGCCAAGCGCCGTGAGCGGATGGACCGGATCCGCGCGCTGATGGCCGGAGTGGATCCGGATCGCGAGCTGCCCCGGACCGACGAGCTCTGGTATTTCGAGGAACGCGAGGACGTCGGCGAGTGGTTCGGCCGCCACGGCTGGGACGTGACGGTGACGCCGGCCGACGAGTTGATGGCCGGCTACGGGCGCGCGGCGCCCAAGGAGGTCCGGGACTACGTGCCCGGGAATCTGTTCGTGGCTGCGCAACGGGCCGGGAGCTAACGCCGTTAATCCCTTGTGCTACTTGAGCTTATAGCCGTCGGCGGTCAGCCGTCAGCCCAACGGGATACTTATCCAGCCCTAGAGGGCGGACTACCGGTCGCGTCGATCCGGCGGTGCGGGATTGGTTGTCGGACCCGATGCCCACGACGCGGTGGGCGGCCGGATGGCCTAAACGAAGTCCTTTATGCCCCAACATGTTTAAGCTTCGATATGTTGCCGGTAGTGAGCGGCCCGGATAGTCAACCTAGTTGGTTGTTGGTGGTGGTTGGGGTTGGAAGGGTTCGTACCACCACCAGTCGGCGCGCTCGCCGGTGGGCCCGGGGCAGGGCGGGACGGCGGGCGGGGCATGGTGGGGCGGTCGTGCGAGTGATCGCGCGCTGAGGGTTCCGCCGGCGCTGTCGGTGATGAGGAGTGCGTCGGCGGGTCCGGCGATGGTGATGGCGCCGCGGTGGTGTGCGCGGTGGTGATAGGGGCAGATCAGCACCAGGTTGGATAAGTCGGTGGGGCCGCCGTCTTCCCAGTGGATGATGTGATGCGCGTGCAGGCCGCGGGTGGCTCCGCAACCGGGTACCGCGCAGGTGGGGTGGCGGTGCTCGAGGGCGCGGCGCAATCTGCGGTTGACTATCCGGGTGGTGCGGCCGGCGCCGAGGGGCTGTCCGTCGCGTTCGAACCAGACTTCGCAGGTGGCATCGCAGGTCAGGTGTTGGCGTTCGGCGTCGGACAGCAGCGGACCCAGATGCAGCGCTGCGGCGGGCTTCTCAACGTCGAGGTGGGCCACCACGGTGGTGTGCTGCCCGTGGGGCCGACGGGCCGCCTCGGCGTCCCAGCCCGTTTCGACCAGGCGCATAAACGCCTCGCCGGTGCTCGGCAAGGGTGGTGCCTGATCGCGCTCGCCGTCGCCGTGGTCGCGCTTCCATTCAGCGAGGAGCGCATCACGATGCGCCGCCAAGGCCGCGTCGAACTTCGCCGCGTCCAGGTGGGGAAGTCTGATCCGCCAGCAGCTGAACTCCTCGCTGGAAGTCTTGGTGATCGAGGCCTGCGGTTGGGGTCGAGAATCGGGGTTGGGTCGCGGTTCCAGCTTGACCGCGGTGCGCAGCTGGTTGACCGTGGCCACCTCCGCCAGCTGCGCGTAGTGCTCATCGGACCCCTCGCCGGCGCGTGCGGCGATGACCCCGACCTGATCGAGCGACAGCCGACCTTCGGCCATGCCGGCCGCGCAGCGGGGAAACTCGGCCAGCCGGTGGGCCACGGTGGCGATCGTGTGGGCGTTCGCCGAGGACGCGCCGAGCTTCCAGGCCACCAGCGCTGCGACCGAGCGTGCACCGGTCACACCGCAGAGGTCGTCGCGATCGAGCTCGGCGACGATCTCCACGATGCGCCCATCAATCGCGTTGCGCTGACCGCTCAACTCCGCCAACTCCTCGAACAACACCTCCACCCGCTCGGCAGGGCTCACCGCCACGGGAGGCGACGCGTTCAACGACATAACGCCATCATGACAACCGAGTACGACAAGTTTCGTTCCGCCCGATCCTCGCTGCCGGCAGCTGGCAACGCAGCGCTTTCCACGTCGCGAGCGACCAAAGCTCGCTAGCGGGTTCTACGGATCCCGTTCAGGTACAGCATCGTCGCGACCTGCGTGGCCGCGCCATTTGCGGTACCCGCGATGCGCGGCGAACGCGCCGACGATGGCGCTCCCGCACCACACCGCTATCGCCGCGTAGGCCAGCGGCGACGACCTGTTCCCGATCGAGGCGCCCAGCGCGGTGTAGGCGAAGGCCCGCGGGGCCGAACCGATGAACGCACCAATGGCCATCTGCCACACCGGAACTCCGAACGCCCCGAATGCGTACGAGGCCAGCGCATCCGAGATACCGGGCACGAAGCGCTGGCCGACGACGGCCCACAGGCCGCCGCGTCCGATCAGGACGTCCATGCGATCGGCCCGCGTCGGCCCGAGCAGCGCGCGTGCGCTGTCGCGACCGGCCCGCCGGCCGACGAAACTCGCGACGGTCGCGGTGCCCACCGTCGCGCCCAACGTCACGAAGACGCCCACCAGCGGACCGAACAGCAACCCACTGCCCGCCGCCAGTATCGAGCCCGGAACGAACAACGCCCCCACCACCGCCGAGACCACCACGTAGGTCAGCGGCGCCGCCGGCCCGGTCGCCGACACCACGCCCCGAATCTCGTCGATGTTGATCACCCGCGCGACGGCCACCAAGTAGAAGACCACCGCCAGGAACCCGGCGAACACCACGAGCCGCGCGATGTGGCCGCGTCGCGATCCGGGCCGCGATGCCGGTGCGGGAGCGTCGTCGTCGTTCATGTCGTTCATGCCGGCCGTCACTTCGCACCGCCGCGCAGCCGCTGCGCCAATCCGCTGGCCCGCGCGGCCCGACGGCCGATCGCGGCGCGTACCGAAGCCTCCGGCCCTACCACCCGCACCTTGGTCTTCGCCCGGGTGATCGCCGTGTAGAACAATTCCCGCGTGAGCAATCGCGAATCTTCGGGCGGTATCAACACCGTCACCTCGGCGGCCTGGCTGCCCTGGCTCTTGTGAATGGTCATGGCGTGCATCGTTTCCACCTCGCCGAGGCGGCTGGTCGCGAAGTCCAGCGGTCCGGTCGCGCCGGCGAAGACCGCACGCAGGCCGTCCGCACCGGCCACCGTCACGCCGGTGTCCCCGTTGTACAGGCGCAGCCCGTAGTCGTTCGCCGTCACCAGCAGGGGGCGGCCGGCATACCACTGGGACCAGGCCGGCTGGCCGGTCGCCTCGGCAATCCACTTCTGCACCTGCGTGTTCCAGTGCGTCGCCCCGTAGGGTCCGTCGCGGTGCGCACACAACAACCGGTGTTCATCCAGCGTGGTCGACGCCTCGCGCACCGCGCCCAGCAGCGCGGCCGACCGCAGCCGCAGCGCGTGCGCAACCAGCACCTCACGCAGCCGGTCGGCCGGGCGATCGGAATCCACCCATTCGATGTGCTCGCCGCCGGCCGCCAGCAGCCCCACGACCCGGTCCGCGTCGCCGATCCGGACCGCCTCGGCCAGGGCACCGATCGACGTGCCGAACCGGTGCGGGGTGCGCAGCGCGGCCACCCGCACGTCGTCGCGGGCGGCCAGCCCCTCCACCAGATCGGCCAACACGGCGCCCGCCTCCACCGAGGCCAACTGGTCGGGGTCACCGACCAGGATCAGCCGGGTGTCCGGCCGTACCGCTTCGACCAGCCGGGCCATCATGGTCAACGACACCATCGACGTCTCGTCCACCACGATGACGTCGTGCGGCAGTCGATTGGCGCGATTGTGCTTGAACCGCACCGACGTGTCCGGCCGGGGACCCAGCAGGCGGTGCAGCGTGGTTCCCGGTAGGCCGGTCAGCCGCGCCCGGTCCGCGGCGGTGAGCTCCTCGATCCCCGCGGCCACCGCCTCGGCCAGCCGGGCCGCCGCCTTGCCCGTCGGGGCGGCCAGCGCGATCCGGGGTTTGGGCAAACCGGCACGCTCCGCATGTTCGGTGAGCAGGGCGAGCAGGCGGGCGACTGTGGTGGTCTTGCCGGTGCCGGGCCCGCCGGTCAGCACGGTCAACGCCTGCGACACCGCGATCTCGGCGGCCGCCCGCTGTTCCTCGTAACCGGGCGGGAAAAGTCTTTCGTAACTGGATGATTCGACGGTGGCCGGAGCTGCCGAAAGCGCCAGCAGGTCGGTGCAGACCTGCTGCTCCTCGAGCCAGTACCTGTCGAAGTACAGCAGATCGCCGAGCAGTCGTAGCACCGGTGGCGTCTGAAGCAAGGCGCTGGCCCGCACCGCCGACATCCAGTCGGCGGCGCCGGGCCAGGGCAGGTCGGCGTCATCGACCTGGGCGGGCACTGCGCGCAGATCGACGCAGACCGAGCCGCCGCGCAGCGCACGCACCACCAAAGCGACGGCCAGCTCCACCCGCTCATCGGATCCACCCGTGAGCGAGGTAAGCCGTTGCGCCACATGGATATCGGCGGGCTCGAGAACACCGGCGTCACTGAACGTGCGCAGCAATCCGGTCGCGGACATCACTTCCGCGGTCACGCGGCCACCCCCCGGGCGTCGAGCAGGTCGGACAGCGCCGCGATCAACGACCAGGGCGGCCGCCAATCGAAGACGCCCGCCGGATGCCCGTCGAGCACCGGCGTCTGCGCGCCGCACATGCCCCGCACGAACAGGTAGAGGACGCCACCGAGATGGCGGCTCGGGTCGTAATCCGTCAGCCGCCACCGCAGGAACCGATGCAGCACAGCGCAATACAGCAGCGCCTGCAGCGGATAGTCCGAGTGCAACATCGCCTCCGCCATCCGTGACCGGTCGTAGTCGGCAGCGGTCAGCGGTCGTTCCGGGTCCCCGAGCCGGTTGGTCTTGTAATCCACTACCACGAAGCGGTGCCCCGCCCCGTCGGGAACACGGAGGACGGCGTCGATCGATCCGGTGAGGTATCCGCGCAGCGACTGATCGCCGAGGCCGGGTTCGGCCAACCGGTCGGCATACGATGCCAGCACATCATCGGCCGGCAGGTGTTCGCGCAACAGCGGCGCCAGATCCGCCAGCCGAACCTGCGCCGCCGTCGCACGACGATCCCCACCGGCCAAGGGAAGTTCAAAATCCAGCTCGCGCAACCGGTCTGGCAATCCGATCTGGCGCAGCGTCATACCACCGGTCAACGGCCCCAGCGAGGTGTCGTGCATCGGCACCATCGCCGCGGCCAACTCCTCGGGCGCCGCGGCAACCGGCCACCACGCCGAATGCGCCCGGATCTGCGTCTCCAGCTCGGCCGCGAGGTCCGCGGCGAACGGGTCGGCCGTTTCCAGCACGGCGTGCACCAGCGAGCCGAACGTGGCGCCGGCCGGAAGATCCGCCATCGGCGAGGGTACGTCCGGCCCGGATACCGCGGACACCAACGGGATGTCGCCCACTTCGTCGTCGAGTTCGCCGACTTCGGGCTCGCTGCTCACCCCGCTGCTCTGCGCCGCCCGTATCAGACCGGAATAGGAGGTGCGCCGCCAGCCGGTGTCGATGCCGCGGTGGAAGTGGCGACTTTCCAGGCGCGCGGGCACCGGTTCGGCGGGCAGCGACGGGGCCGGCGCCACCACCGACTCCTCGATGACCGGCCCGCCGGCCGCCTCCCACTCGCGCAGCCGGGCCATGGCGTCGTCGTCGGAGATCTTCGCGGGTTCGCAGCGGTCCGGAACCACCGGCTCGCCGGGCCGGCGACCCCGCAGCAGCCGCGACAGGCCGCCGTTGGGTTCGTAGTACGCCGGCGACCACCACGCCACCACCTGGGCCTGCGCCCTGGTCAGCGCGACGTAGGTGAGCCGGCTGTCGTCGCTGGCGTCCTCTTTACGGCCAAGCCGCTCAACGACTTTGAAGTCGGGGCTGTCCTTGCCTCCGACGTGCAGACAACGCATGCCGTCCTCGTCGTGGAACAGCACCACGTCGCTGTCCTGGGTGTTGCGGTTGAACGCGAACGGCAGGTACACGATCGGGTATTGCAGGCCCTTGCTGACGAAGACGGTCATGATCTGCACGGCCGCGGCGTCGCTGTCGAGCCGGCGGTTGCGCTCCGGTGCGCCGCTGCGTTCGTCACGCTGCCGGCGCAGCCAATCGCGCAGCGCGGGCAGGCTGTAGTGCTCACGGTGCGCGACATCCTGCAGCAGCTGGGTGACATGCGCCAGGTCGGTCATGTGCCGCTCACCACCCTGCCAGGCGAGCACGCGATTGCCCATGCCCAGCAATTGCGCCGCCTCGAAGATGGCCGCGACACCGCGTTCGCGGGCGTGACCGGCCCACTCGCGCAGGGTCATTGCGATCCGGTCCGTCAGGGCGTCGCCCCCGGCGGCCAGCGTTTCGGCGGTCTCCCCGAAGAACATCGTCGCCGCGGCCGCGCGCACCATCCCGGGCCGGTGCGGTTGATCGAACGCCTCCAGCAGGCACAGCCAATCCTCGGCGGCCTCGGAGGTGAACACGTCGGAGTTGCCGGTGTAGACCGCGGGGACGCCCGCGTCGCAGAGCGCCTTGAAACACGCGTGCGCGTCCCGGTGCTTCTCCACGATGACGGCGATGTCGCGGGCCTGCAGCGGCCGGCCGCCGAACGTCGCACCGCTGGCCAGCAACGCGCGGATGTCGGACGCCAGGTCCGCACCGATATGCTCGCGCACCTGGTCGATCGGCAGGTTCTGAACCCCGCGTCGCCCCAAAGCGTTTCGCGCGACCACACGCAACCGGAAGGGGTCGTTGCACGGTGCTCCGGCGAGCCGATGGCCGCGGTGATGCGCGTCGACGTCGTTCACCACGATCGCGGGGTCGCCGAGTTGGGCGCCGCGCAGCACCACCTGCAGCCGCTGCAGCAGCGCGGAATCGGTGCGCCAGTTGGTGTCCAGCGTCTTGCGCTCACCCGCCGTCTCGGCCGCCCGCAGGTAGGTGACGATGTCACCGCCGCGAAACGCATAGATCGCCTGCTTGGGATCACCGATGAGAATCACCGTGGAGCGCCCACTGAACGCGCGGTCGATCACCTGCCATTGCACGGGGTCGGTGTCCTGGAACTCGTCGACCATGACGATCGGCCAGCGTTGATGCATGCGCAGCCGGGCGGGGGAGTCGCCGGTGGCCAGCGCATCGGCCAGCCGGATCAACAGGTCGTCATAGCCGAGGACGCCCAGCCGGCGCTTGCGTGTATCCAACTCGGCCAGAACATCATTGGCGAACCCGACGCTGACAGCGGCCCGCGAATCGGGATCCGGGTCACGCGGCCGCAGCTGGGTCGACGGGTTCTTGACGACCTCGCGCGCCAGCCGCAGCGCCTCGCGATAGTGCAGCACCGGATCGTCGCGCTCCTGGCCGAAGTGGGCCAGGTACAGGTCATCGACGATCTCGGTCACCAGGTCGTCGAGGCTGTCGAGCAGCGTCACGCTGGCCGCGGTGTCGCCGGCCACGCCGAGCGAGCGCAGCACCAGTTGGCAGAACTGGTGGGTGGTGGCGATCGTCGCCGCGTCGAAGCCGGCCAGCGCGTCGCGAAGGCGCTGTTGGCGCGCTGCACGCTGATCGTCGGTGCCGTCCAGTAGGTACGCCACCACCTGGTTGTCGCCGACGGTCGACGGATCCGCGAAAGTGCGTACGGCATCGACGATTTGGCAGCGGACGCGCTCGCGCAGCTCCTGGCTGGCGGCCCGGCCGAAGGTGATCAGCAGCATCTGGTCCAGCGTCGCGGCGCCGTCGGCGAGATACCGCGTCACCAGGCCGGCCAACGCGAACGTCTTGCCGGTCCCCGCGCTGGCCTCCAGCACGGTGGTGGAACGCTCGGCCGGCAGCGCGCCCAACAGGTCGAAGCGCTCCATCAGACCCGCTTCCTCTCGGCGCGCAGCATCGGCAGCCAGACTCGGGCAGCGTAGGCGCCGAGCCGGTTGTCTTCGCCGTCGCACTCCTCGCCTGGCCGCACCGGCTGCATCAGCGCGTCGAGCGGCGCACCCTTTCCCCACGCCCGCGCGTGCGCCGGAGCCTGGTCCTCGCCAGGGAAACGGTCGCTGGATCTCCATCGGTACCGCGCCTCGGTCACCGGGTCGTCGCCGCCGTAGCGCGCGGCCGCCCAAGCGTAGGACGTTTTGATGGGCAACGGAATTGGCTCACGCCGTCCCGCATCGTAGATCGCCACCAGCTCGCTCAGCACCTCGACGGCCCGCTCACCGTCGCCCGGCGGTCCCAGACCCTCCGCCCGGGTGCCGGTGCCCCTGCGCATGCGGCCGATGCACACCGCCGACCAGTCCCGGCCGGGATCGTGAGCGACCAGCGCCAGCAACGGTATCCACGATTCCAGCAGGTGCTTGCCGTCCAGCCGCGAATACGTCACCGACACCGTTTGCTCGCCATACACCGGCGACACCGTGCCGGTGAGGCGCCGCCCGCCGCCCAGATCGACGTCGACATCGTATGCGGCGGGGCGGTGCTTTTGCGTGTGACGAAGCGCCTCGAGCGCCAATACGGCGGCCTGGTCGCGAATCTCGGTGACCTTGCGCCAGCCGAGTTGACCCGGCGGCAGCGTGCCGCGCCGCCACTCGGCCTGCCGCGCATCGTCGGGAGTCATCCCGCGCAGGATGTCACCCAGCATCCGGTCGCCGACCGTCCACTCTTCGAGACCGTCGATGTCGACGGGCATGGCGTCCTGCACGCCGTCGACATCGTGCGGCAACGTGAATTCCAGTGCGCGGAAGAACCCTTTCACCGGGTCTCTGAAGAAGCCGACCAGATCGGCGAGGATCACGTCACCGGCCGGCGGGGCCGGCAGCGGCGCCACGATGAACCTCGGCTGCTCGCTGTGTTCGCCGGTGGCCGCGCGCGCCGCGCGCAGCACCGTGGGGTCGAAACTGAACGGCACGTCCGGGACCAGCCTGCCGGGGATCACGTTGCGAAGGTCGAACGGCTGCAACGGATGTTCGATGACGATCCGGTCACGCACCTTCGCTGTGGTGGTCATGTCGAGGGTATCCAGCAATTCGGCCAGCGGCACCGCGGGCGGGCGTGGCTGCCCCGAATACTCGTTGGCGCCGGTGTAGGTGATCACCAGTTTCTCGGTGGCCGCGCCGATCGCGTCGAGCAACAGTTGCCTGTCCTCGGACCGGATGTCGCGCTCGCCGGTCATCGGGCACCGGGCCAGCGCGTCGTCACCGTCGACGATGCCGAGCCGTGGGAACAGGCCGTCGTCGAGCCCGACCAGGCAGACCACCCGGTGTGGTACGGAGCGCATCGGCACCATGGTGCACACCGTCAGGGTGCCGGTGCGGAAGTTGGCCCGCGTCGGGCGCCCGGAAAGGCGTTGGCCGAGCAGCGCGCGAATGTCGGGCAGCCGCAGCGCGGTGCCGCCCCGGGATCCGGCCTGCGCTGCCGTTCGGGCGAACTCGCGTTGCATCTGACCGGTCTGCCATTCGTCCGCATCGCGGACTTGGGTCAGCAGCGCGACGCCCCCGGCCAGGGCGGCCAACCACTCGGTCAGCGGCCGGGTGCCGGTGAGGGAGTCGACCACATGCGCCAGCCGGGCGACGAATTCGGCGAACTGGCCGGCCAATTGGACGCGGTTGCTGCTGACGTCGTCGAGCGGCAGCGTCGCGTCGATCCATGCGTTCGAATCGTCCGACATCGCGACGCCCGCCAGTATTCGGTCGATGCCGAAACGCCATGTGTTGTGCACGAAGTCGACGTGGTAGGGCCGCCGGTGCTCCTGGTCCAATCCCCACCGGATGTTCGCCTGCCGCACCCAACGGGTGATGGCTTCCAGGTCGTCATCGGTGAACCCGAACCGGGCGCGCACCGGCGGCGCCTGGGCCAGGTTGAGCACCTCGCTGGCCGTCACCCGGCCGGCCGCCAGGGCCAGCAGTTGCGCGGCGATGCCCAGCAGCGGATTGGTCTGGATCGGCGAGCGGTCCGCCAGCCGCACCCGTAGCTGGTGGGCGGGATGGGCGCCGTGCACCACGTCGCCCAGGCCGAAGTCGGCCATGATCAGCGGCGCGTAGGTTTCGATGTCCGGGCACATCACCAGGATGTCGCGCGGTTCGAGCGTCGGGTCGTCCTGTAACAGGCCGAGCAGCACCTCGCGTAGCACGTCGACCTGGCGGGCCGGGCCGTGGCAGTTGTGTATCTGTACCGATCGGTCGTCGGCCGCCACCGTGCGGCCAAGTGGGCGAACGACATTGGCGGCGATGTCGGACTGCAGCCAGCCGAGCAGCGTGTCCGGACGCGCAGCACCGGTGAGGTAGTCGTCTGTCACCGGATCGGCCGGCAGGCCGCGTTGCAGTTCGCGCAGGTCTCGGCCCAGCGTCGCGAGCAGCGGATGGGACACCGCGCGATGGCTCACGTCCTCGCGCCGGGCAATGGCGCCGTGTGTGCCGGCCAGCGCCCGCCACAGCTGGTCGCTGGGGTGCGGTAACCACAGGTGTAGCTCGTGGTGGGTGGCCACGGCCTCCAAGAGCTCGATGTCGGTGCGGGTCAACCGGGTGTGCCCGAACAGCGAGAGCCGCGGCGGCAGTTCGCCGGGCGCCCCCCGCAACCGCGCGATGGTCTCACCGTGGCGGATATGCGGCGGGTCGGCGGCGACCCGGGCAACCAGCGCCCGCCACAGCTCGGGCTGCCAGCGCAGGTCCTCGTCGAGATCACCGACGTCGCCGTCGCACCAGTCGACCAGCAGTTGCGGGCGTTGCCGAGCGTAGGAGTCGAACAGCCCCGCCAGCCGGCGCGCCACCTCGTATCGTCTGCCCCGGCGCAGCTCGGCCTCCGCGCCGGTGTGGAAATGCCCCACGTGCGTGGCCAGCGTGCGGCACCACGGCTTGTCCAGCGAACAGTCGATCGCCTCCAGCAGCGGCCAGGCCATCGCGTCCGGCGACCACGGGTCGTTGTCGGCGGTGCCGGTGATCTCGGCGATCAACGAACCCGGGCTGCGGAAATCGACCCCGGCGCACACTCCGTCACCGCCGCGCGCACCGAGCACATGCGACAACCGCTGGCTGAGCCAGCGCTCCACGCCGCGCGCCGGGACCACGACGAGTTCGGTGGCGAACGGATCGGACAACGGGCGGGCCAGCAGAGCGCCGAGACCGTCGGCCAACAGATCGGTGCGCTCGGCACGGTGCAGATGAAGCGGCATTTCGCTGTCACGATAAACCCGGACACCGACGCGGGTGGCCGCTTACGTCCGCGGCGTGTGTCGCCCGAGGGGCGGGCGCGGGGTTATTTGGCCAGCGTGAACTGGTTGACGTCGATGTATCCGGCCCGGAATGCGTCGGCGCAGCCGGTCAGGTACCGCATGTAGCGCTGGTAGACCTCTTCGGACTGGATTTCGACGGCCTCGCGGTGGCGCGCCTGCAACGCCTCGGCCCAGTGATCGAGGGTGCGGGCGTAGTGCAGCCGCAACGACTGCCGGCGTTTCAGATTGAAGCCCATCTTCGATGCGTGGAACTCCACTATCTCGATCGCCGGCAACTGACCGCCCGGGAAGATCTCGGTGGCGATGAATTCGTTGAAGCTGGTCTGCTCCTCGGTCATCGGCAGTTCGCGCTCGACGATCTGCTGCGGGGTCAGCATGGTGATGGTGTGCAGCATCATCACCCCGTCCTCGGGCAGGGTGCGGTGGGCCATCGCGAAGAAGTCGTCGTAGCGGTCATACCCGAAATGCTCGAACGCGCCGATGGAGACGATCCGGTCCGCGTGTTCGTCGAACTCTTCCCAGCCGTGCAGCAACACCCGCCTGCTGCGTTCGGTGTTCATCGCGTCGAAGAGCTTCTGCACGTGGGCGGCCTGGTGCTCGGACAGGGTCAGACCGACGACGTTCACGTCGTAGTTTTCGATCGCGCGGCGCATGGTGCCTCCCCAGCCGCACCCGATGTCCAGCAGCGTCATGCCCGGCCGCAGACCCAGCTTGCCCAGCGAGAGGTCCATCTTGCGCAACTGCGCCTCTTCCAGCGAGATATCCCGGTTGCGATCCCAGTACGCGCAGCTGTAGGTCATGGTGGGGTCGAGGAACAACCGGAAGAAGTCGTCGGACAGGTCGTAGTGGGCCTGTACCTCTTCGAAGTGCGGCGTCAGGTTTTCTGCCACGGCGCAAACCCGCCTTTCTGTCTAGGGACCATTCGGTTGTTCACGAGTGCGCCGCTCGGATGGTTCACCACGGCTTCCCCGAAACGCCGCAAACAAACCACAACGTCCGTGCCGGGAATCCTCGATCGATCCGGCGTGGCATGGCCGCCGCGGCTCTGGCCACCCCGCAGGAGAAGTCGTATTTAGCTGTGGCCCAAGACGTTTGGCTACGCTGGCACCCGACCACTCACATCTACCGGAGCTAGGCTAAGGGCGAACGCGCAATCCCTACCTGGGAATTGAGCCGATCCTACGCCGGTTGATCCGGGAAAACAGACGATGGAGGGAGCCAGATGGAAGCTTGGGACGCGATCTGCGCACGCCGCAACGTGCGGGATTACCAGCCGAAACCGATACCGGGCGAGGACCTGGACCGCATCGCGGAAGCAGGCTGGCGCGCACCGTCGGCGAAGAACCGCCAGCCGTGGGACTTCGTCATCGTCACCGACCGCAACCAGCTGGCCGAGCTGTCCACGGTCTGGCGGGGGGCCGGCCACATCGCGGCGGCCCCGGCCGCGATCGCCATCGTGGTCCCGGTGCCGCCCGACGAACGCCGAGTGGTCACCGACAACTATGACGTCGGGCAGGCCACCATGGCCATGATGATCGCCGCCACGGACCTGGGTATCGGGACCGGTCACTCGTCGGTGGGGGACCAGGACAAGGCCCGCGCCATCCTCGGTGTGCCCGACGAGTACCTGGTGGCCTTCCTGCTCGGTGTCGGCTATCCCGCCGACCGCCCGCTACGCCCGATCCGCAAGCCGAATCGGCGGCCGTTCTCGGAGGTCGTCCACCACGGCCGTTGGTGATCGCCACCGCAAGCCTTCGGCGCCTTATCGAGTCGCGCGTGCATGACCGCCGGGTTACGGTCCCGCCGGTGTCGGAGGTATGCGTCACCACCAAACTCGCTAGCGCATGCGCTAGCGGATCCGGCGAAGTGTCCAATTCCCCGGACACGGCCCCGGCGCAACTACCTTTCCGTTCGTGCATGCTGAGACGCATGACGAGAAACGAACTCACCGAACAGATCGTCGTCGCGCGGTTGGCGAAAGGGCTGACGTGGCAACAGCTGGCCGATGCGATCGACCGGCCGCTGATGTGGACCACGGCGGCGTTGCTCGGCCAGCACCCGATCCCGGTCGAACATGCCAAGGTTCTCATCGACATGCTCGGTCTCGACGAGTCGGCGGTGCCGGTGCTGGCCGCCGCTTCGATGCGCGGCGGGCTGCCCACCGCGGTTCCGACGGACCCGACCATCTACCGCTTCTACGAAGCCCTGCAGGTATACGGCGGCGCCCTCAAGGAAGTCATCGCCGAACAGTTCGGCGACGGCATCATGAGCGCGATCAACTTCAGTCTCGACGTGCAAAAGAAGCCGCACCCGTCCGGCGACCGGGTGGTGGTGACGTTCGACGGGAAGTTCCTGCCCTATCAATGGGTCGCGGCGGATGACTGAGGCGAGGTCGCCCGGGTGAAGTGACGGCGGCACGCACGCGTGTCAGACTGGCGTCGAGGAGGCGAAGGGAACGCGGTGGCGCCAGCGGCGGCCACCGCGTTGTCGTTCAGTTCATCAAGACTTGCGGGGAAAGCTCTTTGAGCATCGCGTTGGCCCAGCGCATCTGGCGCAACGTCTCGGGGTGGCAGCGCGACGTCAGGCTCAGCAGTTCGGCATCCTTGGCGGCTTGCGCGCCCTGCGCCAGCAACTCCCAATCCAGCGACACCCCCGCCGACAGCCGGTGAATCCGTCGCAGGTCGGCGAGCAGCGCCAGGCCGGGTTCGGGTCGGTGCCGCAGCATCGCACTGACCCGCGACTGGACTAAACCGGTGATCGCGCCGGTGTGCGGGTCGGGGGACAGGCGCAGACCATAGTGGCGGCCGTGCTGCGCCAGTTCCCGCAGATGTTGCCGCGACCAGCCGGCCAGGTCGCGTGCCAGGTGACAGATGTCCTGGTCACTGCGATGACGCGCGGACACCACGTTGAGCTCGTGGGCCAGCTTGCGTTCGGAACGGTGCAGCTCGCGGATCGCCAACTTCAGCTTCATGGCCGGTTTCCCGTCAGGACGACCTCGGTCACGCCGGCCATCGCGCCGCCTTCCGTCGCGGGCACCGATCCGTTGACCGGTGTGGACGCCGCGGTGGTGGGCGCGTAACCGTTTTGGCCGGGCGGCCTGACCCGAACCTTGCGCAGCCGGGCGGCGGCCGTCTTGTAGATCGGTTGCTTGGACACCGGATCCCAATCGGTGAGTGTCATTTCATTGCCCGCACGCTGGTGGGTCTTGCCGTCGGTGTCCCAATAGCCGTAGTGGAAGGGCACGAACAGCACGCCGTCGCGAATGCCGCAGATGCGAGCGGCGCAGGAGACGCGGCCGCGCGGCGTGCTCACCTCGACGAGGTCGCCCTCCTCGATGCCCAGGTGGTGGGCGTCGCGTTCGGACACCTCGACCCACACCTCGGGAGCCGCCCGCTGAAGTTGCTGTGCCCGAGCGGTTTTGGTGCGGGTATGGAAGTGGTAGACGGTGCGACCCGTGATCAATGCGAACGGGAACTCGGAGCTGGTTCGCTCGTGCGGAGGCACGTACTCGGCCGCCTTGATGATGGCCTTGCCGAAGGGGTTCATCGAGCGGTACTCGTCGGGCTGCAGTGGGGCGCCGGTGATCAGGTCCTTGCCGTACGCCTCGCAATAGTCCGGGGTGGCCCAGAATTTCGCGTCGGCGTAGAGCCGTTCGGTGCCGTCGGGATGCTCTGCGTTGCAAGGCCATTGGATACCGCCGCCGCCGCGCAGCTTCTCATAGCTCAAGCCCGTGTAGTCACACGGCCGGCCGGCGCTGCATTGCTTCCACGCCTCGAACGCCGACTCCGCATCCGTCCAGGGCGGGAAGGGCCGGCCGTCCTTGTCGCGGAAGTCCATCCGCCGCGCGTAGTCCAAGAAGATATCGAGGTCGGAACGCGCGGAACCCGGTGGTTCCACGGCCTTTTCGGACAGGTGCACGGTGCGGTCGGCATTGGTGAAGGTGCCGGTCTTCTCGGCCCACGCGGCAGCGGGCAACACCACGTCGGCCAGCGCGGCGGTCTCGGTCATGAAGATGTCCTGGACGATCAGAAACAGCCGTTCCTGCGACAAGATGTCGCGGATCCGCGGCAACTCCGGTAGGGACACCGCGGGATTGGTGGCGGTGACCCACAGCATCCGCAACGTTCCCTCCTCGGCGTAGCGGAACATCTGCATGGCGTGCGTCGGCGGGCCGTAGTGCGGAATCTGCAGGACGTCAAGGTTCCACAATTTCGCCAGCTCGGCGACGTGGGAGTCGTTGGACCAGTTGCGGAAGCCGGCCAGGTCCCCGTTGGCGCCGCACTCGCGGGTGTTCTCCGCGGTCGGCTGCCCGTTCATCTGCAACACCCCGCAACCCGGCTTGCCCAGCATGCCGCGCACCAGGTGAATGTTGTTGACCTGCACGGCCGCCGCGGTGGCCTGGTGGGACTGATAGAAGCCCTGCAGCACGGTGGACATCAACCGCCTGGCCGTGCCCAGCAGCCGCGCCGCGCGCCGGATGTCGTCGGCCCGCACACCGCAGATCTCGGCCACCCGCTCGGGCGGGAACTCTTCGACCCGCCCGCGCAGCTCGTCGAAACCGACTGTGTGCGTGTCGATGTAGTCGCGGTCGATCCAGCCGTGGCCGATGATCTCGTGCAACAGGCCGTTCATCAACGCCACGTTGGTGCCGGGCAGCGGCGCCAGGTGGATCGTGGCGTGCCGCGCCACCGGCGTGAGCCGGGGGTCGACGCAGATGATCGCCGGCGGCGAGCTGCCGGCCAGCCGGTCCAGCATCCGCGCCCACAGCACGGTCTGCGTCTCGGCGACGTTGTGCCCGAACAACGCGATGACGTCGGCATGATCGACATCGGTGTAGGACCCCGGTTGGCCGTCGCAGCCGAACGATTCCTTGAGTGCCTCGGCCGCCGTCGCGGTGCACAGCCGGGTGTTGCCATCGACGTGATTGGTGCCGATCGCCCCGTGCGCGATCGCCCCCTGGGTGTAGTACGCCTCGGCGAACAGCTGCCCGGAGGTGTAGAAACCGATCGAGCTGGGGCCGTGGCGGTCGAGTAAGTCCCTGGAGCGGTCCACGATCCGCTGCATGGCGGTGTCCCAGCCGCACGGCTTGAGCTCACCGTGGATCCGGATCATCGGTGTGGTGAGCCGGTCGGCCGAGGCGTTGGCCTGCCAGCCGAAGAGGTCCTTCGGGTCGAGCCGCCCGTGGTTGACCCGGTCGACGCCACGCCCGCGCACCCCCACGATCCGCCCGTCCTTGACGGCGATGTCCAGGCCGTCGCCGTTGGAGTGCAACACCGCGGCCGATTGCACCCAGCGATCCACCGCCTCGGCTGTGACTCCGTCGGCCAGGTAGGTATCGACTCGCTCCGGCCACCGCGTGCCGGGTTCGTACGGAGTCCGCGTGCCCCAGGGGTCCGCGATGCGATCTATGGCCATGCCGGTGACTTCCCCGGCAGCGCCCCGCGAAACCGGCTCAGGCGCACGGCGCCGCGCGGCTCACACCCCGAATTCGGCTTCGATCCCGTCGATGCCGGCGCGGATGGCCGCCAGGGCGTCGGCGCGGGTGCGCAGCTTGGTGGCGGCGTGCGCGTGCCGATGCAGGCCGGCGAACTCCCGTGCGGCCTCCTCGGCCCGGTCCACCACCATCTCGGGCAACACGATCTCGTCGACAAACCCTGCGGCGAGCGCGGTTTCACCGAAGAACGTCTTGGCCAACCCGCTGGCCTGTTGGTAGGCCGACGGCGTCAACCGCAATTTCATGATCTCCAGCGCGGCATAGGGAATCACCATGCCGATCGCGACCTCGTTGGCCTGGATGTTGTAGGCGTGCGCGGCCACCCGGTGATCGCCCGCCGACAACAGGAACGCCCCCATCGCGATGGCGTGGCCGGTGCACGCCATCACCACCGGCTTGGGATGGGACAGCAGGCGATACGCCAGCTCGAATCCGCCGCGCAGCATGTCGATCGCGGGCTGCACCTCACCGGAGGTTAGGATCTTCAGGTCGAAGCCGCCGCTGAACACCCGCTCGTTCCCGGCGATCACCAACGCCCCGGCGTTGTCCGCCTCGGCCCGGTCGATCGCGTCGTTCAGGGCCTGCTGCATGGTCGGGCCCAGCGCATTGACCTTGCCGTCGTCCATCTTGATGACGGCGATGGAGTCCTTGGTGGTGTAGTGGACCGGGGCGCTCATCGGTTGCTCCTTGCCGTCACGCGGGCTGGCTGTGGTGTTTGCCCAGGTCGTCTTCGGCGTTACTCCAGCGCAGGCTGACATCGGTGGGTTCGTCGAGTTGGCGGGTGCGCCACCTGTCTTGGGTTTCCCGGACCGCGGCGTTGATCCGTTCGATCTCGCTGCGGAACACCTCGGGGCGGGTTTCCTTGCTGGCGTAGTGGAAATAGGTCAGCAGGCCGCGCAGCAGCTCCAGCTTCTCCTTCTCCCGCTTCGCCAGGTCATGGGTGGTCATCAACTCGATGCGCTGCACGGGCGGCAGGGCGGCCCAGTCCAGCACCACATCGGTGTGCAGCGGGGAACGTTCGCGCTGCCAGAACCGCCGGCCGGCTTTCTGATCGGGCCGGTCGTAATAGGTCAGGGTGCCGGTGAAGCGGGATTCGATGCCACTGCCGATCTCGGCGCGGTCGAGGGCGGAATCCCACACCATGCGCCATTCCTGGCCGGGGGCCAGCATCGGCAGCTCGCGGGGGAGCCGCAGTTCGATGACGTCGGCGTAGCCGTCGGTGGCGTTCTCGTATTCGGCCACGGTTGGGGGATTCAGGAAGGAAAATCCGATGTCGTAGGCCGCGGTCTGGCCGAAGTTCCGGACCACGAGTTCGATCACGTGCCAGTCGGCGGAGTGCGGCTCCATGAACATCGCGACGTGTGGTCGGGTCTGCCCGGCCGCCGCGCGGCGGTTGCGGTTGATCTGGCTGTTGGTGAAGACCAGTGTGACGACGGCCAGGACGATTGCTGCCCACGCTGCCCACGCAATCCAGGTGCCGGACCCGACGTGCGTGACATCATGCCAGCTGTCCTGGATCCAACCCATGGAATCCACCCTCCGCTTATATCACAGGGGCGGTCGCCGGATGGCCCTGACCGAGCGATCCCCGAGGAGCTCAGCCGCCCATCAGCATCCGCCATTGACCGAGGTCCGCGGCCCGGTACACGTAGTTGGAACGCTTGACCTCCGAGAGCGAGGCGCTCGGCTCCGCCGAATACCAGTGCCCCGGAAACACCGTCGGGTCACCCGGCAGCGTCGCGAGCCGCTGCAGACTGCGGTACATCTCGTCGGAGTCGCCGCCGGGGAAGTCCGTGCGCCCGCAGCCCTCCAAAAACAACGTGTCACCGGCGACGAGGCGGCCGTCGAGCAGAAAGCACTGGCTGCCCGGCGTGTGGCCGGGGGTGTGCAGCAGCTCGATCTCGATGTCGCCGATGCTGACCTTGTCGTGGTTCTCGTGTGAGGTCAGGTCGCCCAGACTGATCCCCGTGACTCGCGAAACCCATTGTGCCTCATGAGTATTGACATGCACCGGCACCGCTTTACGGTCTAGCAACTCGGCCAGGCCCTGCAGCGAAAAGCCCATCATCGATCCGCCCACATGGTCGGGATGATGGTGCGTCACCAGCACCCCGGACAGGTGCATGCCGTCGGCCTCGAGCGTGTCGAGGAGTTCGCCGGCGGCGTACGCGGGGTCGACCACCACGCAGTCGCCGGTTTGCCGGTCGCCGATCAGGTAGGCGAAGTTGCGCATCTGCGTCGCGAACATGTCGCCGGCGGCGAAGTCGCGACCGGAGAGCAGTTGACGAAAGTACAGCCGGTCCTCGGGCACGTGACCAGACTAGGACCTCGACCCGGCCGCGCCACGAGTAGACCGCCGCCCCCGGGGATTCGCGGCGACGGAAGCCGTCCGACACCACCGTTTCGGACCCGATTACGCCGGTATGCAGTGGGTATGGTTTGCCCATGAGGAAGAAGGTCGAAATCGAGGTCGATGTCGATCTGGTCGACGAGGCGATCCGCCGCTTCCAAGTCGCCGACGTGCGCGAGGCCGTCAACCTCGCCTTGCGGACGCTGCTCCGTGAGGGCGATTCCGTCGAGCAGGACGATGACTACGACGAGTTCAGCGACCTCAATGCATGGCAACCCCGGCGCAGCGCCGGGGATGGTTGATGTGGTTTGGTGCCGCTGCAAGCCAGGCTGTACCCTCTTTTAGGCCCGCGCGGACTGAAATCGCTTCGGGTGAACGGCCCCCTTAGCTCAGTCGGTAGAGCGTTTCCATGGTAAGGAAAAGGTCAACGGTTCGATTCCGTTAGGGGGCTCGGCGGACGCCGAGCAGGCGTGGCGGCCCCGGCTCTAAAAGGGGTGGCCAGAGGCGATGTAGCTCAGTCGGTTAGAGCGAACGACTCATAATCGTTAGGTCGCCGGTTCGAGTCCGGCCATCGCTACAACACAACAGCACAGCTTTTTAAAGGAATTGAGAGAGAACCGTCATGGCGTCCAGTACCGACGTACGGCCGAAGATCACCTTGGCATGCGAGGTGTGCAAGCACCGCAACTACATCACCAAGAAAAACCGCCGGAACGACCCGGACCGGCTTGAGCTGAAGAAGTTCTGCCCCAACTGCGGCAAGCACCAGGCGCATCGGGAGACACGCTAGCGGTCACCCGCGGGCGTTTGTTCGGATTGACTAGGTAGTTTAAGAACCGTGCCGTTAACCGAAAGCATCGTGGGGATGCACTACCGCTACCCCGATCATTACGAGGTGGAGCGGGAGAAGATCCGCGAGTACGCGGTGGCCGTGCAAAACGACAGCCCCGAGTTCTTCGAGGAGAAGGCGGCGGCCGAACTCGGCTATAAAGGGTTGCTCGCGCCGTTGACGTTCATCTGCGTATTCGGCTACCAGGCGCAGACGGCGTTCTTCAAGCACGCGAACGTGGCCGTCCAGGACGCGCAGATCGTCCAGGTCGACCAGGTACTGAAATTCAACGCGCCGATCGTCGCCGGCGACAAGCTGTACTGCGATGTCTATGTGGACTCGGTCCGCGTGTCGCACGGCACCCAGATCATTGTCACCAAGAATGTCATCACCAACGAAGCCGGTGACGTCGTGCAAGAGACCTACACGACCCTGGCGGGCCGTGCCGGTGAGGATGGAGAAGAGGGATTTACTGATGCCACTGCGTGAGTTCAGCTCCGTGAAGGTGGGTGACCAGCTTCCTGAGAAGACCTATCCGCTGACCCGACAGGATCTGGTGAATTACGCGGGCGTTTCCGGCGACTTGAACCCGATTCACTGGGACGACGAGATTGCCAAGGTCGTCGGCCTGGACACCGCGATCGCGCACGGCATGCTGACCATGGGCATCGGCGGCGGCTACGTGACCGCGTGGATCGGTGACCCCGGTGCGGTCACCGAGTACAACGTGCGGTTCACCGCGGTGGTGCCGGTGCCCAACGACGGCAAGGGCGCCGAGCTGGTCTTCAGCGGACGGGTGAAGTCTGCCGATCCCGAGACGAAGTCCGTGACCATCGCGCTCACGGCCACCACCGGCGGCAAGAAGATCTTCGGTAGGGCGATCGCCTCCGCAACTCTGGCATAGCCCATGGCGCTCAAAACAGACATCAGGGGAATGATCTGGCGCTACCCGGACTACTTCGTTGTGGGGCGGGAACAACTGCGCCAGTTCGCACTGTCCGTCAAGAACGACCACCGCGCCCACTTCGAGGAAAGCGTGGCCGCCGACCTCGGCCACGACGCGATCGTCGCGCCGCTGACCTTCGCGACCATCTTCGCCAAGCTGGTCCAGCTGGATTTCTTCCGGCATGTCGACATCGGCATGGAGACGCTGGTGATCGTCCAGGTCGACCAGCGCTTCGTGTTCTCCAAGCCGATCAAGGCCGGCGACAAGCTGTGGGCCCGCATGGACGTCTATTCGGTGGAGGAGCGCTTCGGCGCCGACATCGTCGTCACCAAAAACACCTGCACCAACGACGACGGCGAGGTGGTCCTGGAGGCCTACACCACGTTGATGAGCCAGTACACCGACGGATCCGCGAACCTGCGCTGGGACCCGGAATCCGGCCAGGTCGTCAGAACGGCGTAATTAGTATCTGACTCCTGCGTCGATGTACACTCGGTCCTCGGGGTTTTCCCAGCATTAGCGCGCTTTCCGTGAGTCGAGCAATCGGAGGGCGCGCGTGTCATGTGAGCCCCGGTAGGTAAGCGCAGGTTGGCCTGCCAACCGCGAAGGGGCGTAGCTCAACTGGCAGAGCAGCGGTCTCCAAAACCGCAGGTTGCAGGTTCAAGTCCTGTCGCCCCTGCTGAAGACGAGCGTTCGGTGACGATGCGGGCCGGGACGGCCTGAGGAGGATCCGGACCATAAGAGGATGTGCCATGGTGGACACTGGAAGTACGTGCCGCCACACATGGGACGGCTCTAAAAGCATTAGCAAACAAAGGAGCATGCGGTGAGCGACGAAGGCGACGTTGCCAACGACGCCGCAAGCGACGGCACTGACAAAGAGGACGGCGGCGCGAGCGGCGGTCGGACAGCGGTGGTGACGCGGCCGCAGCGCCCCACGGGCAAGCGGTCCAGGCAGCGGGCGGCCGAGGCCGGCGAAGACGTTGGCCCGTCGGACGAGGTCGACGCCTCCACGCCGGCGAAGGCCGAAAAGGGCGCGAAAGCCAAGAAGGTCGCCAAGTCCAAGAAGGCCGGCGACCGCCGGGCCAACCCCTTCGTGTTCGTCTACAACTACCTCAAGCAGGTCGTTGCGGAGATGCGGAAGGTCATCTGGCCCAACCGCAAGCAGATGCTCACTTACACCTCCGTTGTGTTGGCTTTTCTGGCCTTCATGGTGACGCTGGTCGGCCTGGCGGACTTCGGCCTGACCAAGCTGGTGATGTTGGTGTTCGGCTGAGCGAGTGACAGAGAGGACTCAAACCGTGACTACCTTCGACGGTGACCCGTCAGCGGGTGAAGCGGTCGACGTGGACGAAGCCGCGCAGGCGCAGGCCACGGACACCTCTGCGGCCGCTGAGGTCACCGAGGCGACCGCGGGCGTGGCTGCCGACGAGACGGCCGCGGCCGCCGTGGCTGCCGACGAGACGGCCGAAGAGGCCGACCCGGCCGCCGCGCTCAAGGCGGAACTGCGCAGAAAGCCCGGCGACTGGTATGTCATCCACTCCTACGCGGGCTACGAGAACAAGGTCAAAGCCAACCTCGAAACGCGTGTGCAGAACCTTGACGTCGGGGACTACATCTTCCAGGTGGAGGTGCCCACCGAAGAGGTCACCGAGATCAAGAACGGCCAGCGCAAGCAGGTCAATCGCAAGGTGCTGCCCGGCTACATCCTGGTGCGCATGGACCTGACCGACGACTCGTGGGCCGCGGTGCGCAACACCCCCGGCGTCACGGGGTTCGTCGGGGCGACCTCGCGTCCGTCGGCGCTGACACTCGACGACGTGGTGAAGTTCCTGCTGCCGCGCGGCGCGACGAAGAAGGCCGCCAAGGGTGCGGCCACCACCGCCGCCGCCGAGGTCGGCGGGCTGGAACGTCCGGCCATCGAGGTCGACTACGAGGTCGGCGAATCGGTGACGGTCATGGACGGGCCGTTCGCGACGCTGCCGGCCACCATCAGCGAGGTCAACGGCGAACAGCAGAAGCTCAAGGTGCTGGTGTCGATCTTCGGCCGCGAAACCCCGGTCGAATTGACCTTCAGCCAAGTCTCCAAGCTCTAAACCGGCGCATACGCCGGGCGTAAACCAGGAAGGAACAGCACAACCTCATGGCCCCGAAGAAGAAAGTCGTCGGGCTGATCAAGCTTCAGATCCAGGCGGGGCAGGCCAACCCGGCGCCGCCGGTCGGGCCCGCGCTCGGTCAGCACGGCGTCAACATCATGGAGTTCTGCAAGGCATACAACGCTGCCACGGAAAACCAGCGCGGCCAGGTCATCCCGGTGGAGATCACGGTCTACGAGGACCGCAGCTTCACCTTCGCGCTAAAGACGCCGCCCGCCGCCAAGCTGCTGCTCAAGGCCGCCGGCGTGGGCAAGGGATCGGCCGAACCGCACAAGACCAAGGTCGCCAAGGTCAGCTGGGATCAGGTCAAGGAGATCGCCGAGACCAAGAAGGCCGATCTGAACGCCAACGACATCGACGCCGCCGCCAAGATCATCGCCGGCACCGCCCGGTCGATGGGCATCACCGTCGAATAAGCCCCTAACCGTGGGAGGGCCAGCTTCGGCCCGCTAACCACGACCCCAACACCCGATTGGATTAGCAAGTGAGCAAGAACAGCAAGGCATACCGCGCCGCCGCCGAGAAGGTGGATCGCGACAACCTCTACTCCCCGCTGGAAGCGGCCAAGCTCGCCAAGGAGACGTCGTCGAGCAAGCAGGATGCAACCGTCGAGGTGGCCATCCGGCTCGGCGTCGACCCGCGCAAGGCCGACCAGATGGTCCGCGGCACGGTCAACCTGCCGCACGGCACCGGTAAGACCGCCCGCGTCGCGGTGTTCGCGGTGGGCGACAAGGCCGAGCAGGCGCAGGCGGCCGGCGCAGACATCGTCGGCAGCGACGACCTGATCGAGAAGATCCAGGGCGGGTTCCTGGACTTCGACGCCGCGATCGCGACCCCGGACCAGATGGCCAAGGTGGGCCGCATCGCCCGGGTGCTCGGTCCGCGCGGCCTGATGCCGAACCCCAAGACCGGTACCGTGACCCCCGATGTCGCCAAGGCCGTGGCCGACATCAAGGGCGGCAAGATCAACTTCCGGGTGGACAAGCAGGCCAACCTGCACTTCGTCATCGGCAAGGCCTCGTTCGACGAGAAGGCGCTGGCCGAGAACTACGGCGCCGCGCTGGACGAGGTGCTGCGGCTCAAGCCGTCCGCGTCCAAGGGACGCTACCTGAAGAAGATTGTGGTCTCGACCACGACGGGACCGGGCATCCCGGTGGACCCGGCCGTCACCCGCAACTTCGCGGAGTCCTAACCGCCGCACTCGGCGATGCGCCGCCGCAGAAACCGGCGACCGGGGTCAGATCCGTTGGACTCCAACGCCATTCGATACCAGGCGAGCGCATCGGCGGGCCTGCCCGCGCGCCGCAACAGGTCGGCCCGCACGGTCGCGACCAGGTTGGAGCGACCGAGTCGCGGATCGTGTGCCACCTTGTCCAGCGCGGCCAGGCCGGCGTCGGGGCCGTCGCGGAATCCGATCGCCAGCGCCCGGTTGGCGGCCACCACCGGCGAGCCGGTCATCGCGAACAGCCTGTCGTAGGCGGTGCCGATGGTGACCCAGTCGGTCTCCTCCCAGGACGGTGCCGTGGCGTGCAGCGCTGCGATCACGGCCTGGGGCAGGTAGGCGCCCGTCGCCCCCTGGGCGTGGCGCAACCGGTCGAGCCCGCGCGAGATGCACCCGCGGTCCCAGCGGCGCCGGTCCTGGTCCTCGAGCGGCACCAGCATCCCGGTGTCGTCCACCCGGGTCGCGCGGCGCGAATCATGCAGCAACATCAGGGCGGACAGGGCGTGCGCCTCCGGCTCGTCGGGCAGCAGCGCGCACAACTCCCCGCCCAGCCGGATCCCCTCGTCGCACAGGTCGTCCCGGATGGCCGACGGGCCCGCGGTCGACCAGTAGCCCTCAGTGAACACCGAATAGACGCACCCGAACACGTGCGGTGTGCGCTCGGGCAGCAGCTCGGCGGGTGGCACCCGCAGCGGGATGTTGGCGTGCCGAACCTTGTTCTTGGCGCGCGTGATTCGCTGACCGATCGCCGCCTCGGTCTGCAGGAGCGCGCGGGCGATCTCGCCGACGGTCAGACCGGACACCAGTCGCAGCGTCAGCGCCAGTTGCGATTGCCGGTCCAGCGCCGGGTGGGCACAGGTGAACATCATCCGCAGCTCGTCGTCGCGAACCGGATGCGGGTCGGTGTGATCGGTGCGTGCCCTGATGTCGTCCAGCACAGCCGCTAATTCCTTTCCGGGGCGCACGGATTCGCGGCGCAGCCGGTCCCGCGCGCGGTTGCGGCCGACGGTCACCAGCCACCCGCCCGGGTTGACGGGCACCCCGTTCAGAGACCAGGTGCGCAGCGCCTCGGCGCAGGCCTCCTGGACGGCGTCCTCGGCGACGGTGAGGTCACCCGACCACCGGGCGAGCGCGGCCACGGCGGGACCCCACTCCCGGCGAAAGACGCCGTCCAGGTCGGCCATTCGCGACGGCTAGAGCGCGGAAAGGCCGGCCAGTTGCCGCACCTGCACGGTCGAGGCGGGGATCATCGAAGCGAGCTTGACGGCCTCGTCGCGATCCGCGGCACTCAAAAGGTAGATCCCCGTGGCGATCTCGGCGCCCTCGACATAGGGCCCGTCGGTGATGAGGACCTCGCCGTCGCGCACCCGCACGGTCGTCGCCGTGGAGCGGTCGTGCAACGCGGCGCCCCCGATGATGTGGTCGCCCGCGCACGCATGCAGGCCCGCGTGCTTGGCCGCCACGGCCTCCCACTCCGGGGTTCCCGGCGTGTGCGCCGACGCGGGGGGTTCCAGCAGCAGCGCGAGCCAGTCGTTCCCGGTGAGCCGGCGGGACGGCTCGATCATGTGGACCGTGGGCCACACTTCCACGGCGCCGTACGTGGCGAGCGGGACATCGCGGGCCAATGCCAGCGCCTCGTCCAGGTTCTCCGCTTCGAACACGTAGTAACCGCAGGCCACCTCGGCGGCCTCGGCGAAGGGACCGTCGGTGACCACCGGGGCGTCCGGACCTCCGGTGACGACCACGGCGTCGGCGGCGGGCGCCAGTGCGTCTCCGGATTTGATCGCCGGGCCGGCTTTGGCGTGGAAGTCGCCCCACGCGGCCATCGCGGCCGGGTCTTCGGGTGCGCGGTCTTGCTCCCTGCTGATCAATAGGGCGAAGTACTGCATGTCTCGTCACCTCCAGGTAGTGAGCGAAGCCCTGTGCTCCACTCTCTACCTTTTCGACGAACGACGCGCGGGCAATCCGACAGCCGCGAAAGTTTTAGGCCGCAGCCCCGGGCTTGAGGTAGGTCACCAGGCTGACGTCGAGCATCTCGTCGCCGAAGTAGTGCTCGCAGCCACGCAGGTACTTGATGTAGCGGTTGTACACCTCTTCGGAGGTGACCTCGATGGCCTTGTCCTTGTTGGACTCGAGCGTGTCGCCCCAGATGTGCAGCGTCTTGATGTAGTGCGGCCGTAGCGAAATCGGTTCGGGCACAACAAATCCTGCCTTCTCGCCGTGATCCACCATCATCTGGGTGGACGGCAGTCGGCCGCCGGGGAAGATCTCGGTGACGATGAACTTGATGAACCGCGCGGTCTCGAAGCTGAGCTTCTTGCCGCGGGCGGCCAGGTCGTACGGGTGGTAGCTGACACTGCTCTGCACGGTCATCCGGCCGTCGTCGGGCATGATGTCGAAAGTCCGCTTGAAGAAATCGTCGTAGTTCTCGTGGCCGAAGTGCTCGAAGGCCTCGATCGAGACGATGCGGTCGACCGGCTCGTTGAAGTCCTCCCAGTTCTGCAGGCGCACCTCCCGCGTGCGGTTGCTGTCGGTCGAGTCGAGCAACGCCTGAGCGCGGGCGTGTTGATTCTTGGACAGCGTCAGGCCGATTACGTTGACGTCGAACCGCTCGACGGCGCGCTTCATGGTGGTGCCCCACCCGCAGCCGATGTCCAGCAGAGTCATGCCCGGCTTGAGGTCCAGCTTGTCGAGGTTGAGGTCGATCTTGGCGTACTGGGCCTCTTCCAGGCTCATGTCGTCGCGCTCGAAATAGGCGCAGCTGTAGATCCGGGTCGGGTCTTGGAACAGGCCGAAAAAGTCGTCGGAGACGTCGTAGTGCGCCTGAATGTCCTCGGGAGCCGTCCGCGTCTTCGTCGGGCTAGCCGGTTGATCAGCCATTTTCGTCTTGTTCTCCTGGATGAAGTTCACTGCGTGTTACCCGCGGACTGCCTTGGGGTGTGACGTGCAACGATACCCAACTCTACTTTTCCAGCGTGAATTGGTTGCAGTCGACGTAGCCCATACGGAACACCTTGGCGCAGCCGGTCAGGTACTTCATGTACGTCTCGTAGACCGCTTCGGACTGAATGGCGATGGCCTCGTCCCTGTGGGCCTTCAGCGTCTCGGACCAGAAATCCAGGGTCTTGGCGAAGTCCGACTGCAGCGACTGGACGCGGGCCACCGTGAACCCGACCCTCGTCGCGTGCTCCTCGACCGTCTCGATCATCGGCAGCCGGCCACCCGGGAAGATTTCGGTGACGATGAACCTCATGAATTTCGCCATCTCCATCGTCAACGGGATGCCGCGCTCCATCACCTGCTTGACGTGCAGACCGGTGATCGAGTGCAGCAGCATCACGCCGTCGCCGGGCAGCGCGGTGTAGGCGAATTCGAAGAAGTCGTCGTAGCGGTGAAAACCGAAGTGCTCCAACGCCTCGATGACGACCATGCGGTCCACGGGTTCGTCGAACTCGGCCCAGTCCCGTAGCAGCACCCGCCGTGACCGGCCGGTGTCCATCCCGTCGAGCACCTGCTGGCAATAGGCATGTTGATTTTTGGACAGGGTCAGGCCGACGACGTTGACGTCGTAGCGCTCGACGGCGCGCTTCAGCCCCGAACCCCAGCCGCAGCCGACGTCGAGCAGGGTCATCCCCGGCTGGAGCCCGAGCTTGTCCAGAGTCAGGTCGAGTTTGGCGAGCTGCGCTTCGCGCAAGGTCATGCGCTCGCGAGGGAAATACGCGCAGCTGTAGGTGCGGGTCGGATCCAGAAAGAGCGCGAAGAATTCGTTGGACAGGTCGTAGTGCGCCCGTACGTCGTCCGAATTGGACCGCGTACGAACAGCGCCAGCCCGATTGTCAGACATCTACCCTCCCACGTGATGTACACCACAGGGGTGCCCATCCGCGAGGCACGCTACTCGCCGGAGATCGAAAACGGCGCATTTGAGTGCGCGTGCGGCGGAGATTCTGCCGTTCTACTTTCCGGCGACTTACGAGGCGATGGGTCGCTATTTGGTCAGCGTGTACTGCGCCACGTTGGAGATGCCCTTGCGGAACAGGTCCGCGCAGCCGGTCAGATAGCGCATGAACCGGTCGTACACCTCTTGGGACTGGATGGCGATGGCCCGTTCGCGATTGGCCTCCAAATTGGCCGCCCACGTGTCCAGGGTCCGCGCGTAGTGTGGCTGCAGGTATTCGATCTGCTCGATCGAGAAACCGCTGGTTTGCGCATTGTCGACGATGTCGGGTTCGCCGCACATCTGGCCGCCGGGAAAGATTTCCTTGCCCAGGAAGTGGAAGAAACGCAGATCCGACATTGTGATCTGGACGCCACGCTGCTTCCACTCCGACTGCGGATACGTGAAGATGCTGTGCATCAGCATCCGACTGTCGCCGGTGAGGGTTTTGTAGGCCCAATCCCAGAATGCGGGCCAGCGTTCCTTTTTGAACGCGTCGAACGCCTCGAAGCTGATGATCCGATCGACCGGCTCGTCAAACTCTTCCCAACCCTGCAGCCGCGCCTCGGCCCGCCGCGTTGTCGGAATCGCGGCCAGCCTCGCTTTGGTGCGCGCGTAGTGGTTGCGGCTCAGCGTGATGCCAATGACGTTGACGTCGTATTTCTCCAGCGCCCGGACCACGGCTCCGCCCCAACCGCACCCGACATCGAGCACGGTCATTCCCGGCTCGAGCTTCAGCTTGCCCAACCCCAGATCCAGCTTGGCGAGCTGCGCCTCTTCCAGCGTCATGTCGTCGCGCTCGAAGTAGGCGCACGTGTAGACCATGTTCGGGTCAAGGAAAAGCGCGAAGAAGTCGTCCGAAATGTCGTAGGTTGCCTGCGACTCTTCGTAATACGGCTTCAGCTTGGCCATTTAGACACCCACCCTTCTTTGCCAACCGTACAGCCCTGCGACATGGACTGAAAATCGCAGGACGCGTTTCTACCGAGTGTTTTTGGGCTAGCTGGCCCTGCTGAAGTTTTTCGTCAGCACGCCGATCACGTGGTCCCACAACTGCTGTGGCAGATCATGTCCCATCCCGTCGAATAACACCAATCGAGCGCCGTCGATGGCCCTGGCCACCGCGCGCCCGCCGAATGGGCGCATCAGCTTGTCCGCCCGGCCGTGGATCACCACGGTGGGCGCGACGGTCCGGCGGTTGTACTGCCGCAGGCTGCCGCTGCCCAGCACAGCACCGAAATGCCTGGCGACGCCTTGGGGGTAATAGTTGCGGTCGTATCCCTCGGCGGCCTCGGCGCGGGCCTGCTCTTCGGGCACACGGTAGCGCGGACTGCCGATGATGTTGCCGACGCGCACGGCGTTGTCGATGATCACCTCGCGCGGCGAATCCGGCGGCGGGCCCTTCAGGAGCGCCAGCAACGCGCGCGGGGCCGGCGGCGGCAATAGAGCCGAATTGTTGCTGGAGAAAATGATCGCGAGGCTTTTCGTGCGCTCGCGGAATCGTCCGGCGAAAATCTGGGCGATCATGCCGCCCATCGATGCGCCCACAATGTGCGCGTGGCCGATGCCCAGATGATCAAGCACGGCCGCGGCGTCGTCGGCCATGTCCTCGAGCTTGTACGCCGCTTTGCTCGGCAGGCCCAGCCAGGAGCGCGCCAGCCGCGTCACCAGCGGCTGCCCCGAGCTGTGGTGCTGGGTCTTGCTCGACAGGCCGACGTCCCGGTTGTCGTACCGGATGACGCGCAGCCCGTGGCTGACCAGCCGCTCGCAGAAGGCGGTGCGCCACAGCAGCAGCTGGGCGCCCAGCCCCATGATCAGCAGTACGGGTGGGTCGTCGATGTCGCCCATGTCCTCGTAGTACAGCTTGAGGTCGCCTGAGGTGGCGTGGCCGGTGCGGACCTCCATCAGACTTCCTCGGGCTGGTGCTCGCGGCTGACCTCGACCATGAAGTTCGCGAAATAGCCCGTCAGTTGCGGATCCGACATCATCTGCCACTTGGGCGCCAGCAGCTTCATGTACCGCTCGACGTAGAGGAATTGCTTCCCGATCAGCACCAGCTCGCGGGGCAGCTTGACGTCGTAGGCGTCGGCCAGCGCCGAGAGCTGCCGACCGATGTCGGCGTAGGACATGTCGCCCAGCGTCGACATGGTCAGCGGGGTGGCGAAGCGCTCCAGGTCCTTGGCGGCCTCGGCCTCCGGCTTCATGGTGCCGACGGCGCCCATCAGCACCACGATCTTGCCGGCCGCGGCGTGGTCCTTCTTGACCAGCAGCGCGTACACCAGCTCGCGCAGCAGCCAGCGGGTGCGGGGATCGATGCGGCCCATGATCCCGAAGTCGAAGAACACGATGCGGCCCTGGTCGTCGACGTAGAGATTGCCCGCGTGCAGGTCGCCGTGGAACAGCCCGTGCCGCAGCCCGCCCTCGAACAGCGAGAACAGCAGCGCCTTCACCAGCTCGACGCCGTCGAATCCGGCCTTGCGAACGGCGGCGACGTCGTCGATGCGGATGCCGTGCACCCGCTCCATGGTCAGCACCCGGTCGCTGGTGAAGTCCCAGAACACCTGCGGCACGCGGATGTTCTTGCCCAGCGGGGAGGCGTGCAGGTGCGACACCCACGCCTCCATCGACTGCGCCTCCAGCCGGAAATTCAGCTCCTCGGCCAGGTTGTCGGAGAAGTCGGCGACCACGTCCTGCGCGGAGAGCCGGCGGCCCAGCTTGGCCAGTTCGACGGCCTGGGCGAAACGCTTCAGGATCTGCAGGTCGGCCGCGACCCGGCGCCGGATGCCCGGGCGCTGGATCTTGACGACGACCTCCTCGCCGGTGTGCAGCGTCGCGTAGTGCACCTGCGCGATGGACGCCGACGCGAACGGCGTCTCGTCCCATTTGGCGAACAACTCGGACGGGTCGCCGCCGAGGTCTTCGACGAAGAGCTTGTGCACTTCGTCGGAGTCGGCGGGCGGCACCCGGTCGAGCAGGCCGCGGAACTCCCGGGACAACGATTCACCGAACGCCCCGGGACTGGACGCGATGATCTGTCCGAATTTGACGTAGGTCGGTCCCAGGTCGGCGAAGGTCTGCGGGAGCTGCTGGATCACCTTCTGTTGCCACGGGCCCCTGCCCGGCAGCTTGGTGACGATGCGAGCGGCGGTGCGGGTGACCTGCCAGCCTGTCACGGCAACCCGGGCCGCTTCGACCGGCAACGGCACCCGGTCGAGCTTGGCCCCCTCTCGATGCTTGGTAGAGCTCATCTGTGCAGTGTGCCGCATCCGCGGGGGTGCGTCCCAATCCGCTAACTCGGACGCGGACCGCTGTCGCTGCTTTTCCAGGGCTGCACCCAGCCCTGGATGGCCCAGCCCTCCCGCGCGGCGATCAACTCGTACATGGTGGCGCCGTCGATGGTCTCCCGGATGATGTCGGCGTGCCCGGCGTGCCGGGCCAGTTCGTTGATCACATGCAGGATCACCCAGCGCACCGACCAGGCCTGCTGGTTCTTGGGAAACCACGGGATGTCCTGCGGAACGGGCACCGGGGCGTCGAGGTCGGTGGTCTCCACCAGCCGCAGCGACGTCGCGTTCTGCGCCTCGAACGCGTCCAGCAGCCCGGCCAGCGTCTCGTCGGGCCGCATCACGTGCTGGTCGGCGAACTCCTCGGCGATCCGCTCGAACGGGCGGGGGTCTTTCGGCGGTGCGTCCGGCGCGGCGGCGACGCGCGCCATCCAGCTGCGTTGCATCCCGGTGGCGTGTTTGATCAGCCCGCCGATCGACAGCGCACTGACCGAGGGCGTGGACCGGGCCTGTTCGTCGGTGAGGCCATGGCTGACCGCGAAATACGCGCTCTGGTGAAACGCCAGGAATTCGCGCAGCGCGTTGCGTTCGTCGGTCACCGGCGGGGCGAGGGCGGGCATGGATCGATCGTAGGTCTCGGGCGCCGTAAGGTGCGGGGATGCAGGTGGTTTCGGCATGCAGATGACCAGGGCCGAGTCGACCGAGCTCTTCGTCGGGCCACCGGACGCGCCGCTGCAGCTGGTCCGCGTCACCGTGTCTGGGTGTGCCGAGCCCACGCGCGTGCGCATAGACGGCCGCGGCCTGCGCGGGCAGGCGGTCGCCGAGCCCGGCTGCGAGGTCGTCGAGGTTGCGGTGACGGTGGACGAGCCGGTCGCCGGGCAGCGCCGGCCCGCGCGGGCGCACGCCGGCAGTCTGCGGCTGCCGTTCGAGTTCACCGTGGCCGAGCCCGGCTGGACCATGTTCATGGTCAGCCACTTTCACTACGACCCGGTGTGGTGGAACACCCAGGGCGCCTATACCAGCGAGTGGATCGAGGACCCGCCGGGGCGGGCCCGTCAGGCCAACGGTTTCGACCTGGTGCACGCGCATCTGGAGATGGCGCGCCGCGAGCCCGAGTACAAGTTCGTGCTGGCCGAGGTCGACTACCTCAAGCCGTACTGGGACACCCGGCCCGAGGACCGTGCCGATCTGCGCCGGTTCATCGCCCAGGGCCGCGTCGAGGTGATGGGCGGCACCTACAACGAACCCAACACCAACCTCACCAGCCCGGAGACGACGATCCGAAACCTGGTGCACGGCATAGGTTTTCAGCGTCACATCATGGGAGCCAACCCGGCAACCGCGTGGCAGCTGGACGTGTTCGGCCACGATCCGCAATTCCCGGGATTCGCCGCCGACGCCGGCCTGACGTCGAGTTCGTGGGCCCGGGGACCGCACCACCAGTGGGGCCCGGCGCTGGGCGACGGCGATGTCGAGCGCATGCAGTTCTGCAGCGAGTTCGAGTGGATCTCGCCGTCGGGCCGCGGCCTGCTCACCCATTACATGCCCGCGCATTACTCGGCGGGCTGGTGGATGGATTCCGCGGCGTCGCTGAGCGAGGCCGAGACCGCCACGTATGAGCTGTTCGATCAGCTCAAGAGGGTCGCGCTGACCCGCAACGTGCTGCTGCCGGTCGGCACCGACTACACCCCGCCCAACAAGTGGGTCACCGAGATCCACCGTGACTGGGCCGCCCGCTACACCTGGCCGCGCTTCGTGTGCGCGTTGCCGCGCGAGTTCTTCGCGGCGGTGCGCGCCGAACTGGCGCAGCGCGATCACCTGCCGTCACCGCAGACCCGGGACATGAACCCGATCTACACCGGCAAGGACGTGTCCTACATCGACACCAAGCAGGCCAACCGGGCCGCCGAGAACACCGTGCTGCAGGCCGAGCGCTTCGCGGTGTTCGCCGGTCTGCTGGCCGGCGCCCAGTACCCGCAGGCCGCCCTGGCCAAGGCCTGGGTGCAGCTGGCCTACGGCGCGCACCACGACGCCATCACCGGCTCGGAATCCGACCAGGTGTACCTCGACCTGCTGACCGGATGGCGCGACGCCTGGGAGCTGGGCCGCGCGGCCCGCGACAATTCGCTGGCCTTGCTGTCCGGCGAGGTCGGTTCCGGCGAGGGCGACGTGATCGTGTGGAATCCGCTGACCGGCCCGCGCACCGACGTCGTCACCGCGCGCCTCGACCCGCCGCTCGGCGCCCGGGTGCGGGTGTTCGAGGTCGACGGAGCCGAGCTGGCGGCGCACGTCGAGCACGGCGGCCGCTCGGTCAGCTGGCTGGCGCGCGATGTGCCCTCGCTGGGCTGGCGGGCGTACCGGTTGGTGCCCGAACCGGGGGGCGAACGGGCCGGCTGGGAACCGGCGGCGGGATCGGTGATCGCCAACGAGCACTACCGGGTCGAGGCCGACCCGGCGCGCGGCGGGGGAGTCGCCTCGCTGGTCCAGGACGGCCGCGAGCTGATCGCCGACGGAAGGGTGGGCAACGAGCTCGCCGTCTACGAGGAGTACCCGGCGCACCCCAGCCAGGGCGAGGGCCCCTGGCATCTGCTGCCCAAGGGGCCGGTGGTGTGTTCGTCGGCGACGCCCGCGCGGGTGCGCGCCTACCGCGGGCCGCTCGGTCAGCGGCTGGTGGTGCACGGCCGGATCGGCACGCTGCTGCGCTACACCCAAACCCTGACGCTGTGGACTGGAGTCGCGCGGCTCGACTGCCGCACCACCATCGACGAGTTCACCGGGGCCGACCAGCTGGTGCGGCTGCGCTGGCCGTGCCCGGTGCCGGGCGCCATGCCGGTCAGCGAGGTGGGCGACGCCGTCGTCGGCCGCGGTTTAGCGCTGCTGCATGACGGACCGGGCGGCTCGCGCTCGGTGGACACCGCCCGGCACCTCTGGACGTTGGACAACCCGGCGTACGGCTGGTTCGGCCTGTCGTCGGCGGCCCGGGTCCGAGTGCCGGGCGCCGGGGTGCGGGCGGTGTCGGTCGCCGAGGTGGTGTCGCCGGCCGAGGCGGTGTCCGGGCCGCTGGCCCGGGAGCTGATGGTCGCGCTGGTCCGCGCCGGCGTCACGGCCACCTGCGGAGCCGCGGACAAGCCGCGCTACGGCCACCTCGAGGTCGATTCCAACCTGCCCGACGTGCGCATCGCGCTGGGGGGGCCTGCCCGCAACGCCTTCGCTGCGGCCGTGCTGGCCGACGCTCCGGCCTACCGCGACGAACTGGACCGCCAGCTGGCGAGCACCGGCCGGGCCAGGGTGTGGGTGCCGGCCGAGACGCCGCTGGATGCGGTGTGGGTGCCCGGCGCCGACCTGCGTCCATCGCGGGCGCTGCCGGTGCTGGTCATCGACGGCCGCGACGAGGACGATCTGCGGGCCGCGATCACCGCGGTGGCCGACGATCTCGGCGACGCCGAGATCGTCGTGTCGCAGCGATCGCCTTCGGGAACATACGCTTTCGAAGATCGCACCGTCGCGCTGCTCAACCGCGGGGTGCCCAGCTTCGCCGTCGACACCGAGGGCACGCTGCACACCGCGCTGATGCGTTCCTGCACCGGCTGGCCGTCGGGCATCTGGATCGACGACCCGCGCCGCACCGCGCCGGACGGCTCCAACTTTGCGCTCCAGCACTGGACCCACGCCTTCGACTACGCGTTGGTCAGCGGAGCCGGCGACTGGCGGCAGGCGGCGATCCCCGCACGCAGCGCCCAGTTCTCCCAGCCACTGCTCGCCGTCACACCGGACCGGCACGGGGACGCGCTGCCGCCGGCCGGATCGCTGCTTCGCGTCGAGCCCGCCGGATCGGTGCAACTGGCCGCCCTCAAGGCCGCCGGCAATCCACTGACCGCGGGCAGCGCGGCGCCCCTCGACCCCAATGCCGTCGCCCTGCGCCTGGTGGAGACGACCGGCGCGGGCACCCACGTCGTCATCGACTCGGACCTCGCGTCGGTGAGCGACCTGCGACGTGTCGACCTGCTGGAAACGCAACCCGAACCCGTGCCGTCGGTCGAGCTGCACGGCTACCAGGTGGCGACCGTGCTGGCCCGATTCGACGCGCCCGCGGCGACGACCGACGCCGCCGTCCTGGCCCCAGACGCGGAGGCCGCGCAGCCGCTCTACGCGCGGTATTGGCTGCACAATCGCGGCCCCGCGCCACTGGGTGGGCTGCCGGCCGTCGCCCACCTGCACCCGCCGCAGATGACGGCGGAACCCGGCGCCGCGGTGACGCTGCGCCTCACCGCGGCCAGTGACAGCACCGACGCCACGCTGCACGGCACCGTCGCCCTGCGCTGCCCGGACGGCTGGACGGCCACGCCCACCGAGCTGCCCTTCACCCTGTGCACCGGCGACCACCTGCACACCGACGTGGCCGTGTCGGTCCCGGCCCGCGCCGAACCGGGGCTCTACCCGATCCGCGCCGAACTCCGCGTCGCCGGCGAAGCGGTCCCGGCCGCCTGGCGCCAGCCCGTCGAGGACGTTTGCGTGGTGGCGGTGGGCGAGCCCGGCGAGCTGATCTACCTCGCCGACGGGCCGGCCGAGGTGACGCTCCGACCCGGCGAGGCGGGCGCGCTGGCCGTCACGGTCGGCAGCCGCGCCGGGGCCGACCTGGCGCTGGAGGCGCATCTGATCAGCCCCTGGGGCACCTGGGAATGGATGGGTCCCGGCGCGCTCGGCGCGGTGCTGCCCGCCCGCGGCACCGCCGACCTACGCTTCGAGCTGACCCCGCCGGCCTGGCTGGAGCCGGGCCAGTGGTGGGCGCTGGTGCGGATCGGCTGCGCCGGCCGACTGGTCTACTCGCCGGCGGTGAAGGTGACGGTGACATGAGCACGCATCCGATCGCGACCGTGGCCGGCGTGCCCGTGTCACCGGATGCTCTCGACGCCGCCGAAGCGCGGCTGCGCACCGCGCGGGGAACGGCCGCCCTGCCGGTCAGCGGCACCAGCGAGGGCCGCCAGCTGCGGCGGTGGCTGACCCAACTGATCGTCACCGAGCGGGTGGTCGCCGCGGAGGCGGCCGCGCGGGGGCTGACCCCGCGCGGAGCGCCGTCCGAGGCCGAGCTGCTGCCCGACGTGACCGCCCGGCTGGAGATCGGCAGCGTCGCCGCGGCCGTGCTGGCCGATCCGCGTGCGCGGGCGCTGTTGGCCGAGGTCACCGCCGCGGTGCGGGTGACCGACACCGAGGTGACCGCCTATCACGCCCGCAACCCGCTGCGCTTCGCCGCGCCGCGTCGGGGCGAACACGGTTGGTGCACGACGGCGGTGACCGGCCCGCCGCTGGACGAGGTGCGAGCGGCGATCGAGGAGCACCTGCGCGGCGCAGCGCGGCGACGCGCCTTCCGGCTGTGGCTGGACGCGCGGCGCGCCACGCTGGTGCAGCTGGCGCCCGGCCACGAGCATCCCGGCGACCCCCGTCAACCCGACAACACCCACCGGCACTGAACACGATGCTGACGCTGTGCCTGGACATCGGTGGCACCAAAATCGCTGCCGCGCTTGCGGATTCGGGCGGCAAGCTGGTGTACACCGCCATCCGCCCCACACCCGTCACGACCGCCGCGGACGACGTCTGGGCCGTCGTCGAAGCGTTGATCGCCGACGCGCTGCAGGCGGCCGGCGCTCCGGTCGCCGCGGTGGGGATCGCGTCGGCCGGACCCATCGACCTGCACAGCGGGTCGGTCAGCCCGATCAACATCGACAGTTGGGACCGTTTCCCGTTGCGCGACAGGGTCGCCGCGGCGGTGCCTGGACCGCCGGTGGTGCTGGGCGGTGACGGCGTCTGCATGGCGTTGGGGGAGCACTGGATCGGGGCCGGGAAAACCGCGGACGCGCGGTTTCTGCTGGGCATGGTGGTGTCCACCGGGGTGGGCGGCGGACTGGTGCTCGACGGCGTCCCCTACTCGGGGCGCACCGGCAACGCCGGTCACGTCGGGCACGTGGTGGTCGAACTGGACGGCCGGCCGTGTGCCTGCGGCGGCCACGGGTGCGTGGAGACCGTCGCGTCCGGGCCGTGGATGGTGCGCCGGGCGCGAGAGAACGGATGGTCCGCCCCGCCGGGCGCCGGCGCCAGGGACCTGGCCGCGGCGGCAGCGGCCGGAGACCCGGTGGCCCAGCAGGCATTCCACCGGGGGGCCAACGCCCTGGCCGCGATGATCGCCTCGGTCGGCGCGGTGTGCGACCTGGACCTCGTGGTGATCGGGGGAGGCGTCGCCAAGTCCGGCCCGGTGCTCTTCGACCCGCTGCGGGCCAAGCTGGCCGAATACGCCGGCCTGGACTTCCTGTCCGGGCTGCGGGTGGTGCCCGGCGAGCTCGGCGGTGAGGCCGGCCTGATCGGCGCGGCCCGCCTCGCGGGCCTCGGGCCCGGCGTCATGCCAAGGTGATTGCCATGAATCACCGCATCGACGCACTCGCAGTCGTCGTCACCGGGCTGATGGTCGGCGTGGAGCTGGCGGTCGCGGTCTTCTTCAACCCGCTCATCGCCCGGCTGCCCGACGACGCCTTCCGTGCGGCGCGCGGCGGCGCCGGCCGGGCGTTGGGCACCACGATGCCGTTCTGGTATGCCGTCGTCCTGCTGCTGTTGGCGGCGCTCGCCTTCGAGGAGCGCGGCGCCCCGCGCGACTGGCTGTGCGGCATCGCCGCGGGCCTGATGGCCGCGGTGGTGCTGTTCACGGTCACCGTGTTGGTGCCGATCAACAACCGCATCGCGAAATGGCCGAGCACCGGTGAGCTCTCGCGCGAGCTCGCCGCCCGCTGGGATCGACGGCACCGGGTGCGGGTGATCCTGCTGCTGGCGGTGTTGGTCCTGCTGGCCCTCGCCGTCACCTGAGGTCGCCGTTTTGGCTGATCGCGTGGGCCACGCTATCCTGTTAGCCGATCCACCGAAGACCGTCGGTCACCGAGCAATCGGTTGAAGGTCCGGGAGCATCCCGGCGGCCCACGCAGGAGGACGAGGCACCGCGCCGGCTCGCGCCGGCGTATTTTCACGCCCCGGCCGCTTCTGCGCCGGGGCGTTCGTCGTTCTCGGGGGAATCGAGACGACACGTCGCATTGACTTTCACATCAGGAGGTAGGCATGGCAAGGGCTGACAAGGCCACCGCCGTTGCAGATATCGCCGAGCAGTTCAAGGAATCGACCGCGACCCTGATCACGGAGTACCGCGGTCTGACCGTCGCCAACCTGGCCGAGCTGCGGCGCTCGCTCAACGGGTCGGCCACCTACTCGGTGGCCAAGAACACGCTGGTGAAGCGGGCGGCATCGGAAGCCGGGGTGGAGGGGCTCGACGAGCTGTTCGCCGGCCCGACGGCCATCGCCTTCGTCACCGGTGAAGCGGTCGACGCGGCCAAGGCCATCAAGACCTTCGCCAAGGAACACAAGGCGCTGGTCATCAAGGGCGGCTACATGGACGGCCGTGCGCTGACCGTCGCCGAGGTCGAGCGCATCGCCGACCTCGAGTCGCGCGAGGTGCTGCTGGCCAAGCTGGCCGGCGCGATGAAGGGCAACCTCGCCAAGGCGGCCGGGCTGTTCAACGCCCCGGCTTCGCAGGTCGCCCGGCTCGCGGCGGCACTGCAAGAGAAGAAGGCCGCCGAAGGCCCCGCCGCCGCTGCGGAACCCGCAGCCGCTGCGGAGCCCGCCGCGGAAACCACCCCGGAACCAGCTTCGGAAACACCCACTGAGGCGCCGGAGACCCCGGCCGAAGCCGAATAACAACCCAACGCGGAACCTGGAAAAACAAGGAAGGACCCATACCCATGGCAAAGATGTCTACTGACGACCTGCTCGACGCCTTCAAGGAGATGACCCTGCTGGAGCTCTCCGACTTCGTGAAGAAGTTCGAGGAGACCTTCGAGGTCACCGCGGCCGCTCCGGTCGCCGTCGCCGCCGCCGGTGGTGGCGCAGCCGGTGGCGCGCCCGCCGAGGCCGCCGAGGAGCAGTCGGAGTTCGACGTGATCCTCGAGGCCGCCGGCGACAAGAAGATCGGCGTCATCAAGGTGGTCCGCGAGATCGTCTCCGGCCTGGGCCTCAAGGAGGCCAAGGATCTGGTCGACGGCGCGCCCAAGCCGCTGCTGGAGAAGGTGGCCAAGGAGGCGGCCGACGAGGCCAAGACCAAGCTCGAGGCCGCTGGCGCCACCGTCACCGTCAAGTAAGTCACTGCGCGTAAACCCCCGGGACCACCGTCCCGGGGGTTCGTGCATTCAGGCCATTGCCGACCGCACGGACTGTTGTACGCGATCCGCTGAATCGCCAAGCGCCACAAGCAAACTCGAGTACATCGCGACGAGTACCGGCGTGACTGCCGCGCCGCCGTCGCCGTAGTAGCCGGCCAGCTCCAGCATGACGAACCCGTGAATCAACGCCCAGAATTGGGCCGCGGTGGCCACGACTGACGCGTCGTCGACGCCGTCGTTCAATGAGCCCGCGGGTTTGATCCGGCCGACCAGCATGCATCGGTGCACCCCGCGCACGACGTGCGCGAAGCTGGGGTAGCTCCGTTCGATCTCGGCGACTGTCAGCGTCAGGACGTTGTGGGCGGGCGCGTTGATGCCGTGTGCGCTGGTGCTGCCGAACATCAGCCGATACATGTGCGGTCGCCCGATCGCGTAGCGCCGGTAGGCGGCACCGGTGGCAAACAGGTCGGCCACCGGATCGGCGGTCTGCGGCACCGATAGTGCGGCGTCGAACTGCCGCAGCCCCTCCTCGGCCACCTCGGCGATCAGACCCCGCATCCCGCCGAAGTGGGTGTAGACCGCCATCGTGGACGTCCCCGCGGAGCCGGCCACCTTGCGCGTCTGCAGGGCGTCGGGCCCGTGCTCGTCGAGCAGGGCGACCGCGGCGTGCAGCAGCTCCTCGCGAACGCCGCGCTGAACCTCGGAAGTCATCGTTGCCATCTTCTCATTGGGAGCGTACGGTGCGAATAACGCTGAAATAACAATGTTATAGGAGTTCAGCCATGGTGACCACGGCAACCGCCAAGCCCGGCAATCCCTACCTCGAGGACTTCCTGTCGCCGGTGAGCGCGGAAGTCACCGCGCACGATCTGCGCGTCACCGGGCGCATTCCCGAACACCTCGACGGGCGCTACCTGCGCAACGGCCCCAACCCGGCCGCCGAGGTGGACCCAGCCGTCTACCACTGGTTCAGCGGCGACGGCATGGTGCACGGGGTGGCGCTGCGCGACGGGCAGGCCCGCTGGTACCGCAACCGGTGGGTGCGCAGCCCGTCGGTGTGCCGCATCCTCGGCGAGCCGGCGCCGGGCCGGCTCGACCCGCGCGCGGGAATGCTGAGCCTGGGCGCCAACACCAACGTGTTGAGCCACGCCGGGCGGACCCTGGCGCTGGTGGAGGGCGGCGTCGCCAACTACGAGCTCACCGAGGAGCTGGACACCGTCGGGACGTGCGACTTCGACGGCACGCTGGCGGGCGGCTACACCGCGCACCCGCACCGCGACCCGCGCACCGGCGAACTTCACGCGATCTCTTACTCGTTCACGCGCGGGCGGACCGTGCAGTACTCGGTGATCGACGTCGCCGGCCGCGCCCGCCGCACGCTGGACATCGAGGTCGGCGGGTCGCCGATGATGCACGACTTCTCGCTGACCGACAAATACGTCGTGATCTACGACCTGCCGGTGACCTTCGACCCGGTACAGGTGCTGCCGCGGCAGATGCCGCCCTGGTTGGCCCTGCCGGCCCGTCTGGTGCTGCAGTCGCTGATCGGGCGGGTGCGGGTGCCGAGCCCAATTAACGCGCGGATGAACCGCGACGCGCGGCACTCCGATCGGATGCCCTACGCCTGGAACCCGCACTACCCGGCGCGCGTCGGGGTCATGCCGCGTGAGGGCGACAACAAGGATGTGCGCTGGTTCGACATCGAACCCTGCTACGTCTACCACCCGCTCAACGCATATTCCGAAATTCGAAGCGGCGCTGAGGTTTTGGTGCTCGACGTGGTGCGCTATGCGCGGATGTTCGACCGGGACCGGCGCGGCCCCGGGGAAAGCACCCCCATGCTGGACCGCTGGACCATCAACCTGGCGACCGGTGCGGTCACCACCGAATGCCGCGACGATCAGTCGCAGGAATTCCCGCGGATCAACGAGGAGTTGCTGGGCGGACGGCACCGGTACGGCTACACCGTCGGCGCCCAGTTCGCCGGCGGCGGATCCGGCCTTTTCAAACACGATTACGCGACCGGGTCCCGCGAGGTAGCGGCCCTCGATGCCGGCCTTTCACTCGGCGAGATGTCCTTTGTGCCGAACCCCGCGGCCGGCACCGAAGACGACGGCATCCTGATGGGCTTCGGCTATCACCGCGACCGCGACGAAGGCCAATTGCTTTTGCTGGACGCGCAGACGCTCGAGCAGGTGGCCACCGTTCACCTGCCGCAGCGGGTGCCGATGGGCTTCCACGGCAACTGGGCGCCCACCGGCTGACGTTGGCTAACACGCGCGTCAAATAAGTTGTGCCGCGCGGGCTTCCGGGTGATCTCAGGACGGCTAATATTTCCCGGCTGTCGTCCGCATCCCTGATGCCGTGCGGCAGCAGTGCGCTACAGTGACTCATGCCACACAAAAGGGCAGGTGGCGGGCACGAGCGTCGACGGAAGGATTCCCCATGGGCGTCGCTATCGAGGTGAATGGACTAACGAAGTCCTTCGGCTCCTCGAGGATTTGGGAAGACGTGACGTTGGAGGTCCCCGCCGGGGAGGTCAGCGTCCTGCTGGGGCCGTCGGGTACCGGCAAATCGGTTTTCCTGAAGTCCCTGATCGGTTTGTTGCGGCCCGAGCGCGGCTCGGTCGTGATCGACGGCACCGACATCCTGCAGTGTTCGGCCAAGGAGCTCTACGAGATCCGCACGCTCTTCGGCGTGATGTTCCAGGACGGCGCCCTGTTCGGTTCGATGAACCTGTTCGACAACGCGGCCTTCCCGCTGCGCGAGCACACCAAGAAGAAGGAAGGCGAGATCCGTGACATCGTCATGGAGAAGCTGACCCTGGTCGGTCTCGGCGGCGACGAGAAGAAGTTCCCAGGGGAGATCTCCGGTGGTATGCGCAAGCGCGCCAGCCTGGCCCGCGCCCTGGTGATGGACCCGCAGATCATCCTGTGCGACGAGCCCGACTCCGGTCTGGACCCGGTGCGTACCGCCTACCTAAGCCAGCTGATCCTGGACATCAACGCCCAGATCGATGCCACGGTGCTGATCGTGACCCACAACATCAACATCGCCCGCACCGTGCCGGACAACATGGGCATGCTGTTCCGCCGCAAGTTGGTCATGTTCGGCCCGCGCGAGGTGCTTCTGACCAGCGACGAGCCCGTTGTGCGGCAGTTCCTCAACGGTCGCCGTATCGGCCCGATCGGCATGTCCGAGGAAAAAGACGAGGCGACCATGGCCGAAGAGCAGGCCGCGCTGGACGCCGGGCAACATGCCGGTGGTGTCGAGGAAGTCGAGGGCGTCCCCCCGCAGATCGTCGCGTCGCCGGGCATGCCGGAGCGCAAGGCGGTCGCGCGCCGCCAGGCCCGGGTGCGCGAGATCCTGCATACCCTTCCCAAGGACGCTCAGGCCGCCATCCTCGACGACCTCGAAGGCACCCACAAGTTCCGTGCACACGAGTTCGGCGACTAGAGCGTGCGGTCCGGTGGGTTTCGCGATGACTCCGCGCAACACGGCGGCCCGCCCTCTTGACGACGGGCCCTAAACCGGCCAGTCTGTTGGGCAGCATGTATCCAGCGGAAAGTCGAGATGCCAGCCAGCGCCGATGTCCCTGGAATGCTGACGCTGCGAAGTTGAGGAATGCGCCGTCCTGCGCTATTGTTGGACGTTGCGCTGGCTACCTCCTGCCCACCTCACCCGCCACCTGACACCGTGGTCTAAGCCTGAGCCCCCTCAAGCGGCTTAGTTCTAGTTGCGCGTGAGATTCGGACAGATCGTTCGCCGGCCGAACCGACACAATTCGCGGCGAGCTGGCCGGTGGTCCCGGCCTTCGTGAGTCGCACGAGGTGCTGGAAGGATGCATCTTGGCAGATTTCCGCCAGAGCAAGACGGATCGCCCACAAAGTTCCTCTAACGGAAGTTCCTCAAACGGCTCCGTGCCCGGAGCGCCCAACCGAGTCTCCTTCGCCAAGCTCCGCGAACCCCTCGAGGTTCCGGGCCTGCTTGACGTGCAGATCGACTCTTTCGAATGGTTGATCGGCGCGCCGCGCTGGCGTGAGGCCGCCGCCGCCCGTGGGGACGTGACTCCGGTGGGTGGCCTGGAAGAGGTGCTCTACGAGCTCTCGCCGATCGAGGACTTCTCCGGCTCGATGTCCCTGTCGTTCTCCGACCCGCGTTTCGACGAGGTCAAGGCACCGGTCGACGAGTGCAAAGACAAGGACATGACGTACGCGGCCCCGCTGTTCGTCACCGCCGAGTTCATCAACAACAACACCGGCGAGATCAAGAGCCAGACGGTGTTCATGGGTGACTTCCCGATGATGACCGAGAAGGGCACCTTCATCATCAACGGCACCGAGCGTGTGGTGGTCAGTCAGCTGGTCCGCTCGCCCGGTGTGTACTTCGACGAGAGCATCGACAAGTCGACCGAGAAGCTGCTGCACAGCGTCAAGGTGATCCCGAGCCGGGGTGCCTGGCTGGAGTTCGACGTCGACAAGCGCGACACCGTCGGCGTCCGCATCGACCGCAAGCGCCGCCAGCCGGTCACCGTGCTGCTCAAGGCGCTGGGCTGGACCAACGAGCAGATCACCGAGCGGTTCGGCTTCTCCGAGATCATGATGTCGACGCTGGAGAAGGACAACACCGCCGGCACCGACGAGGCGCTGCTGGACATCTACCGCAAGCTGCGTCCGGGCGAGCCGCCGACCAAGGAGTCCGCGCAGACCCTGCTGGAGAACCTGTTCTTCAAGGAGAAGCGCTACGACCTGGCCCGCGTGGGCCGCTACAAGGTCAACAAGAAGCTCGGCCTGCACGCCGGCGAGCCCATCACGTCGTCGACCCTGACCGAGGAAGACGTCGTCGCCACTATCGAGTACCTGGTGCGCCTGCACCACTCCCGTACGGATGGCCAGCCCGCTGTCATGACTGTCCCCGGCGGCACCGAGGTGCCGGTGGAGACCGACGACATCGACCACTTCGGTAACCGCCGGCTGCGCACCGTGGGCGAGCTGATCCAGAACCAGATCCGGGTCGGCATGTCCCGGATGGAGCGCGTGGTCCGGGAGCGGATGACCACCCAGGACGTCGAGGCCATCACGCCGCAGACCCTGATCAACATCCGGCCGGTCGTCGCCGCGATCAAGGAGTTCTTCGGCACCAGCCAGCTGTCGCAGTTCATGGACCAGAACAACCCGCTGTCCGGGCTGACCCACAAGCGCCGGCTCTCGGCGCTGGGCCCGGGCGGTCTGTCCCGTGAGCGCGCTGGCCTGGAGGTCCGTGACGTCCACCCGTCGCACTACGGCCGCATGTGCCCGATCGAAACCCCGGAGGGTCCGAACATCGGCCTGATCGGGTCGCTGTCGGTGTACGCCCGGGTCAACCCGTTCGGGTTCATCGAGACGCCGTACCGCAAGGTCGTCGACGGTGTCGTCTCCGACGAGATCCACTACCTGACCGCCGACGAGGAGGACCGCCACGTCGTGGCGCAGGCCAACTCGCCGATCGACAGCAAGGGCCGGTTCGAGGAGTCACGCGTCCTGGTCCGCCGGAAGGCGGGCGAGGTCGAGTACGTGCCCTCGTCCGAGGTGGACTACATGGACGTGTCGCCGCGCCAGATGGTGTCGGTGGCCACGGCCATGATCCCGTTCCTCGAGCACGACGACGCCAACCGCGCCCTGATGGGTGCCAACATGCAGCGCCAGGCGGTTCCGCTGGTGCGCAGCGAGGCACCGCTGGTGGGTACCGGTATGGAGCTGCGTGCGGCGATCGACGCCGGCGACGTGGTGGTGGCCGAGAAGGCCGGGGTGATCGAGGAGGTCTCCGCCGACTACATCACCGTGATGGCCGACGACGGCACCCGGCACACCTACCGGATGCGCAAGTTCGAGCGGTCCAATCACGGCACCTGCGCCAACCAGTCGCCGATCGTCGACGCGGGCGCGCGGGTCGAGGCCGGCCAGGTCATTGCAGACGGTCCGTGCACGGAGAACGGTGAGATGGCGCTGGGCAAGAACCTGCTCGTCGCTGTCATGCCGTGGGAGGGCCACAACTACGAGGACGCGATCATCCTCTCCAACCGCCTGGTTGAGGAGGACGTGCTCACCTCGATCCACATCGAGGAGCACGAGATCGACGCCCGCGACACCAAGCTGGGCGCCGAGGAGATCACCCGGGACATCCCGAACGTCTCCGATGAGGTGCTGGCCGACCTCGACGAGCGCGGCATCGTGCGCATCGGCGCCGAGGTTCGCGACGGCGACATCCTGGTCGGCAAGGTCACCCCGAAGGGTGAGACCGAGCTGACGCCGGAGGAGCGGCTGCTGCGCGCGATCTTCGGGGAGAAGGCCCGCGAGGTCCGCGACACCTCCCTGAAGGTGCCGCACGGCGAGTCCGGCAAGGTCATCGGCATCCGGGTGTTCTCCCGCGAGGACGACGACGAGCTGCCGGCCGGTGTCAACGAGCTGGTGCGCGTCTACGTGGCCCAGAAGCGCAAGATCTCCGACGGCGACAAGCTCGCCGGACGCCACGGCAACAAGGGCGTCATCGGCAAGATCCTGCCGCAGGAGGACATGCCGTTCCTGCCGGACGGCACGCCGGTCGACATCATCCTGAACACCCACGGTGTGCCGCGACGGATGAACATCGGTCAGATCTTGGAGACCCACCTCGGGTGGGTGGCCAAGTCCGGCTGGAACATCGACGGCTCGCCCGACTGGGCGGTCAACCTGCCCGAGCAGCTGCGGCACGCGCAGCCGAACCAGATCGTGTCGACGCCGGTGTTCGACGGCGCCAAGGAGGAGGAGCTGCAGGGCATGCTGTCCTGCACGCTGCCCAACCGCGACGGTGAGGTCATGGTCGACGGCGACGGCAAGGCGGTGCTGTTCGACGGCCGCAGCGGGGAGCCGTTCCCGTACCCGGTGACCGTTGGCTACATGTACATCATGAAGCTGCACCACCTGGTGGACGACAAGATCCACGCCCGTTCCACCGGTCCGTACTCGATGATCACGCAGCAGCCGCTGGGTGGTAAGGCGCAGTTCGGTGGCCAGCGCTTCGGTGAGATGGAGTGCTGGGCCATGCAGGCCTACGGCGCCGCGTACACGCTGCAGGAGCTGTTGACCATCAAGTCCGACGACACCGTCGGCCGGGTCAAGGTGTACGAGGCGATCGTCAAGGGCGAGAACATCCCGGAGCCGGGTATTCCCGAGTCCTTCAAGGTGTTGCTCAAGGAGCTGCAGTCGCTCTGCCTCAACGTCGAGGTGCTCTCCTCGGACGGCGCGGCGATCGAGTTGCGCGAAGGCGAGGACGAAGACCTCGAGCGGGCGGCGGCAAACCTGGGAATCAACCTGTCCCGCAACGAATCTGCGTCTGTTGAGGACCTGGCTTAGCGACGGCGCCCAAGTGGCGATAGCCAGCCTCTTTATTGGTAACTAAACCCGCAAGGGGAAAGGGAGTTACGTGCTCGACGTCAACTTCTTCGATGAACTCCGTATCGGCCTGGCCACCGCGGAGGACATCAGGCAATGGTCTTACGGCGAGGTCAAGAAGCCGGAGACGATCAACTACCGCACGCTGAAGCCGGAGAAGGACGGCCTGTTCTGCGAGAAGATCTTCGGACCGACTCGCGACTGGGAGTGCTACTGCGGCAAGTACAAGCGCGTCCGGTTCAAGGGCATCATCTGTGAGCGCTGCGGCGTCGAGGTGACCCGCGCCAAGGTGCGTCGCGAGCGGATGGGCCACATCGAGCTGGCCGCGCCCGTCACGCACATCTGGTACTTCAAGGGCGTGCCGAGCCGGCTCGGTTACCTGCTCGACCTGGCCCCGAAGGATCTCGAGAAGATCATCTACTTCGCGGCCTACGTCATCACCGCGGTCGACGACGAGATGCGCCACAACGAGCTCTCGACGCTTGAGGCCGAGATGATGGTGGAGCGCAAGGCCATCGAGGACCAGCGCGACGCCGACCTGGAGGCCCGTGCCCAGAAGCTCGAGGCCGACCTGGCCGAGCTGGAGGCCGAGGGTGCGAAAGCGGACGCAAGGCGGAAGGTTCGGGACGGCGGCGAGCGCGAGATGCGTCAGCTGCGCGACCGCGCCCAGCGTGAGCTGGACCGGCTCGAGGAGATCTGGACGACCTTCACCAAGCTGGCCCCCAAGCAGCTGATCGTCGACGAGAACCTCTACCGCGAGCTGATCGACCGCTTCGGTGAGTACTTCACCGGCGCCATGGGTGCGGAGTCGATCCAGAAGCTGATCGAGAACTTCGACATCGACGCCGAGGCCGAGATCCTGCGCGACGTCATCCGAAACGGCAAGGGGCAGAAGAAGCTTCGTGCGCTCAAGCGTCTCAAGGTGGTCGCCGCCTTCCAGCAGTCTGGCAACTCACCGATGGGCATGGTGCTCGACGCCGTCCCGGTGATCCCGCCGGAACTGCGGCCGATGGTGCAGCTCGACGGTGGCCGGTTCGCCACGAGCGACCTGAACGACCTGTACCGCCGCGTGATCAACCGGAACAACCGCCTCAAGAGGCTGATCGACCTCGGCGCGCCCGAGATCATCGTCAACAACGAGAAGCGGATGCTGCAGGAGTCCGTGGATGCGCTGTTCGACAACGGCCGTCGCGGCCGCCCGGTCACCGGGCCGGGTAACCGCCCGCTGAAGTCGCTGAGCGATCTGCTCAAGGGTAAGCAGGGCCGGTTCCGGCAGAACCTGCTCGGTAAGCGTGTCGACTACTCGGGCCGTTCGGTCATCGTGGTCGGTCCGCAGCTCAAGCTGCACCAGTGCGGCCTGCCCAAGCTGATGGCGCTGGAGCTGTTCAAGCCGTTCGTGATGAAGCGGCTGGTCGACCTCAACCACGCGCAGAACATCAAGAGCGCCAAGCGAATGGTGGAGCGTCAGCGTCCCCAGGTGTGGGATGTCCTCGAAGAGGTCATCGCCGAGCACCCGGTGCTGCTGAACCGCGCACCCACCCTGCACCGGCTGGGTATCCAGGCCTTCGAGCCAATGCTGGTGGAAGGCAAGGCAATCCAGCTGCACCCGCTGGTGTGTGAGGCGTTCAACGCCGACTTCGACGGTGACCAGATGGCGGTGCACCTGCCGCTGAGCGCCGAGGCGCAGGCCGAGGCTCGCATCCTGATGCTGTCTTCCAACAACATCCTGTCGCCCGCATCGGGTCGTCCGCTGGCCATGCCGCGTCTGGACATGGTGACCGGTCTGTACTACCTGACCACCGAGGTGGACGGCGACAAGGGCGAATTCAAGGCGGCCGCCAAGGACGAGCCGGAGGTCGGCGTCTACTCCTCGCCGGCCGAGGCGATCATGGCGTCCGACCGCGGCGTTTTGTCGGTGCGGGCCAAGATCAAGGTGCGGCTGACCCAGTTGCGTCCGCCCGCCGAGATCGAGGCCCAGCTGTTCGGCGCCAACGGCTGGCAGCCGGGCGACGCCTGGCTGGCCGAGACCACGCTGGGCCGTGTGCTTTTCAACGAGCTGCTGCCGGTCGGCTATCCGTTTGTGAACAAGCAGATGCACAAGAAGGTGCAGGCGTCGATCATCAACGACCTGGCCGAGCGCTACCCGATGATCGTCGTCGCGCAGACCGTGGACAAGCTGAAGGACGCCGGTTTCTACTGGGCGACCCGCAGCGGTGTCACGGTCTCCATGGCCGACGTGCTCGTCCCGCCGCGCAAGAAGGAGATCCTCGACCAGTACGAGGAGCGGGCCGAGAAGGTCGAAAAGCAGTTCCAGCGTGGTGCTTTGAACCACGACGAGCGCAACGAGGCGCTGGTGGAGATCTGGAAGGAAGCCACCGACGAGGTCGGTCAGGCGCTGCGGGAGCACTACCCCAGCGACAACCCGATCATCACGATCGTCGACTCGGGCGCCACGGGTAACTTCACCCAGACCCGAACGCTGGCCGGCATGAAGGGCCTGGTGACCAACCCGAAGGGTGAGTTCATCCCGCGTCCGGTCAAGTCGTCGTTCCGCGAGGGCCTGACCGTGCTGGAGTACTTCATCAACACGCACGGCGCTCGAAAGGGTTTGGCGGACACCGCGTTGCGTACCGCCGACTCCGGTTACCTGACCCGTCGTCTGGTGGACGTGAGCCAGGACGTCATCGTCCGCGAGCACGACTGCGAGACCGAGCGCGGCATCCTCGTCGAGCTGGCCGAGCGTCAGCCCGACGGCACGCTGATTCGCGACCCGTACATCGAAACCTCGGCGTACGCGCGGACTTTGGGCGCCGACGCGGTCGACGAGGCCGGCAACGTTGTCGTCGCACGAGGTGAGGACCTGGGTGACCCGGAGATCGACGCCCTGCTGGCGGCCGGCATCACGCAGGTCAAGGTGCGCTCGGTGCTAACGTGCACCACCGGCACCGGGGTGTGTGCGACCTGTTACGGGCGGTCCATGGCCACCGGAAAGCTGGTCGACATCGGCGAGGCCGTCGGCATCGTCGCCGCGCAGTCCATCGGTGAGCCCGGTACCCAGCTGACCATGCGTACCTTCCACCAGGGTGGTGTCGGTGAGGACATCACCGGCGGTCTGCCCCGGGTCCAGGAGCTGTTCGAGGCCCGCATCCCGCGCGGTAAGGCGCCGATCGCCGACGTCACCGGGCGGGTCCGTCTCGAGGACGGTGAGCGCTTCTACAAGATCACCATCGTTCCCGACGACGGCAGCGAAGAGGTCGTGTACGACAAGCTCTCCAAGCGGCAGCGGCTGCGCGTCTTTAAGCACGAAGACGGTTCCGAGCGGGTGCTGTCCGACGGCGACCACGTCGAGGTCGGCCAGCAGCTGATGGAAGGCTCGGCCGACCCGCACGAGGTGCTGCGCGTGCAGGGCCCGCGCGAGGTGCAGATCCACCTGGTCCGCGAGGTCCAGGAGGTCTACCGCGCACAGGGTGTGTCGATCCACGACAAGCACATCGAGGTGATCGTCCGCCAGATGCTGCGCCGCGTCACCATCATCGACTCCGGCTCGACCGAGTTCCTGCCGGGTTCGCTGATCGACCGCGCGGAGTTCGAGGCGGAGAACCGCCGGGTGGTGGCCGAGGGCGGCGAGCCCGCCGCGGGTCGTCCGGTGCTGATGGGTATCACGAAGGCATCGCTGGCCACCGACTCGTGGCTGTCCGCGGCGTCGTTCCAGGAGACCACGCGAGTGCTGACCGATGCGGCGATCAACTGCCGCAGTGACAAGCTCAACGGTCTGAAGGAGAACGTGATCATCGGAAAGCTGATCCCGGCCGGTACCGGTATCAACCGGTACCGCAACATCCAGGTGCAGCCGACGGAGGAGGCCCGGGCCGCCGCGTACACGATCCCGTCCTACGAGGATCAGTACTACAGCCCGGACTTCGGCCAGGCCACCGGCGCCGCGGTGCCGCTGGACGACTACGGCTACAGCGACTACCGCTAGTCCACGCATTGGAAAAGCCCCGGGTTTCGGCCCGGGGCTCTTTCATGCGCCGAGCATGCGTCGAGCTGTGGGCACCACCCGCCTTCGAGCGTCACGCCAGCGTGGCTGTCGCATTCCAACGTCACGCCAGCGTGACGTTGGGCGGGCTCTGGCTCCCCAACTAGACTGGCCGACGTGCTCATCGGTTCGCATGTCCATCAAGACGCTCCCCTGGCCGCGGCCCAGGCGGACGGCGCCGACGTGGTGCAGTTCTTCCTGGGCAACCCGCAGAGCTGGAAGAAGCCCAAACCCCGCGACGACGCCGAGGCGCTGAAGGCGTCCACCATCCCGCTGTACGTCCACGCGCCATACCTCATCAACGTGGCGTCGGCCAACAACCGCATCCGCATCCCGTCGCGCAAGATCCTGCAGGACACCTGCGATGCCGCCGCGGAGATCAACGCGACGGCCGTGGTCGTGCACGGCGGCCACGCCGACGACAACGACATGGAGGCCGGCTTCGAGCGGTGGGTCAAGGCGCTGGACTACCTGGAGACCGACGTGCGGGTGTACCTGGAGAACACCGCCGGCGGCGACCACGCGATGGCCCGCTACTTCGACACCATCGGCAGGCTGTGGGATCGCATCGGCGACAAGGGCATTGGGTTCTGCCTGGACACCTGCCATGCGTGGGCCGCGGGTGAGGAACTGATCGACGCGGTGGACCGGATCAAGGCGCTGACCGGCCGCATCGACCTGGTGCACTGCAACGACTCGAGGGACGCGGCGGGCTCGGGCGCCGACCGGCACGCCAACTTCGGCACCGGCCAGATCGATCCCGAGCTGCTCGCCGCGGTGGTCACGGCGGCCGACGCGCCGGTCATCTGCGAGACCGCCGACGAGGGCCGCAAGGACGACATCGCGTTCCTGCGGGAAAAGACCAGCGGCTGAGCCACGGCCCATGCCCGGTCGGCTCGCGACGCTCTTCGGGGCGCTCCTGTTAATCGCGGGTTGTGCGTCGGCGCTGCCGTCGGGCTTCGTCACCGGCACCAGCGTGCACCACATCAATGTCGGCGGGCGCGATCGCAGCTATCGGCTCTACGAGCCCGCGGGGATACCGGCTTCGACGCCGCTCGTGGTCGTGCTGCACGGCTACTCCGGGAGCGCACAGCAGGTCGAAAGGGATTACGGCTGGGACGAATTGGCCGATGCGGGCCGGTTCGTCGTCGCTTACCCGGATGGAGTTGACCGGGCCTGGAACGTCGACGGGGAAGGCTGCTGCGGCCGGCCGGGACGGGAGGGTGTCGATGACGTCGCCTTCATCAGCGCGGCCGTCGCCGACATCGCCAGGAACGTAGCCACCGATCCCGCCAGGGTCTATGTCACCGGCATGAGTAACGGCGCCATCATGTCCTACACGCTGGCGTGCGACACCGACATCTTCGCCGCCATCGGTCCGGTGGCGGGCACGCTGCTGACCGACTGCCGCAAGCCCCGCCCGATGTCGATCATGCACATCCACGGCACGGCGGATCGGCTGGTGCCCTACGGCGGCGGGCAGGGTTTCAGCGTCATCCACGGCCCGTCGGTGCCCAGCCTGAATGCATTCTGGCGCAACGTTGATCAGTGTGGCAGTCCGGCCACCGTGACGAACGGTCCGTTGGCCACGTCGACGGCCGGATGTACCGGTAACCGCGGCGTCGTCCTCATCACCATCGACGGCGGCGGCCACGAATGGCCGGGCTTCGCCAGCCAACGGCTGTGGGAGTTCTTCGCGGCCCATCCCCGGTAGCTGTATTACAGCTCTTGTGCAACTGTCGGAAAAATGTAACATGAGGGGCATGTCGGATACGCATGTCGTCACCAACCAGGTTCCTCCGCTGGAGAACTACAATCCCGCGACGTCCGCGGTGCTCGTCGAGGCCCTGATCCGCGAGGGCGGGGAATGGGGCTTAGAAGAGGTGAACGAGGTCGGTGCCATCGCGGGTGGCCACGAGGCCCAGCGGTGGGGTGAGCTCGCCGACCGCAACCGGCCCATCCTGCACACGCACGACAAATACGGTCATCGCGTCGACGAGGTCGAATACGACCCGGCCTACCACGAGCTGATGCGCACGGCGATCGCCGGCGGCATCCACGCCGCGCCGTGGGCCGACGACCGCCCGGGCGCACACGTGGTGCGGGCCGCCAAGATGTCGGTCTGGAACGTCGAGCCCGGCCACACCTGCCCGATCTCGATGACCTACGCCGTGGTCCCGGCGCTGCGCTTCAACCCGGAGCTCGCGGCGGTGTACGAGCCCCTGCTGACCAGCCGTGAATACGATCCCGAACTCAAGCTGGCCACCACCAAGCGGGGCATCACCGCCGGCATGTCGATGACCGAGAAGCAGGGCGGCTCCGACGTGCGCGCCGGCACCACCGAGGCGACCCCGAACGGCCCCAACGCTGATGGCAGTTATCGCCTCACCGGCCACAAGTGGTTCACCTCGGCGCCGATGTGCGACATCTTCCTGGTACTCGCGCAGGCTCCGGGCGGCCTGTCGTGCTTCATGTTGCCGCGAGTGCTGCCCGACGGTACCCGCAACCGGATGTTCCTGCAGCGGCTCAAAGACAAGCTCGGCAACCACGCCAACGCCTCCAGCGAGGTCGAATACGACGGCGCCATCGCGTGGCTGGTGGGCGAGGAGGGCCGCGGCGTCCCCACCATCATCGAGATGGTCAACCTGACCCGCCTGGACTGCACCCTGGGCAGCGCCACCAGCATGCGCACCGGCCTGACCCGCGCCATCCACCACGCCCAGCACCGAAAGGCGTTCGGCGCCTACCTGATCGACCAGCCGCTGATGCGCAACGTGCTGGCCGACCTCGCCGTGGAGGCCGAGGCCGCGACCATCGTCGCGATGCGGATGGCCGCCGCCACCGACAAAGCGTTGCGCGGCGACGGGCAGGAGGCGCTGCTGCGCCGCATCGGCCTGGCGGCGAGCAAGTACTGGGTGTGCAAGCGCGCCACCCCGCACGCGGCCGAGGCGCTGGAATGCCTGGGCGGCAACGGTTACGTCGAGGACTCGGGCATGCCGCGACTGTTCCGTGAGGCGCCGCTGATGGGCATCTGGGAGGGCTCGGGCAACGTCAGCGCGCTGGACACGTTGCGCGCCATGGCAACTCGCCCCGAATGCGTCGAGGTGCTGTTCACCGAGCTGGCCGAGAGCGTCGGGGCCGACCCGCGATTGGGTGCTCACGTGCAGCGGCTGCGTCAGGACCTGACCGACCTGGACACCATCGCGCACCGCGCCCGCAAGGTCGCCGAGGACATCTGCCTGGCGCTGCAGGCGTCCCTGCTGGTGCGCCACGGCCACCCCGCCGTCGCCGAGGCCTTCCTGACCACCCGGCTCGACCGCCAGTGGGGCGGGGCGTACGGCACCATGCCCACCGGCCTGGATCTGGCCCCAATCCTCGAGCGCGCGCTGGTAAAGGGCTGAGCGCCCGCATGACTCACGCGATCAGGCCGGTCGACTTCGACAACCTGAAGACGATGACCTACGAGGTCACCGATCGGGTTGCCCGGATCACCTTCAACCGGCCGGAAAAGGGCAACGCGATCGTCGCGGACACCCCGCTGGAGCTCTCTGCGCTGGTGGAGCGCGCCGACCTCGACCCGAATGTGCACGTCATCCTGGTGTCCGGTCGCGGCGAGGGCTTCTGCGCGGGATTCGACCTGAGCGCCTATGCGGACCGCACCGGCTCGGCGGGCGGCACCGGCGCGTACAAGGGCACCGTGCTGGACGGAAAAACCCAGGCGGTCAACCACTTACCCGACCAGCCGTGGGACCCCATGATCGACTACCAGATGATGAGCCGGTTCGTGCGGGGCTTCTCCAGCCTGATGCACGCCGATAAGCCGACGGTGGTCAAGATCCACGGCTACTGCGTGGCCGGCGGCACCGACATCGCGCTGCACGCCGACCAGGTGATCGTCGCGGCCGATGCCAAGATCGGCTACCCGCCCACCCGCGTGTGGGGCGTCCCGGCCGCGGGCCTGTGGGCGCACCGCCTCGGCGACCAGCGCGCCAAAAGGCTGCTGTTCACCGGCGACTGCATCACCGGCGCCCAGGCCGCGGAATGGGGGCTGGCGGTCGAGGCGCCAGACCCGGCGGACCTCGACGAGCGCACGGAGCGACTGGTCGAACGGATCGCCGCGGTGCCCGTCAACCAGCTGATCATGGTCAAGCTCGCGCTGAATTCGGCGCTGCTGCAACAGGGCGTGGCCACCAGCCGCATGGTCAGCACCGTGTTCGACGGTGTCGCCCGGCACACCCCGGAGGGCCACGCCTTCGTCGCCGACGCCACCGAGCACGGCTTCCGGGAAGCGGTACGGCATCGCGACGAGCCTTTCGGCGACCACGGCCGCCGCGCCTCCCAGGTGTAGCCATGCCGGACATGACCGCACGGTCGGTGGTGCTCAGCGTGCTGCTCGGCGCGCACCCCGCGCACGCTCGTGCCAACGAATTAGTAAGGCTCACTTCTGATTTTGGCATCAAGGAGTCGACGTTGCGGGTAGCGCTGACCCGCATGGTCGGTGCCGGCGACCTGATCCGCTCCGCGGACGGCTACCGGCTCTCGGATCGCCTGCTGGCCCGCCAGCGGCGGCAGGACGACGCCATCGACCCGCGGGTCCGGCCCTGGCACGGGGAGTGGGTCACGCTCATCGTGACCAGCGTGGGCAACGACGCGCGTACCCGCGCGGCGCTGCGAACCGCCCTGCACGACAAGCGGTTCGGTGAACTCCGCGAAGGCGTGTGGATGCGCCCCGACAACATCGACGCGGAGCCCGGCCCCGACGTCACGGCCCAGGCGCGGGTGCTGCGCGCGCGCGACGACCACCCCGACGAGCTCGCCGCCCAGCTATGGGACCTGCCCGCCTGGGCCCAGACCGGGCATCGGCTGCTCGACGAGATAGCCGCCGCGCCAGACATTCCCGGTCGTTTCGTGGTGGCGGCGGCGACGGTGCGCCACCTGCTCACCGACCCGGTGCTGCCCGACGAGTTACTGCCGGCCGACTGGCCTGGCGCCCGATTGCGCGCGGCCTACCACGACTTCGCCGCTGAGCTGCTCAGGCGGCGCGAACCACTATTTGCGGAGGCGACATGACTGATCCGGTGCGTATCGAGCGCAACGGCCCGGTGACCACGGTGATCATCAACCGGCCGGCGGCGCGCAACGCGGTCAACGGCCCGACGGCGGCCGCGCTGTACTCGGCGTTCGAGGAGTTCGACCGCGACGACTCCGCATCGGTGGCGGTGCTGTGGGGCGATAACGGAACATTCTGCGCCGGAGCCGATTTGAAGGCCTTCGGCACACCCGACGCCAACGCCGTGCATCGCACCGGCCCGGGCCCGATGGGCCCGACGCGGATGGTGCTGTCCAAACCCGTCATCGCCGCGGTCAGCGGCTACGCCGTCGCCGGCGGCTTGGAGCTGGCCACCTGGTGCGACCTTCGGGTGGCCGAGGAGGGCGCCGTGTTCGGTGTGTTCTGCCGGCGCTGGGGGGTCCCCCTCATCGACGGTGGCACCGTGCGGCTGCCCCGGCTGATCGGACACAGCCGCGCGATGGACATGATCCTCACCGGCCGCGCGGTCGCCGCCGACGAAGCCCTGGCGATCGGGTTGGCGAATCGGGTGGTCCCCAAGGGCCAGGCGCGCCAGGCCGCCGAGGAATTGGCCGCGCAACTGGCGGCGCTGCCCCAGCAATGCCTGCGCTCGGATCGGCTCTCAGCGTTACACCAATGGGGGACAACGGAATCCGACGCGCTCGACTTCGAATTCGCCAGCATCTCGCGGGTGGCCGCGGAGGCCAACGAGGGGGCCGGGCGCTTCGCGGCGGGCGCGGGACGGCACGGGGCGCCGGCCGGCTAGCCGGGAGCGGTAGGCGCGGCCGGCGGGCTGGGCGTTACCGGTCAGCTGCCCTTGGTGATCGTGTTGCTCTGGCCGATCTTGTCGACCTTGGGGTCACCGTCTTTGTAGGTGATGGTGTTGTTCATCCCCAGCACGGTGATGCGGGTGTTGACCTTGTCGAAGGTGATCTTGTTGTTGGTGCCGCTGACGGTGGCCGTCTCGCAGGTACCCGTGATCGTCAGGGTGTTGTCCGAGCCGCCGACGTTCAGCGACTTGCCGCTGGCGCAGTCCAGGGTGGTGGTGGTGCCCATAGATCCGTAGTTGATCGTGTTGCCGATCTCGATGGACGCGGTGGTGCTCGCACCGCTCGATCCCGTCGTCGGCGCCGCACCGGCACTGGTCGTCGTCGCGGTGCTCTTGGTGGTGGTCGTCGAGGAGCCCGCCGGCGGGTTGGCCGTCGAACTGCAGCCGGCCAGCACCAGGGCCGCGGCCGCCGGTGTCACGGTGAGCACGGCCAGGCGCAGTGAGTGGTCACGGATGTAGGCGGGCATGGTTCCTCGATTCTTGATCGGATGATGTTGTGCTGCTGTGGTTTAGCCCGGCACCTGCTGGAGCCGATTGGTCATGCCCAGTTCGCGGCCGCGGTCCCACAGGGCGGGCTGACCGCTCTTGTAGAACACCGTCTCGTTGTAGCCGTACACGGTGATGTCGTGCGACACCGAGTCGGCGATCACGGTGTTCGACGAACCCATCACCGTCACGGCGTAGCAGTTGCCCAGCGCGGTGACGTTGATGCCGGTGCCGTTGACCATCAGCGTGGCGTCGTTGCAGTCGATCGTCTGCTCGATGTCCTGCCCGATGATGTGGGTGTCGCCGTTCTTGGCCTGCGCGACCGGCAGGGCGGCCGCGGCGACGGCGATGACACAGGTGGCCAGTGACCCGGCGACAGTCGTCCACTTCACTGCGGGCCCCCTTTTGGACGGGTCGGCTGCTAACGAGGCAAGCATGACATTACGTGCATTCGCCGGCCCGGTGGCAGACTTTGTTGTCCTTTGCCGCGTGCTCGTATCCGCTCGGGACATTCGTGTCCGAACGGGTGTCAACTAGAGTCATTAGTTAACCGCAACCCGTTTCACGTAATCGAAGGGCGACCGCCATGGCAGCTCCACCGGATCCGCCGCCGGCGGTCGGGCGCCAGCGCGCGGGACGGCCCGCCTCCCGTCCGGCCAAGCTGAGCCGGGACGGGATCATCGACGGCGCCCTGACGTTCTTGGATCGCGAGGGCTGGGACGCCCTGACCATCAACGCGCTGGCGATGCAGCTGGGCACCAAGGGGCCGTCGCTGTACAACCACGTCGACAGCCTGGAAGACCTGCGCCGCGCGGTGCGGATCCGCGTGATCGACGACATCATCACGATGCTCAACCGGGTCGGTCAGGGCCGCGCCCGCGACGACGCGGTGCTGGTGATGGCGGGCGCCTACCGCAGCTATGCCCACCACCACCCGGGCCGCTACTCGGCCTTCACCCGGATGCCGCTGGGCGGTGACGATCCCGAATACACCGCCGCGACCCGCGGGGCGGCCGCACCGGTGATCGCCGTGCTGTCCTCCTACGGCCTGGACGGCGAGGCGGCCTTCCACGCCGCGCTGGAGTTCTGGTCCGCCCTGCACGGCTTCGTTTTGCTGGAGATGACCGGTGTCATGGACGACATCGACACCGACGCACTGTTCTCCGACATGGTGCTGCGGTTGGCGGCCGGGCTGGAAAAGCGCACCGCCCACGACGGCGCCAGGGGTTAGCCGCCGCTTTGACCTGCGAGACCGCTGGCGGGTATTGTGGTCCCTCGTGCCTGGCGGCTTACGGCGCCTAACCGTAAGGGAGTGGATGCCGGGCGAATTCGCGTGTCCACGAAGCTTCGGGCCAAGTCCGGTGCGCAGCGCATGCGACACACCCGGGCGCGGGGTGACGCGGCCGGACATAATTGCAGTACACAGACTTGAAAACGCTAGAAAAATGCCGAACACGAACACAGAAAGCCGGTAGATGCCAACCATTCAGCAGCTGGTCCGCAAGGGTCGCCGCGACAAGGTCGCCAAGGTCAAGACCGCGGCCCTGAAGGGCAGCCCGCAGCGCCGTGGCGTATGCACCCGCGTGTACACCACCACCCCGAAGAAGCCGAACTCGGCGCTTCGGAAGGTCGCCCGCGTGAAGCTGACGAGCCAGGTTGAGGTCACCGCCTACATCCCCGGGGAGGGCCACAACCTGCAGGAGCACTCGATGGTGCTGGTGCGTGGTGGCCGAGTCAAGGACCTGCCCGGTGTCCGGTACAAGATCATCCGCGGCTCACTCGACACTCAGGGTGTCAAGAACCGCAAGCAGGCTCGCAGCCGTTACGGCGCCAAGAAGGAGAAGAGCTGATGCCGCGCAAGGGGCCCGCGCCGAAGCGTCCATTGGTCAATGACCCGGTCTACGGGTCGCAGCTGGTGACGCAGCTGGTGAACAAAGTTCTGCTGGACGGGAAGAAATCGCTGGCCGAACGCATTGTTTATGGAGCGCTCGAGAACGCCCGGGATAAGACGGGCACTGACCCGGTGATCACGCTCAAGCGCGCGATGGACAACGTCAAGCCCTCCCTCGAGGTGCGCAGCCGCCGCGTCGGTGGCGCTACGTACCAGGTCCCGGTCGAGGTGCGTCCCGATCGCTCGGTGACGCTGGCGCTGCGTTGGCTGGTCAGTTTCTCCAAGCAACGCCGCGAAAAGACCATGGTCGAGCGGCTCGCCAACGAGATCCTGGATGCCAGCAATGGCCTCGGAGCCGCCGTCAAGCGGCGCGAGGACACCCACAAGATGGCCGAGGCCAACCGCGCCTTCGCGCACTATCGCTGGTAGGGGCCGGACGGCGCCCAAAGGCAGAGTGGTCGGGCGCAAACCGACAGCGAACTAACCAAGCAATCGAAAGAGTGGGAAGACTTCTGTGGCACAGAAGGACGTGCTGACCGACCTGACCAAGGTCCGCAACATCGGCATCATGGCGCACATCGACGCCGGCAAGACGACGACGACCGAGCGCATCCTCTACTACACCGGTATCAGCTACAAGATCGGTGAGGTGCACGACGGCGCCGCCACCATGGACTGGATGGAGCAGGAGCAGGAGCGTGGGATCACCATCACCTCCGCCGCCACCACCTGCTTCTGGAAAGACAACCAGATCAACATCATTGACACGCCTGGCCACGTCGACTTCACCGTCGAGGTGGAACGCAGCCTGCGCGTGCTCGACGGTGCCGTCGCCGTCTTCGACGGCAAGGAAGGTGTCGAGCCGCAGTCCGAGCAGGTCTGGCGGCAGGCCGACAAGTACGACGTCCCGCGCATCTGCTTCGTCAACAAGATGGACAAGATCGGGGCCGACTTCTACTTCTCGGTGAGGACCATGGAGGAGCGCCTCGGCGCCAACGCCATCCCGATCCAGCTGCCCGTCGGCTCCGAGGGCGACTTCGAGGGCATCGTCGACCTGGTCGAGATGAACGCCAAGGTGTGGCGCGGCGAGACGAAGCTGGGCGAAACCTACGACACCATCGACATCCCGGCCGAGATGGCCGACAAGGTCGAGGAGTACCGCACCAAACTGCTCGAGGCCGTCGCCGAGACCGACGAGGCGCTGCTGGAGAAGTACCTCGGCGGGGAGGAGCTCACCGTCGAGGAGATCAAGGGCGCCATCCGCAAGCTGACCATCAGCTCGGAGGCGTACCCGGTGCTGTGCGGCAGCGCGTTCAAGAACAAGGGCGTGCAGCCCATGCTGGACGCCGTCATCGACTACCTGCCCTCGCCGCTGGACGTACCCCCGGCCGTCGGCCACGCGCCGGGCAAGGAGGACGAAGAGGTCACCCGCAACCCCTCGACCGACGAGCCGTTCTCCGCGTTGGCGTTCAAGGTCGCGACGCACCCGTTCTTCGGCAAGCTGACCTACGTCCGCGTGTACTCGGGGAAGGTCGACTCCGGCAGTCAGGTCATCAACGCCACCAAGGGCAAAAAGGAGCGGCTGGGCAAGCTGTTCCAGATGCACTCCAACAAGGAGAACCCGGTGGAGACCGCCTCGGCCGGCCACATCTATGCGGTGATCGGGCTGAAGGACACCACCACCGGTGACACCCTGAGCGACCCGAACCAGCAGGTCGTGCTGGAGTCGATGACCTTCCCCGACCCGGTCATCGAGGTGGCTATCGAGCCCAAGACCAAGAGCGACCAGGAGAAGCTGTCGCTGTCGATCCAGAAGCTCGCCGAGGAGGACCCGACCTTCAAGGTTCACCAGGACTCAGAGACCGGCCAGACCGTGATCGGCGGGATGGGCGAGTTGCACCTGGACATCCTGGTGGACCGGATGCGCCGCGAGTTCAAGGTCGAGGCCAACGTCGGTAAGCCGCAGGTCGCCTACAAGGAGACCATCAAGCGGACGGTGGAAAAGGTCGAGTTCACTCACAAGAAGCAGACCGGCGGTTCCGGCCAGTTCGCCAAGGTGCTGATCAGCCTCGAACCGTTCCACGGCGAAGACGGTGCGACCTACGAATTCGAGAACAAGGTCACCGGTGGACGTATCCCGCGTGAGTACATCCCGTCGGTGGACGCCGGCGCGCAGGACGCCATGCAGTACGGCGTGCTGGCCGGTTACCCGCTGGTCAACTTGAAGGTCACCCTGCTCGACGGGGCTTTCCACGAGGTCGACTCGTCGGAGATGGCCTTCAAGATCGCCGGTTCGCAGGTGCTGAAAAAGGCTGCGGCGCAAGCGCAGCCAGTCATCCTGGAACCGATCATGGCCGTCGAGGTCACCACGCCCGAGGACTATATGGGCGACGTGATCGGCGACCTGAACTCTCGCCGTGGCCAGATCCAGGCCATGGAGGAGCGGAGCGGTGCGCGCGTCGTCAAGGCGCATGTGCCGCTGTCGGAGATGTTCGGCTACGTCGGCGACCTGCGGTCCAAGACCCAAGGCCGGGCGAACTACTCCATGGTCTTCGACTCGTACGCCGAAGTGCCGGCGAACGTGTCAAAGGAGATCATCGCGAAGGCGACCGGTCAGTGAGCGAAGACGACGGCGAGTAAGCGGAGCTTACGAGCGAGGAGTCGAGCCATCAGCTCAAGTCACCTCGGAGTAACCTTGCCGGGTCATTGGAATGCCTTGGGCGCGGCACAACTGAAAACACCAACACTGCTTTAACGAGCACCAACTAGTCCAGGAGGACACAGAAGTGGCGAAGGCGAAGTTCGAGCGGACGAAGCCGCACGTCAACATCGGGACCATTGGTCACGTTGACCACGGCAAGACCACGCTGACCGCGGCTATCACCAAGGTTCTGCACGACAAGTACCCCAACCTGAACGAGTCCCGCGCGTTCGACCAGATCGACAACGCGCCCGAGGAGCGTCAGCGCGGTATCACGATCAACATCTCCCACGTGGAGTATCAGACCGAGAAGCGTCACTACGCCCACGTCGACGCCCCGGGTCACGCCGACTACATCAAGAACATGATCACCGGCGCGGCTCAGATGGACGGGGCGATCCTGGTGGTCGCCGCCACCGACGGCCCCATGCCGCAGACCCGTGAGCACGTGCTGCTCGCGCGTCAGGTCGGCGTGCCCTACATCCTGGTCGCCCTGAACAAGGCCGACATGGTCGACGACGAGGAGCTGCTCGAGCTCGTCGAGATGGAGGTCCGCGAGCTGCTGGCCGCCCAGGAGTTCGACGAGGACGCCCCGGTGGTGCGGGTCTCCGCGCTCAAGGCGCTCGAGGGCGACGCCAAGTGGGTCGAGTCCGTCGAGCAGCTGATGGAGGCTGTCGACGAGTCGATCCCGGACCCGGTCCGTGAGACCGAGAAGCCGTTCCTGATGCCGGTGGAGGACGTCTTCACCATCACCGGGCGTGGCACGGTGGTCACCGGCCGTGTCGAGCGCGGTGTGATCAACGTGAACGAAGAAGTCGAGATCGTCGGTATCAAGCCGACCAGCACCAAGACCACGGTCACCGGTGTGGAGATGTTCCGCAAGCTGCTCGACCAGGGCCAGGCCGGCGACAACGTCGGTCTGCTGCTGCGTGGTATCAAGCGTGAGGACGTCGAGCGTGGCCAGGTTGTGGTCAAGCCCGGCACCACCACGCCGCACACCGAGTTCGAGGGCAGCGTCTACATCCTGTCCAAGGACGAGGGCGGCCGGCACACGCCGTTCTTCAACAACTACCGCCCGCAGTTCTACTTCCGCACCACCGATGTGACAGGTGTGGTGACGCTGCCGGAGGGCACCGAAATGGTGATGCCCGGTGACAACACCAACATCTCGGTGAAGCTGATCCAGCCCGTCGCCATGGACGACGGTCTGCGGTTCGCGATCCGTGAGGGTGGCCGCACCGTCGGCGCCGGCCGGGTCGTCAAGATCATCAAGTAGTTCCGAACCACCGCGAAGCCCGGATTGCCGACTCGGCAATCCGGGCTTTGTGCATTGGCTCGGCGTCGGTCCGGGGCAACGCGGAGGAAATCATGCGGCGACGGCCGCGGCTGGTTTAGGATTTACCCATAATTCTCCTGACGGTTCGGCGGGGAGGTATTGATGTCCTTCGTTGAAGCGACGCCGGAATTCGTTGCGGCCGCCGCGGGGGATTTGGCCAGGATCGGGACGACGATCAGCTCCGCCAACTCCATTGCATTGGGTCCGACGTCGGGTGTGCTGGCCCCCGGCGCCGACGAGGTGTCGGCGAGTATCGCCGCACTCTTCGACGCGCACTCCCAGGTCTATCAGGCGCTCAGCGCCCAGGCGGCCGCGTTTCACAGCCAGTTCGTGCAACTGATGAACGGCGGTGCCACGCAGTACGCCTTGGCCGAGGCGGCCAACACCACGCCGTTGCAGACCGCGGCGGCCCCGGCGTCGGTGGCCGCGCAGGTACCGGCGGTGAGCGGCGCCCTGGGCCCTTCCGCTCCGGGCGCACCCGCGGGCCCGCTGATGGCGGCGGTGGCACCCGCCGCCACCGCGGCGATGCCCGCACCGGCCGGCACGCCGGTCGCGGCGGCTCCGGCGGGATCGGCGACGCTGGCCTCGGCCACTATGCCGGCCGGTGCGGCGCGGGTGGTCACCCCGGCCTACGCCCCGGCCAGTTCTCCGGCCGCGGTCCAGCCGGTGGCATCGGCGGCGACGCCGGCCGGCCCTCCCGCGGCGGCCATGCAGACCGCGGTGCCGCCGCAGACCTCGGCGGCCCCGGCGATGCCGGTATCGGCGCGTACCGCTGCGACCCCTGCCGCCCCGGCGCACCCGGCGCAACAGGCGACGGCGCCGGTACGCCGGGTGCCGATCGTTCCCCCAGAGATGGTTTAAGCGACCAGAACACCGTTTGCGCGTATCGCATCCGCCGCGGCACCGCGAGCGCTACTCTGACTCGGATTCCCCAGTAAGACGAGGGAGGGGCAAGTGTTGGCGCGCTACCTGAAGGCACAGTTGGTGGTTTTGCTGTGCGGCGGTCTGGTCGGACCGATTTTCCTGATCGTGTACTTCACCCTGGCCCTCGGCAGCCTGCTGCAGTGGATGTTCTACGTCGGCCTGCTCATCACCCTGGCCGACGTGCTGGTCGCGCTGGCGTTGGCGAACTACGGGGCCAAGTCGTCGGCGAAGGTGGCCGCGCTCGAGCAGAGCGGCGTGCTGGCGCTCGCGCAGATCACCGGGATCACCGAGACGGGGACGTGGGTCAACAACCAACAGGTCGTCAAGGTGCACCTGCACATCGCCGGCCCCGGATTCCTGCCGTTCGACAGCGAAGACAGGGTCATCGCCAGCGTCACCCGGCTGGGCAACCTCAACGCCCGCAAGGTGGTGGTCCTGGTCAACCCCACCACCAACGAATATCGAATCGACTGGGAGCGAAGCGCTTTGGTCAACGGTCTGGTGCCCGCGCAGTTCACGGTGGCCGAAGACAACAAGACCTATGACCTGAGCGGGCAGGCGGGCCCGCTGATGGAGATCCTGCAGATCCTCAAGGCCAACAACGTCGCGCTCAATCAGATGCTCGACATCCGGTCGAACCCGGCGTTGCGCGCGCAGATTCAGGCCGTGGTGCGACGCGCGGTCGAGCACCAGGTCCCGGCCGCTCAACCGGCGCCGGCCGCGGCGCCCGCGGCGGCGGCGGTCGTCACGCCGCCCGAGCCGTCGATCGCCGCGCGGCTGCAAGAACTGCAGGATCTGCACGCCAGTGGGGCGCTGACCGACGCGGAATACGCCAGCCGCCGCGCCGCGATCATCGCCGAAATCTAAAGTGCCGCTCGGCAACGCCGGGTGAATTAGAACACGTTTCAGTTCCGCTGCTAGCCTGGCTTGGTCTATCGGCGGTCGAAGGGGTTACACGTGGCTGGACAGGCCGGATCACTGCAGGGTCGGGTGGCGTTCATCACCGGGGCCGCACGCGGGCAGGGACGCTCGCACGCGGTGCGGCTGGCCCGCGAGGGCGCCGACATCATCGCGCTGGACATCTGCGCGCCGGCGTCCGCCAGCGTGACGTACGCGCCGGCCGGCCCCGAGGATCTCGATGAGACCGCCCGCCTGGTGGAGAACGAGGGCCGCAAGATCCTGACCCGCGAGGTCGACATCCGCGACGACGCGGCGCTGCGGGACCTGGTGGCCGACGGCGTCGAGCAGTTCGGCCGGCTCGACATCGTGGTGGCCAACGCTGGAGTGCTGAGCTGGGGCCGCATTTGGGAGCTCACCGATGAACAGTGGGACACGGTAATCGGCGTCAATCTGACCGGCACCTGGCGCACGCTGCGCGCCACCGTGCCGGCGATGATCGAGGCGGGAAACGGCGGATCGATCATCGTGGTCAGCTCGTCGGCGGGGATCAAGGCCACACCGGGCAACGGCCACTACTCGGCCAGCAAACACGGGCTCACCGCGCTCACCAACACGCTGGCCATCGAGCTCGGCGAATACGGCATCCGGGTCAACTCGATTCACCCGTACTCGGTGGACACCCCGATGATCGAGCCCGAGGCGATGATGGAGATCTTTGCCCGGCATCCCAGCTTCGTGCACAGCTTTCCGCCAATGCCGGTGCAGCCCAACGGCTTCATGGCCGCCGACGAGGTGGCCGACGTGGTGGCCTGGCTCGCCGGCGCTGGTTCGGGCACGCTCACGGGCACCCAGATCCCCGTGGATAAGGGCGCCCTAAAGTACTGACGGCCCATCGTGCTATGAACTCCACGTGAGTAGTGACGCAAGCGCCAACAACGGAATCGTGATTGTCGGCGGCGGACTGGCCGCCGCCCGCACCGCCGAGCAGCTGCGGCGCTCGGAGTATTCCGGGCCCATCACAATCGTCAGCGACGAGGTGCACCTGCCCTACGACCGCCCGCCGCTGTCCAAAGAGGTGCTGCGCAAAGAGGTCGACGACACCGCGCTCAAACCCCGCGAGTGGTACGACCAGAACGACATCACCCTGCGACTGGGGTCGGCCGCGAGGAGTCTGGACACCGCGGCGCAGAGGGTGACTCTCGACGACGGCACGACGCTCGGCTACGCCGAACTGGTGATAGCCACCGGCCTGGTGCCCCGGCGCATCCCGGCCATCCCCGATCTCGAGGGGATCCGCGTGCTGCGGTCCTTCGACGAAAGCATGGCGCTGCGCAAGCACGCGTCCGCGGCGCAGCGCGCCGTCGTCATCGGCGCCGGCTTCATCGGCTGCGAGGTGGCGGCCAGCCTGCGCAGCCTGGGCGTGGACGTGGTTCTGGTGGAGCCGCAGCCGACGCCGCTGGCCGCGGTTCTCGGCGAGCGGATCGGTGAGCTGGTGGCCCGGCTGCACCGCGCCGAGGGCGTCGACGTCCGCCTCGGCGTCGGGGTGGCGGAGGTGCGCGGTGAGGAACACGTCGAGGCGGTGGTGTTGAGCGACGGCACCGAACTGCCGGCCGACATAGTGGTCGTCGGCATCGGGTCGCGCCCGGCGACCGAATGGCTCGAGGGCAGCGGCGTCGAGGTCGACAACGGCGTCATCTGCGACGAGGCCGGACGGACCAGCGCGCCGAATGTGTGGGCGCTCGGTGATGTCGCGTCGTGGCGTGACGCGATGGGACACCAAGGGCGCGTTGAACATTGGAGCAATGTCGCCGACCAGGCGCGTGCCGTCGTGCCCGCGATGCTGGGCCAGGATGTGCCGCCGGTGGTGGTGGTCCCGTACTTCTGGAGCGACCAGTACGACGTCAAGATCCAGTGCCTGGGCGAGCCGGAGGCCGACGACATCGTGCACGTCGTCGAGGACGACGGCCGCAAGTTTCTGGCCTACTACGAACGCGACGGGGCCCTGGTTGGGGTGGTCGGCGGCGGGATGCCGGGCAAGGTCATGAAGGCGCGTGCCAAGATCGCCGCGGCCGTGCCCATCGCCGAAGTGCTGGGCTGAGGCAAGCCCACTACTGGTACACGTCCGCCGCTAGACGGCGGCGACCGCGTACGGGTCGCTGGGGATGCCGGTATTGCGAATCACCGTGGCGAGCTGCTCGGCGACACCCGGCGCGGTGACGATCGTCGACGCGGATTTGTGGGTGTGCGGGTTGCCCCGCGCGTCGGTGAGCAGCGCTCCCGCTTCGCGGGCGAGCAGTGTCCCCGCGGCGGTGTCCCACGGCTTGTTGGACATCATCACGCAGGCGTCCAGGGCGCCCTCGGCGACGAAAGCGAGATCGAGCGTGGCCGCGCCGATCATCCGGATGCGCTCGACGCGGGGCACCAGCTCGGTGGTGAGCGCCAGCCGGTGCGCGTTGAGTCGGCCGGCATCGTGGCCGACGGCATAGTCGCCGAGGGACACGATGGCCCCGCTGAGGCTGTCGGTGGCGCTGGCGGTGATCCGTTGCCCGTTGACGAACGCGCCCTTGCCTTCGATGGCGTGGTAGGTCTTGCCGATCAGGGGGGCGTGGGTGACGGCCAGTACGGTGCGGCCGGCGTGCAGCAGGGCCAGCGATACCGCGCACAGCGGCAGGCCGTGGACGAAATTGGACGTGCCGTCGATGGGGTCGAGCACCCACAGCCACTCGGAAGTTTCGATGTCCGGCTGGTGCTCGGACTCTTCGGCCAGTAGCGCGATATCGGGTGTGATCTGGGTGAGGTAGTCGTCGATATCGCGCTGGATGGTGAGGTCGACATCGGTGACAGTGTCGCGGTCACCTTTGTGCTGTACCGAGCTCGGCTGTGACTTCTTGAGCCTGGTGGCACCGATTTGTGTTGCTTGCCAAGCTATTTCGAAAAGTTCTTGCATTGTCTTCATGGGACAGATCTGCCTCGCTTCCAGTGTTGGGTGCGTTCGGCGTTTTTCGAGCATAAGGGTTCAGCTATTTCGCGTCGCCCGCACCCCGGGCGAATCGGGTATTAGACCAAAGCGGCGCAAATTGGGCATGCACCACAGCACAATTCGATGGCGACACACCTCGCATTTGGAACGCTCGATGGCCAATGCGGCGGCGTTGTAGTCCGTGTCACACAATTGCCAGCACCGGCACAGCCAAACTCATTGTGCTGGAAACCCGTAACTCTTCGATGTGACGAATTTTGCTGTGCCGACATGCCTCGCCGCCTCCTACGGAAACGAGGATGCCGTCGGGCGCGCGATAGCCGCGTCGGGCATCCCCCGCGAGGAGTTGTTCGTCGCCACCAAGCTGGGCACCTCCAAACAGGGCTTCCACACCGCCCAGCAGTCGTGCAAGCAGAGCCTGGACCGACTCGGGCTGGATCATCTCGACCTCTATCTGATCCACTGGCCGGCGCCGAAGCTGGGCAAGTATGTGGAGAGCTTCGAGGGCATGAAAGTGGCTCGCGAAGAGGGGCACGTCCGCTCGATCGGCGTCTGCAACTTCACGGAGGAGCTGCTGGCGACGGTCATCGAGGAAGCCGACGAGGTGCCCGCGGTGAACCAGGTCGAGTTGCACCCGCGGCTGAACCAGGCCGAGCTGCGCCAGGCCCACGCCCATCACGAGGTGACCACGCAGTCCTACAGCCCGCTGGGCGTCGGCCGGCTGATCGAGGAGCCGGTCGTGACCTCGATCGCCGCCGAGTACGGCCGCACACCCGCACAGGTCCTGGTCCGGTGGAACCTGCAGCTGGACAACGTCGTCGTCTCGCGATCGTCCAAGCCCGAGCGCGTCGCCCAGAACCTGGACGTGTTCGACTTCACCCTCGACCCCGTGCACATGGAAGCGATCGAAGGATTGCACGACGGCACCCGCGTGCTGCACGATCCGATGACCTTCATGGGAACCTAGCCCCGATCCGGTTGCGGCCGAAATACCGTACCGCAGTTCGGCATTGGGCCGTGCCGGTCATAGCCAGTCCACCGGGGGCCCGTGCGGATGGCATTCGCCCAGAATCTGCGGATCGCCGTGCGGCCAGCAGCGCGCCCGCACCACGAACTTGATCGGTGCGCCCGGGCCGTCGCGGGCGGGCTCCATCGTGAGGTGCGCGAACGGCGAGCCCGCATCGGCCCGTCCGGCCAGCGCGTCGACGTGGGCGAGCACCGCGCTGCGTTCGTCGACGGACAGATACTGCCAGGTGATCGAATGCCACAACACGGTCAGCGCGCCATCCGTCAGTGTCAGGCCGGCGACCGCGTCGGCTGCGCTCCGGCGCTCCAGCCCGGCCGGGACCCGGCGGGCGACCTCGATGGCGCCGCGCAGCCGCGCCAGCCGGGCGCCCTGGTCGGGCCAGACGTAGCTCAGCACGGTCATCTCCCCGTCGGTGTCGCCGACGTCGATGGGCGCGATGTCGTATCCGTGGCGCGCCACGATCCGCAATTCGCGCCGGGGCGGCAGCGCGCCGCGCCACGCTTCGTCGATGGTCACCGCTGCGTCGGCCGGTCCCCAGTGGCCCCCGGCGAAATGGTAGCGGTAGTGGTCCGCGCGCAGGTTCAGGCCCGCACTCGATCCGATCTCGAAAAGCCTTATGGGCAAGCCGAATTCCTGGTTGATGTGTAGCAGTCCGCCGATCAGCGCGGCCGACCGGCCCACCTCGTTGGTCTGCGGTGGCCGGCCCAGCGCCGCGCGCAGCATGTCGACGTGACCGGCCACGGTGTCCAGAATCTCCGGCCAGGCGGACCCGGCGTCCCACGCGCCCCCCGTGCTGGGATAGAAGCGGCGCAGGTGCGCCGCTCGGCCGTCGAGCACCAGCCGGTGCAGCCCGCCGAGCAACCGCAGCGGCACCGCGTCGCCCGACGGGGCGTCCTCGCGCCCGGACAGGACGGTCGCGAAGACGCCGCCGGACCCGACGTCGCCGGCCACCAGCTCGCACAGTTCGCCATACATCCGCGAGCCCGACGAGTCGCAGAACCTGCCCTGCGACCGGAGGGTGTGCACCAGGTGCTCGGTCACCTGTCCAGTCCGTCCAGCCCGGCGCGGACAACGTCGAAGGCGTTGCCCAGGGCAACCGGCAGCGGGACGGACTCATCGCTGAGCCAGTGTTCGTAGGCCGACAGCGCCACCCCGAGCATCGTCCAGGCGACGGTCTGGGGCAGCAGATCGGCGGTCTTACAGTCCAGGCGGCGGGCCACGAACCCGGCGATCACCTCGCGCCAGCCGGCATACATCGTCATCGAATACGCTTGCAGCTCAGCGGTTTGCAGGATCACCCGCATGCGCTGGCGGTGCCGGGCCGTCTCGGATTCGTCAAAGGTGTTGAACGCCAACAGTGCTGAGCGCAGCGCATCACCCAGGCGCACGTCGGATTCGACCTTGTCGAGCAGATCGCGCAGGTGGGCAAGGTGATTGTCGAAGTCGCCCCAGGGAATGGCGTTCTTGGACGCGTAATACCGGAAGAGGGTCCGGCGGGAGATGCCGGCGGCGTGGGCGACGTCGTCGACGCTCACCTCGGCGAAACCGCGGGCCGTGAACATGTCGATCGCGACGTCGGTGATGTGGTGCGGGGTGGTCGAGCGGCGCCTGCCCACCCGCGGCTGCGGCATCATCGGACCCGGCCCTTCCATTTCGGCACTCGATGCCATATTCTGACGGCGAGTGTGACTCAGACCCCATCGTTGTCAAGACCGGACGAAAGGCAAGGCCCCGTGGATCACGAGACCGAAACTGACACCCAGCTCGTCACCGAGACCCTGGTCGAAGAGGTATCCATCGACGGCATGTGCGGGGTCTACTGACCGTGCCCGCACCCGCGGAGGCTCGAACGGGAACCCCGTTCGATCCCGATCGCGGCTGGTTACTCCACCCTCAGGTAGCGGTTCGGCCGGAGCCGTTCGGCGCGCTGCTCTACCACTTCGGTACCCGCAAGCTGTCGTTCCTGAAGAACCGCACCATCCTCACGGTGGTGAAGTCGCTGGCCGACCATGCCGACCTCCGGTCCGCCTGCCGCGCGGCCGGGGTGGACGACGCCGCGCAGGCGCCGTACCTGCATGCGCTGGGTGTGCTCGTCGAGTCCAACATGCTGGTGCCCCGGAAGGACGATCAATGACAACAGCGGCCCCCGTACCCCGGCTGATCGAGCAGTTCGAGCACGGGCTCGACGCGCCCATCTGCCTCACCTGGGAACTGACATACGCCTGCAACCTGGCTTGCGTGCACTGCCTGTCGTCGTCGGGCAAGCGGGACCCGCGCGAGCTGTCCACCCGGCAATGCATGGACATCATCGATGAACTAGAACGCATGCAGGTGTTCTACGTCAACATCGGTGGCGGGGAACCCACTGTGCGCCCGGACTTTTGGGAACTGGTCGACTACGCGACCGCCCACCACGTCGGCGTGAAGTTCTCCACCAACGGCGTCCGGATCACGCCTGAGGTCGCCGCGCGGCTGGCGGCCAGCGACTACGTCGACGTCCAGATCTCGCTGGACGGCGCCACCGCCGAGGTCAATGACGCCGTCCGCGGGCCCGGGTCGTTCGACATGGCGGTACGGGCGCTGGAAAACCTCGCCAACGCCGGTTTCGCCGACGCCAAGATTTCGGTGGTCGTCACCCGGCACAACGTCGACCAGCTCGACGAATTCGCCGCGCTGGCAAGCCGTTACGGAGCCACGCTGCGGATCACCCGGCTCCGCCCGTCCGGGCGTGGCGCCGACGTCTGGGAAGAGCTGCACCCCACCGCCGACCAGCAGGTGCAGCTGTACGACTGGCTGGTCGCCAAAGGCGAGCGGGTGCTCACCGGCGACTCGTTCTTCCACCTGGCCCCGCTCGGCCAATCCGGCGCCCTGGCCGGCCTGAACATGTGTGGCGCGGGCCGCGTCGTGTGCCTTATCGACCCGGTCGGCGACGTGTACGCCTGCCCGTTCGCCATCCACGACCGCTTCCTGGCCGGAAACGTGGTGTCGGACGCGGGATTCGACAACGTCTGGAAGAACGCCCCGCTGTTCCGCGAGCTGCGCGAACCCCAGTCGGCGGGCGCCTGCGGCAGCTGCGGACACTACGACAGCTGCCGGGGCGGCTGCATGGCCGCCAAGTTCTTCACCGGCCTCCCCCTGGACGGCCCGGACCCCGAATGCGTCCAGGGTCACAGCGCGACGGCGCTGGCGCACGAGCGCGAGACGCCGCGCCCCCGGGCCGATCACTCCCGCGGGAAGCGCATCCGCCAACCGGTGCCGCTGACCCTGTCGCTGCGACCCCCGGCGGTCACGCCGGCCGTGCCGCCGGCCCGCATGTGTAACGAAAGTCCGGTGTGACAATGGCCGACGCATGGTTTGAAACCGTTGCCATCGCGCAGCAACGCGCCAAGCGCCGGCTGCCGAAATCGGCCTACTCGTCGTTGATCTCGGCCAGCGAAAAGGGAGTCACGGTCTCCGACAACGTGGCAGCCTTCAGCGAACTCGGTTTCGCGCCGCACGTCGTCGGCGCGCAGGAAAAGCGCGACATGACGACCAACGTTATGGGGCAAGAGATTTCGCTGCCGGTGCTGATCTCACCGACCGGCGTGCAGGCGGTCCACCCCGATGGTGAGGTCGCCGTGGCGCGCGCCGCCGCCGCCCGCGGTACCGCCATGGGGCTGTCCTCGTTCGCCAGCAAGCCGATCGAAGAGGTCATCGCGGCCAACCCCAAGGTGTTCTTCCAGGTGTACTGGCTGGGCGACCGCGACGCGATCGCCGCGCGGGTCGAGCGCGCCCGGGCGGCCGGAGCGGTGGGCCTGATCGTCACCACCGACTGGAGCTTCTCGCACGGCCGGGACTGGGGCAGCCCGTCGATCCCGGAGAAGATGGACTTCAAGACCATCGTCAAGATGAGTCCGGAGGTCATCACCAAGCCGCGCTGGTTTTTGCAGTGGGCGAAGACCATGCGGCCGCCGGAGCTGCGGGTACCCAACCAGGGCCGCCGCGGCGAGCCCGGCCCCCCCTTCTTCCAGGCCTACGGGGAGTGGATGGGGACGCCGCCGCCGACCTGGGAGGACATCGCCTGGCTTCGCGAACTGTGGGGCGGGCCGTTCATGCTCAAGGGTGTGATGCGCGTCGATGACGCCAAAAGGGCAGTAGATGCGGGAGTTTCGGCGATATCGGTGTCGAACCACGGCGGCAACAACTTGGACGGCACGCCGGCCTCGATCCGGGCCCTGCCCGCGGTGGCCGCGGCCGTCGGCGATCAGATCGAGGTGTTGCTCGACGGCGGCGTCCGGCGCGGGAGCGACGTCGTCAAGGCCGTGGCGCTGGGAGCGCGCGCGGTGATGATCGGCCGGGCCTACCTGTGGGGGCTGGCCGCGGCCGGCCAGCCGGGCGTGGAGAACGTCCTCGACATCCTGCGCGGCGGCATCGACTCGGCGCTGATGGGTCTGGGGCGTTCCTCGGTTCACGACCTGGGACCCGACGACATCCTGGTGCCGCCCGGTTTCACCCGGGCGCTGGGCGTGCCGTCGGCCGGCGCGTAGCAAAAGCCGGGCTGTTCAGGGCGACTTTATCCGGATTATGTGACGTCTGCGCAAATCGTGATACGGGCGAGGTAACCGTGACGAACGAGTCCACAATCCGAACACCCAGTGAACGACCCAGAAAAAAACTTATTTTCAAGCTTCAACAATCGGTGCACGCCAGGTGAATTCGTCCTACCATCACCGAGTGTCCGTACTCGGCGAATTGGGAACCGCGACGTCGAGCCAGCTATCAGGAGTGGCGCCGTCGGTGATGGTTCCCCTGGGATCGACCGAACAACACGGTCCCCACCTGCCGCTGGACACCGATACCCGGATCGCGACGGCGGTGGCCGGCGACGCTCAGGCCCGCCTCGGGCACCAGTGGCTGGTGGCGCCGGCCATCGCCTACGGCGCCAGCGGTGAGCACCAGAGCTTCGCCGGAACGATCTCGCTCGGCACCGAGGCACTGACGATGCTGCTGGTCGAGTACGGCAGGTCGGCGGCCGGCTGGGCCCGGCGCCTCGTCTTCGTCAACGGCCACGGCGGCAATGTCGCGGCGTGCAACAGCGCGGTGGCGCTGTTGCGCACCGAGGGCCGCGACGTCGGCTGGTGCCCCTGCCTGACCGTCGGCGGTGACGCCCACGCCGGCCATACCGAAACATCGGTGTTGCTGTATATCTCGCCGACCGTGGTCCGGACCGATCAGCGGGTGGCCGGCAACACCGCGCCCCTGCCCGAGTTGCTCGGGTCGATGCGCCGCGGGGGAGTCGCGGCGGTCAGCCCGGTCGGCGTGCTCGGCGACCCGACCACCGCCACCGCCGCCGAGGGCGGGCGGATCTTCGCCGAGATGGTCGACGACTGTGTCCGTCGCGTCACCCGGTGGCGGCCCGGGCCCGACGGGATTCTCACATGAGCGCGCCGGCACCCCGGCTGCCGGACGGGTTCGCCGTTCAGGTCGATCGCCGCGTGCGGGTGCTCGGCGATGGCTCGGCGCTGCTCGGCGGTTCGCCGACCCGGCTGCTTAAGTTGGCTCCCGCCGCGCAGGGCATGCTTTCGGATGGCCGGCTGAAGGTGCGTGACGACCTCAGCGCCCAACTCGCCCGCACCCTGCTGGACGCCACGGTGGCGCATCCCCGGCCGGCCGGCGGCCCGTCGCACCATGACGTCACGGTGGTAATCCCGGTGCGGGACAACCTTTCTGGGGTGCGTCGCCTGGTGAGCTCACTGCGCGGCCTGCGCGTCGTGGTGGTGGACGACGGCTCGTCACCGCCGATCGAGCCGGAAGACTTCGTCGGCACGCACTGCGACATCGAGGTGCTGCGCCACCACCGCAGCAAGGGCCCGGCGGCGGCCCGCAACACCGGGCTGGGGGCCTGCCAAACGGACTTCGTCGCCTTCCTGGACTCCGACGTCGCACCGCGCCGCGGCTGGCTCGAAGCCCTGCTCGGTCACTTCTGCGATCCCACGGTCGGCCTGGTCGCGCCCCGCATCGTCGGCCTGTCGCACAGCGAGAACGCGGTGGCGCGCTACGAGGCGCTGCACTCCTCGCTCGACCTCGGTGAGCGTGAAGCGCCGGTGCTGCCGCACAGCACAGTGTCCTACGTGCCCAGCGCGGCGATCATCTGCCGGTGCTCGGCGATCCGAAATGTCGGCGGGTTCGACGAGACCCTGCAGTCCGGCGAGGACGTCGACCTGTGCTGGAGGCTCATCGAGGCGGGCGCCCGGCTGCGCTACGAGCCGATCGCGCTGGTCGCCCACGACCATCGCACCGAATTGCGGGATTGGCTCGCGCGCAAGGCGTTCTACGGCGGCTCGGCGGCTCCGCTGTCGGTACGCCACCCGGACAAGACGGCGCCGGTGGTGATTTCCGGTTGGGCGCTGATGACGTGGATCCTGATGGCATTCGGGTCCACCCTTACCCGGCTGGCGTCCATCGTGCTGGCGGTACTGACCGGTCGCCGGATCGCGCGGGCGATGCGCAGCGCCGAGACGTCGATGTCCGATGTCGCGATGATCGCCGGCCGCGGGCTGTGGTCGGCGGCGCTGCAGCTGGCGTCGGCGCTGTGCCGGCACTATTGGCCGCTGGCGTTGGTGGCCGCGACCATGTCGCGCCATTTCAGGCGGGTGGTCGTGGTTGCGGCCGTGATGGACGGGGTGGTCGACTGGCTGCACCGCCGCGACGCCCTCAGCGACGACGTCGAACCGATCGGACTGCCCGCCTACCTGCTGCTCAAGCGCGTCGACGACCTGGCCTACGGGCTCGGGTTGTGGTGGGGCGTGCTGCGCGAGCGCAATGTGCGCGCCCTGAAGCCCCAGATCCGGAGTTAACCACCACCTTGACCACAGCCGTCTCGCACAGCGATGTGCTGATCGTCGGCGCCGGCAGTGCAGGATCGGTTGTTGCGGAACGTCTTTCCGCCGATCCGGGTTGCACGGTGACCGTCCTCGAGGCAGGACCGGCGCTCGACGAGCCGGGACTGCTGGCCCAGACCGCCAACGGGTTGCAGTTGCCGATAGGCGTCGGCAGTCCGCTGGTCCAGCGTTATCAGACCCGTCTCACCGACGAACCCGCCCGGGTGCACCCCCTGGTGCGCGGGGCGACGGTGGGCGGATCGGGCGCGATCAACGGCGGCTACTTCTGCCGAGGGCTGCCGCGCGACTTCGATCGCCTGGCGCTGCCGGGCTGGGCCTGGTCCGATGTCCTCGACAGTTTTCGCGCCATCGAGACCGACCTGGACTTCGATGGCCCGGCCCACGGCGGCAGCGGTCCCATCCGGGTGCGCCGCACGCACGAAATGACCGGAACCACCGAACGTTTCATCGCCGCCGCGCAGCGTGCGGGATTCGACTGGATCGGCGACCTCAACGACGTTGGGCCCGAGCCGGTTTCGGGGATGGGTGCCGTCCCGCTCAACATCGTCGACGGCGTGCGTACCGGATCGGGTGCGGGATATCTGCTGCCGGCCCTGAGCCGGCCGAACCTGACGTTGCGGGCGCGGACGTGCGCGGCGCGGTTGCGTTTCGCCGGCACCACCGCCGTGGGTGTCGACGCGATCGGCCCGCACGGCCGCACGGTGATGACCGCCGACCGAATCGTATTGTGCGCCGGCGCCATTCAAACGGCGCAGCTCCTCATGCTCTCCGGCATCGGCGCGCCGGAGGGGTTGCGGGCCGCCGGCGTACCCGTGGTGGCGCCGCTGCCGGTGGGGGCGTCGTTCTCCGATCACCCCGAGTGGGTGTTGCCCACCGACTGGGCGGTGGCCCCCGGCCGGCCGGTGCTCGAGGTGGTGCTCAGCACCGCCGACGATCTCGAGATCAGGCCCTACACGGGCGGATTCGTCGCCATGACCGGGGACGGCACCGCCGGGCACCCGGATTGGCCGCACATCGGGGTGGCGCTCATGCAGCCGCGGGCGCGCGGGCGGATCACGCTGGCATCGGCGGATCCCGACGCGGCGCCCAGGATCGAGCATCGTTACGACAGCGAGCCCGGCGACATCGCGGCGCTGGGCCGCGGAGCCGAATTGGCCCGCGAATTGGCCGGTACCGCAATCTATGTCGGCGCCCCCGTCTGGTCCACCTCGCAACATCTTTGCGGCACCACGCCGATGGGCCCCGACACCGACCCGTGCGCCGTCGTCGACCCGCGGTGTCGGGTGCTCGGCGTCGACAACCTGTGGGTGATCGACGGCTCGATCCTGCCCGCAATCACCAGCCGCGGGCCGCACGCCACGATCGTGATGATCGGGCACCGGGCCGCGGAGTTCGTTCAGTGATGCCGTAGGCGTGTGCGGGTGGGCCCCAGGTGTGCGGCCTGGGGCCCACCCCAACCGAGCGGCGAATGTGCATGCGGTCCACGTAAATGGCCACGACAGGTGGCGGTGCGCGCGCAGATCTTGTGCGTCGCGCGGACAGTGCGTCGCAATATTCGTGGACGGCACGACCGCCGGCTCGCTGTTCACATGCTCTTGCTTACTCCGGCCGGTACCCCCTTTCGCTCGAAAACGCAGGCAGTCACGGGCAGTCACGCTCGTAGCGGAGGTGAACGCTGCCGCGCCCACACCAGGAAGACGGGCAAACGGGCTGTGCGACCGCGGTTGGGTGTGTTGCGCCGGCGGCCCGCCGGTTCGGTGGACACTGCGGTGCCTGTGCGGGGGCGGCACTGTCGCGCTGCGGGAAGCTCGCAGACGGCGTGTCGAGCCGGCCCGCCCAGTCGCCCCAGGCGAATCCATTCGGCCTCCACGATCGCCGCCGCCTCGCTCAGCGCGGGGCATGCCGGCTCGGCCATGCTCGTCTCGCTCATCAACACCACATCGCACCTCGCCTCGAAGAGATGATCTGTATCTGTCGATATATATTTCTGATACCAGAAGCGGCAGAGGTTTTCAAGCGTTCTTCAGACCGATTGCACGGTGAAGCCGCTGTCGGACAACACTATTGGATGCAGCGTGGCTCAGCTGTGACGCCGCGACAGCAGGGCGCGCACCGGGCGCAGCTGACGGCCGTCGCGGCCCGGAGCCCACACCCCGATCACCACGGCGGCGACGGCAACGATCGCGGCCATCGTAATGGTGGAAGCATGCAGGGCCGTCAGGAATGCGGCCTTACTTATGTCGGCGAGCTGCCGCCCCTGGGGTCCGAGCCGCGCGGCGATCTCGACGGCCTTGGCCAGCGAGTCGGTGGCCTGACCGCGGATCGGTCCGGGAAAGCCCGCCAGCTTCGGCGCGAGCTCGTGCGAGTAGCGGCCGGCCAGGATGGAACCGGCCACCGCGATGCCCAGCGCGCCGCCCATTTCGCGCGACGTGTCGTTCACGGCGGAGGCGACCCCCTGCTTCTCGTCGGGAACGGCACCCATGATCGCTGAAGTTGTCGGTGCCGTGCAGATTCCGATTCCGGTGGCGAGAATCATTGTGGGCCAGGCGAATTCGAAATATGTCGAGTGGAGGTCGAGTCCGTACATGCACCCGAATCCGACCGCCGTCAGCAGGATGCCGACGAACAGCACCAGCCTCAGACCCAGCCGGGGCACATACCAGAACGACAAGGCTGAGAAGATGCCCAGCGGCAACATAAAGGGCCCGAACGCGACTGCGGTCGCCAGCGGGGAGTAGCCCATGATCTGCTGCACGTACTGCATGCCGATGTAGAAGAAACCGAAGGTGGCGCCGAACAGGACGACGATCGCGGCGACGCCCGTAGCGAAATTCGGGTCGGCGAACAACCGGACATCCAGCAGTGGTTGCCTGCCCCGCGATGCCCGGCGCAACTGGTGGACACCGAAAACTGCGGCGATGACCGCGCCTACGACCAGCCCGCCCCAGACCAGCGAATCATTCCATCCGCGCCCGGGTGCTTCCAGGATCGCGGCCACGGCGATGGCGCCCGCGGCGCCGATCAGTACTGCGCCTAACGAGTCGATCTGGGGAGCGCCCGTGTCGCGAGACGATCCGACGGTGCACGCCAGCGCGAAAATCACCAGTCCAGCGATACCCAGTGACCAGAAGATCGCATGCCAGTCCCAAAAGCGAAGCAATAGGCCGGAACCGATCATGCCTATGACGCCACCAGAGCCGGCCGTACCGGCCCAGATGCCGACGGCCTTGGTGCGGTCGTCTTTCGGATAGGCCACGGTCAGCAGGGACAGCGTGGCGGGCATGACGAATGCGGCGCCGATCCCGGCCATCGCCCGGCTCGCGATGATCTGGGGAGGGCTGTGCAGCAGCGCCGGTGCCATCGAACCGATCGAGAACACGAGCAACCCGATCAGTAGCGCACCGCGTCTGCCATAGCGGTCACCGATCGCTCCGGCCGGCAACAGCAGACACGCCAGCGCCACGGTGTAGCCGTCGACGATCCAGTTCAGCTGCGACGCGGTCGCCGAGGTAGCTACCGCTAGGTCTCCGAGCGTGGTGTTCAGGGCCGTCATCGACGCGACGACCAGCGCGACACCCATGCAGGCGACGGCCAGCGTCCAATTTCGTACCCGGAAGCTACCGGCGATGGGGGTCTCGCCAGTACGCTGGTCAGGCCGGACGAGGGTTTCGACCATAGCTGTGCCTCCTCGGGAGCGCGCGGATTTTCGAGACCACTGGTCTCATAGATAGACGGATAGTCTTGTTTGGAAACGAGGGGTGCATCACAATTACCGCCGGGACATCCGATCCGCGCCCCGCGAGGTCGCGGGCCAGGTTGCTGGAAGCCGCTGTCTCCCTACTGCGCGCCGGAGGCCCCAGCGCGGTGACCGTCGACGCGGTCACCCGTACCGCCAACGTAGCGAGAGCCACGCTGTATCGCCACTTCCCGAGCGGAAACGATTTGCTGGCAGCGGCTTTCAACAGCCTCATCCCGCCGTCTCCCACGCCGCCGGCCGAGGGTTCGCTGCGGGACCGCCTGGTGGCGGTGGTGCTGGCCCAGGCCGAGTCGGTGGCCCAGGCGCCCGCGGTCATGACGGCCATGTCGTGGCTGGCCCTGGGCCGGAACCTGGAGGAGATGCCGGAGCCCCGCGACAGCCACGCCGCGGACAGCGCGGCGATCACCACGCTGCGCGAGCGCATCGCCCAGCAGTACGCGGCGCCATTCGACGCCATCTTCGACAGCCACGAGGCCGCCGAGCTGGGCGAGGTGGACCGATCCCGGGCGATCGCGCTGCTGATCGGCCCCTTGGTGCTGGGCCGCCTGTCCACCCTTCCCGACTTCGATTACCGCGAGTGCGCGCTGGCGGCGGTCGACGGTTTCCTCTATATCCAGCGCGCACACAACCGGGCCGGCGCGGCGAGCATCGAATCCACGGGCGCCTGAGGCCTAAAAAACCAGGTCGGCGGCCTCCTCGCGGGATTTGGCCAAACCCACGATCTGAGGCATACTGTTCAGGTTGCCTTGAGCCGGGTTTGCGCCTGGTCGGGCATACGACCAGCGTCCAAACGGGCGCGTCCGGTCCCATCCTTGAACGCGACGATTTTGGCCGCGGATGAGGCTGCGTGAGGGTGACACACCCGACCGCGGGGGCCGGTGGACCACGACAGGTAAACAGCGGCGCAATATCCGGCGCAGCGCTCGATCGGCCCAGAGTTGGCCGGCCCGATCGGCGCGCCGGTGGCACCAGGCCCGGTTTCGGGCCTTAACAGGAGTGAGGGTAGGAGAAGCGTGGCGGGACAGAAGATCCGCATCAGGCTTAAGGCCTACGACCATGAGGCTATTGACGCGTCGGCGCGCAAGATCGTCGAGACCGTCGTCCGCACGGGTGCCAGCGTCGTAGGTCCGGTGCCGCTGCCGACCGAGAAGAACGTGTACTGCGTCATCCGCTCCCCGCACAAGTACAAGGACTCGCGGGAGCACTTCGAGATGCGCACGCACAAGCGGCTGATCGACATCCTCGACCCGACGCCAAAGACTGTCGACGCGCTGATGCGCATCGACCTTCCGGCCAGTGTCGACGTCAACATCCAGTAGGAGATCCAGACTCATGGCAAGAAAAGGCATTCTGGGTACCAAGCTGGGCATGACGCAGGTGTTCGACGAGAACAACAGGGTCGTGCCGGTGACGGTCGTCAAGGCCGGCCCCAACGTGGTGACCCGGATCCGTACCCCCGAGCGTGACGGCTACAGCGCCGTGCAGCTGGCCTACGGCGAGATCAGCCCCCGCAAGGTCAACAAGCCGGTGACCGGTCAGTACAGCGCCGCGGGCGTCAACCCGCGCCGGCACCTCGCCGAGCTGCGCCTGGACAACCCGGAGGCGGCGGCCGAGTACGAGGTCGGCCAAGAGCTGACGGCGGAGATCTTCGCCGACGGCGCCTACGTCGACGTCACGGGCACCTCCAAGGGCAAGGGCTTCGCCGGCACCATGAAGCGCCACGGCTTCTCCGGTCAGGGCGCCAGTCACGGTGCCCAGGCGGTGCACCGCCGCCCGGGTTCCATCGGCGGCTGCGCCACTCCGGCCCGGGTCTTCAAGGGCACCCGGATGGCGGGCCGGATGGGTAGCGATCGGGTGACCGTCCAGAACCTGTTGGTGCACAAGGTCGATACCGAGAACGGCGTGCTGCTGATCAAGGGCGCGGTCCCCGGCCGCACCGGTGGACTCGTCGTGGTCCGCAGCGCGGTCAAACGAGGTGAGAAGTGATGGCAGAAGGCTCCAAGACGCTCAAGATCGACGTCAAGACGCCGGGCGGCAAGGTCGACGGCTCGGTCGAGCTGCCGGCCGAATTGTTCGATGCCCCGGCCAATATCGCGCTGATGCACCAGGTGGTCACCGCGCAGCGGGCGGCGGCGCGTCAGGGCACGCACTCGACCAAGACGCGTGGCGACGTCAGCGGTGGTGGCCGTAAGCCCTACCGGCAGAAGGGAACCGGCCGGGCCCGACAGGGTTCGACGCGTGCCCCGCAGTTCACCGGCGGTGGCGTCGTGCACGGCCCCAAGCCCCGCGACTACAGCCAGCGCACGCCCAAGAAGATGATCGCCGCGGCGTTGCGCGGCGCATTGTCCGACCGGGCGCGCAACGGCCGCATCCACGCGATCACCGAGCTGGTGTCGGGTCAGACGCCGTCCACCAAGAGCGCCAAGGCGTTCCTGGGCACGCTGACCGACCGCAAGCAGGTGCTGGTCGTGATCGGCCGCAGTGACGAGGCCGGCGCCAAGAGCGTGCGCAACCTGCCCGGTGTGCACATCCTGGCTCCCGACCAGCTCAACACCTATGACGTGCTGCGCTCCGACGACGTGGTGTTCAGCGTTGAGGCGCTCAACGCCTACATCGCCGGGGCCACCGGTGCGGCCGCCGATAAAGATGTGGAGGTTTCGGCCTGATGGCGACCATCACTGACCCCCGCGACATCATCCTGGGCCCGGTCATCTCGGAGAAGTCCTATTCGCTGCTCGACGACAACGTGTACACGTTTGTGGTGCACCCCGATTCGAACAAGACGCAGATCAAGATCGCCATCGAGAAGATCTTCTCCGTCAAGGTCGCGTCGGTGAACACCGCGAACCGGCAGGGTAAGCGCAAGCGCACCAGGACCGGATTCGGCAAGCGCAAGAGCACCAAGCGGGCCATCGTCACGCTGGCGCCGGGTAGCAAGCCGATCGATCTGTTCGGGGCACCGGCGTAGCCGCCGCGAGAGGAAGACCTGATTAGACATGGCAATTCGTAAGTACAAGCCGACGAGCCCCGGCCGTCGCGGCTCGAGCGTGTCCGATTTCTCCGAGGTCACTCGTTCGGAGCCGGAGAAGTCGCTGGTGCGCCCGCTGCACGGTCACGGTGGGCGAAACGCGCACGGCCGCATCACCACTCGCCACAAGGGTGGTGGCCATAAGCGCGCCTACCGGGTGATCGACTTCCGTCGCAACGACAAAGACGGTGTCAACGCCAAGGTTGCGCACATCGAATACGACCCCAACCGGACCGCCAACATCGCGTTGCTGCACTTTCTGGACGGCGAGAAGCGCTACATCATTGCGCCGCAGGGACTCTCGCAGGGCGACGTGGTGGAGTGCGGCCCGAACGCGGACATCAAGCCGGGCAACAACCTGCCGTTGCGCAACATCCCGGCCGGTACCGTGATCCACGCCGTGGAACTGCGGCCGGGCGGCGGCGCCAAGCTGGCGCGGTCGGCCGGGTCGAGCATCCAGTTGCTCGGTAAAGAGGGCACCTACGCGTCGCTGCGTATGCCAAGCGGCGAGATCCGCCGCGTCGACGTGCGCTGCCGCGCCACGGTCGGCGAGGTCGGCAACGCCGAGCAGGCGAACATCAACTGGGGCAAGGCCGGCCGGATGCGGTGGAAGGGCAAGCGCCCTTCGGTCCGTGGTGTGGTCATGAACCCGGTGGACCACCCGCACGGTGGTGGTGAGGGTAAGACCTCGGGTGGTCGCCACCCGGTGAGCCCGTGGGGCAAGCCCGAGGGCCGCACCCGCCACCCGAACAAAGCCAGTAACAAGCTCATTGTCCGACGCCGGCGCACCGGCAAGAAGCACGGTCGCTAGGAAGTCAGGAGTAGCACATGCCACGCAGCCTGAAGAAGGGCCCGTTCGTCGACGGTCACCTGCTCAAGAAGGTGGACACGCAGAACGAGAAGAACACCAAACAGGTGATCAAGACATGGTCGCGGCGTTCGACGATCATTCCTGACTTCATCGGCCACACCTTCGCCGTCCACGACGGACGCAAGCATGTCCCGGTGTTCGTCACCGAGGCGATGGTCGGCCACAAGCTTGGTGAATTCGCGCCCACCCGCACCTTCAAGGGACACATCAAGGACGACCGGAAGGCCAAACGGCGATGACCACAACGGAATTCCCCTCGGCGGTGGCCAAAGCACGTTTCGTGCGGGTGTCGCCGAGAAAGGCGCGCCGGGTGATCGACCTGGTGCGCGGCCGCTCGGTGGCCGACGCGCTGGACATCTTGCGCTGGGCGCCGCAGGCCGCCAGTGAGCCGGTGGCCAAGGTGATCGCCAGTGCGGCGGCCAACGCGCAGAACAACAACGGGCTGGATCCGGCGACCCTGGTGGTCGCCACCGTCTACGCCGACGAGGGCCCCACCGCCAAGCGCATACGTCCGCGCGCCCAGGGCCGCGCGTTCCGGATCCGCAAGCGCACCAGCCACATCACGGTCGTGGTGGAAAGCCGGCCGGGCAAGGACCAGGGGTCGGCCAAGTCGACCCGGGCCCGTCGCGCGGAGGCCAGCAAGGCCGCCGCGAAGGCACCGGCCAAGAAAGCGCCGGCCAAGGCGCCCGCGAAGAAGGCCGCAACGAAAGCCGAAGCCAAGACGTCTGAGACCTCTGACGCGAAGGGAGGCTCAGACTAGTGGGCCAGAAGATCAATCCGCACGGCTTCCGGCTGGGCATCACCACCGACTGGAAGTCACGCTGGTACGCCGACAAGCAGTACGCGGACTACGTCAAGGAAGACGTCGCGATCCGGCGGCTGCTCTCGACCGGCCTGGAGCGGGCCGGGATCGCCGACGTGGAGATCGAGCGCACCCGTGACCGGGTCCGGGTGGACATCCACACCGCGCGTCCCGGCATCGTCATCGGCCGTCGCGGCACCGAGGCCGACCGGATCCGTGCCGACCTGGAGAAGCTGACCGGCAAGCAGGTGCAGCTCAACATCCTCGAGGTCAGAAACCCGGAGTCGCAGGCACAATTGGTGGCCCAGGGCGTCGCCGAGCAGCTGAGCAACCGCGTGGCGTTCCGCCGCGCGATGCGTAAGGCCATCCAGTCGGCGATGCGTCAGCCCAACGTCAAAGGCATCCGGGTGCAGTGCTCCGGCCGTCTCGGTGGTGCCGAGATGAGCCGCTCGGAGTTCTACCGCGAGGGCCGGGTGCCGCTGCACACGCTGCGCGCCGACATCGACTACGGCCTGTACGAAGCCAAGACGACCTTCGGCCGGATCGGCGTGAAGGTCTGGATCTACAAGGGCGACGTCGTCGGCGGCAAGCGCGAATTGGTCGCTGCCGCTCCGGCGGGCGCCGAGCGTTCGCGCCGCGAGCGTCCGTCGGGCACCCGTCCGCGTCGCAGTGGCGCGTCGGGCACCACGGCCACCAGTACCGAAGCCGGCCGCGCGGCCGCAAGCGCCGAAGAGGGCGCAGCAGCCGCCGCGACCCAGGCCGCACCCGCTGCAGAACCACAAAGCACGGAGAGCTGAATCATGTTGATTCCCCGCAGGGTTAAACACCGCAAGCAGCATCACCCCCGCCAGCGCGGCATCGCCAGTGGCGGCACGGCGGTGAACTTCGGTGACTACGGCATCCAGGCCCTCGAGCACGCCTACGTCACCAACCGGCAGATCGAGTCCGCTCGTATCGCCATCAACCGGCACATCAAGCGTGGCGGCAAGGTGTGGATCAACGTCTTCCCCGACCGTCCGCTGACCAAGAAGCCCGCCGAAACCCGCATGGGTTCGGGTAAGGGGTCGCCCGAGTGGTGGGTGGTCAACGTCAAGCCGGGCCGGGTGCTGTTCGAACTCAGCTACCCCAACGAGCAGACCGCCCGGGCGGCACTGACTCGCGCAATCCACAAGTTGCCGATCAAGGCACGCATCGTGACTCGAGAGGATCAGTTCTGATGGCAGTGGGAATTTCGCCTGGCGAACTGCGTGAGCTCACCGAAGAGGAGCTGGCCGAGCGGCTGCGCGAATCCAAGGAAGAGCTGTTCAATCTGCGTTTCCAGATGGCGACCGGTCAGCTCACCAACAACCGCCGGCTCCGCACGGTGCGTCAGGAGATCGCGCGGGTCTACACCGTGCTCCGCGAACGAGAACTGGGCTTGGCTTCCGGGCCCGACGGTAAGGAATCGTGATGGCAGAAGCCAAGAAGGCTGCCCCCAAGAAGGCCGCCACAACCGAGGCCGCGTCGAAGGACAAGGGCCCCAAGCACACTCCGGCCAACCCGAAGGTGCGCGGACGCCGCAAGGTCCGCATCGGGTACGTCGTCAGTGACAAGATGCAGAAGACCATCGTGGTCGAGCTGGAAGATCGGGTGCGTCACCCGCTGTACGGCAAGATCATCCGGACCACCACCAAGGTCAAGGCGCACGACGAGAACAGCACCGCCGGGATCGGCGACCGCGTCTCGCTGATGGAGACCCGCCCGACGTCGGCGACCAAGCGTTGGCGGCTCGTCGAAATTCTGGAAAAGGCGAAGTAAGCCCTTTTAATACCACCACCACGACGCCCGGTCCCGGGTGTAGTCTTCACGCACGTTCGGCAAGTCCGCTACGAGAGTGAGGCTGACGATGGTGGCTGGGTCGGGGCAATCCGGGCAATCCGGACAATTCAGGGGCAAGATCGAGCTCGACATCCGGGATTCCGAACCGGATTGGGGCCCCTACGCCGCACCGACCGCGCCCCCGAACGCGCCGAACGTCCTGTACCTGGTGTGGGATGACACGGGCATCGCAACCTGGGACTGCTTCGGCGGTTTGGTTGAGATGCCCGCGATGTCGCGCATCGCCGAACGCGGCATCCGGCTCTCGCAGTTTCACACCACCGCGCTGTGCTCGCCGACCAGGGCGTCGTTGCTCACCGGTCGCAACGCCACGACCGTCGGCATGGCCACGATCGAGGAGTTCACCGAGGGGTTCCCCAACGCCAACGGCCGCATCCCGTTTGACACCGGGCTGCTTTCCGAGGCTCTCGCCGAGCGGGGTTACAACACCTACTGCGTGGGCAAGTGGCACTTGACGCCGCTGGAGGAATCGAACCTCGCGTCGACGAAGCGGCACTGGCCGACCTCGCGCGGCTTCGAACGGTTCTACGGGTTTCTGGGCGGCGAAACCGATCAGTGGTATCCCGACCTCGTGTACGACAACCACCCGGTGCGTCCGCCGGGCACCCCCGAGGACGGCTACCACCTCTCGAAGGACCTCGCCGATAAGACGATCGAATTCATCCGCGACGCGAAAGTGATTGCGCCTGAGAAGCCTTGGTTCTCCTACGTGTGCCCCGGCGCCGGGCACGCGCCGCATCACGTCTTCAAAGAATGGGCCGACAAGTATGCCGGCCGCTTCGACATGGGTTACGAGCGCTACCGCGAGGTGGTGCTGGAGCGGCAGAAGTCGCTGGGCATCGTGCCGCCCGAGACCGAATTGTCGCCGGTGAACCCGTATCTCGACGTGAAGGGACCGGGCGGTGAGCCGTGGCCGTTGCAGGACACCGTGCGGCCCTGGGACTCGCTCAACGACGAAGAGAAGAAGCTGTTCTCCCGGATGGCCGAGGTGTTCGCCGGTTTCCTGAGCTACACCGACGCCCAGATCGGCCGAATCCTGGACTATCTCGAGGAATCGGGTCAGCTGGACAACACCATCATCGTGGTGATCTCCGACAACGGTGCCAGCGGTGAGGGCGGCCCGAACGGATCGGTGAACGAGGGCAAGTTCTTCAACGGCTACATCGACACCGTCGAAGAGAGCATGAAGCTGTTCGAACATCTCGGCGGCCCCGAGACCTACAACCATTACCCCATCGGATGGGCGATGGCGTTCAACACGCCCTACAAACTGTACAAGCGGTACGCCTCGCATGAGGGCGGCATCGCCGACACGGCAATCATTTCGTGGCCCAACGGCATTGCCGCACACGGGGAGGTCCGCGACAATTACGTCAACGTCTGCGACATCACTCCGACCGTCTACGATCTGCTGGGGATGACGCCGCCGGAAACTGTCAAGGGCATTGCCCAGAAGCCGCTGGACGGCGTGAGTTTCAAAGCGGCCCTCGCCGATCCGGGCGCCGACACCGGCAAGCGCACCCAGTTCTACACCATGCTGGGTACCCGCGGGATCTGGGATCAGGGCTGGTTCGCCAATACCGTGCATGCGGCGACACCAGCCGGCTGGTCGCATTTCGATGCCGATCGCTGGGAACTGTTCCATATCGAGGCGGACCGCAGCCAGTGCCACGACCTGGCCGCCGAAAACCCGGACAAGCTAGAGGAACTCAAGGCGCTGTGGTTCTCGGAGGCGGCCAAGTACAACGGGCTGCCGCTGTCGGATCTGAACATACTGGAGACCCTGGGGCGATCGCGGCCGTATCTGGTCAGCGATCGGGACAGCTACATCTACTATCCCGGCTGCGCGGATGTGAGCATCGGTGCCGCCGCCGAAATCCGGGGCCGGTCTTTCTCGGTCCTGGCCGACGTGACCATCGACACCACCGGCGCCGAAGGCGTGTTGTTCAAGCAGGGCGGCGCGCACGGTGGGCATGTGCTGTTCATCCAGGACGGCCGGCTGCACTACGTGTACAACTTCCTCGGCGAGCGCCAGCAGGAGGTCTCCTCGTCCGTCGCCGTACCCCTGGGCAGGCATCTGTTCGGCGCCAGCTATTCACGCACCGGAACGGTCGAAAACAGTCACACGCCGCTGGGCGACGTCTCGCTCTTCATCGACGACGAGCTCGTCGGCTCACTGGCCGGAGTGACCACCCACCCCGGCACCTTCGGGCTGGCGGGAGCCGGTATCACGGTCGGGCACAACGGCGGATCCCGAGTGTCCAGCCGCTACAAGGCGCCCTACACGTTCACCGGTGGCACCATCGCTCAGGTCACCGTCGACCTGTCGGGCCGGCCCTACGTGGACGTGGAAACCGAAATCGCGCTTGCCTTTTCGCGGGACTGACCCGGCGGCAGACGCGAGGGCGCCAGCTCAGCAAACCGGCGGCCCCGAAACCGTGTCATCGCTATGCGCTGAAAATTCGGGTCTGCGCTGCTAGCATCTCGCAGCGTGATGCCCCAATGACCGCCGGGCCGCCGGCGCCGCCCGCGCCGACCGGCGCACGAGGACGGCAAATCGCGATCGCGTTCGGGATCGTCGCCACCCTCATCGTCATCTACGCGCTGTCGCTGATTGCCGTGCATCTGTTGGCCAAATCGGCGCCGCCACTGCCCGCGGTGGACCTGAGCAAGGTCGAGGCCGAGGACAGCGTCGTGCAGGTGAGGTTGGAGAAACTGGACACCGTCGCGAACCGCTTGACGGTCAACGTGCTCGTCTATCCCAAAGACACGTTGTACGACAAGAACTTCGGCGTGCTGACGACCGATGCGGCGGTCCGGCTGTATCCCGACAACGACCTGGGTGACCTGCAGTACCCGGTCGGCAAGGCGCCCGCGCAGGTGACTACGACCATCGAGGCGCACGGCGATCCCGCGAACTGGCCGTTCGATTCGTACCGGACCGGGGTCATCTCCGCCGACGTGTTCACCGGATCCGGCGCCAACAAGGAGAAGACGGCCGCCCGCGTCGAAGCCACCGGAGGGCTGGACGGGTGGGACGCCACCGTCACCCGGGTCCACGACGCCGAAGACACCAACCCGGACCTCAAGGACGACGTGGTCATCACGTTGCACCGGGCTAAGGGACAGTTGATCTTCGACGTCGGCATCTGCCTGGTCTTGATCTCGCTGCCCGTCCTGGCGTTGTGGGTCGCCATTCCCGTGGCGCTGGGCAGGACATCCTTCCTGCCGCCGCTCACCACGTGGTACGGCGCAATGCTTTTCGCCATCGTCCCGCTGCGCAACATCTTGCCGGGCAGCCCACCGTACGGCTCGTGGGTCGACCAGGCCATCGTGCTGTGGGTGTTGATCGCGCTGGTCACCGCGCTGACGCTGTTCCTGGTCGGCTGGTGGCGACAACGCGATCGAAAAACGCCTACCAAGACCTGAATTCGCTCATTCGGGCTTGGGCGCATCCGGGGAGCTGATCGCGTCGACCGCGCTGGAGACCCGTGCCTGGAAGTCGGGCGACAACGGGATGTAGCTGCTTTTGGCCAGTTCGATCTGACCGGGGCCGATAGCCGCCAGAAAAGCCTTGACCGCCTTGGCCACGTCGTAGGTCGGGTACTTCGAGCGGACGATCTCGTAGGTGGCCAACACGATCGGGTACACGTCGGGCTGCGCGGGGTTGTAGAACGACGACAGGTCGAGCACCAGATCATTGCCCGCACCGGTGATCTTGGCGCCCTTGATGGTTTTGCCGACCGTGTCGGTCCCGATCCGCACCGGGCGCAACGACCGACGGCTGGCCGGCGTCTTGATCTCGGCGGCGAACAGACCCCGCTGGAGCGCGAACGACAATTCGTTGTAGCTGATCGCTCCCTCGGTGCTCTTCACGGCGGCGGCGGTGCCGGTGTTGCCGACGGCGCCGGTACCGACACCGCCGTTGAAGGTCTTGCCCACACCCTTGGCCCAGGCTCCTCCCGACGCGGACTGCAGGTAGGTCTGGAAGTTGTCGATGGTGCCCGAGTCGTCGCTGCGGTAGATGACATGAATGTCCTCGGCCGGCATGGAGGCGTTGAGCAGTGCCAGGGCCGGGTCTTCCCAGCGCGTGATGGTGCCGTTGAAGATCTTGGTCAGGGTGGGGCCGTCGAGCACCAACGAGGCGTCGGCACCACCGCACCGCCGCTTGGCGGCGGCGTACTGGTCGCCCGAGGGCGGCGTGTCCGAACCGGCGAAATCCGTTTTGCCGGCGAGGAAGTCGGTGATGCCGTTGCCGGACCCGTTGGCGGTGTAATTGAGGGTCTGCCCGGAGCACGCCTGGCGATAGGCCTCGATGAAGCGGGTCATCGCGTTGGCTTGCGCGGTCGAACCGCTGGCCGCCAGGGTCTGCTTGCCGCCGCAGTCGACCTTGGCCCCGGCGGTGTACGGCAGGCTCAAGGGGGGGTCGCTGCAGGCGGAAACCGACATCGTGGCGGCCGCCAGCACGCTGACGATCGATCGATTGCGCTTCACTCCACGACTGTTACCGCTGCGGATTAACAGGCAAACAAATTCCGGATGAACTGGTGCGCCCACCGGCGGGTGGTTGAAAATTTGCTCGGTCCGGTGGGTGGGCTTTTTCGATCCGCCGCAGTGGTTTCGCTGTGCCGGTGCTCACGTCATGACATATTGCGGGAATTACCTAAACATGACGAGATTGTGAAGTCACCCCGCAGCGATCGTGGGTTCGCTAGCATCCGTCCTCGAAAGCTCTGATCCCCCACGGAGGTGTTCACCGATGACCCATCAAGCGCCGCCCTCACTACCGTCTCCAGCACCGACGGAGCAACCACCCGCGACGGCTCCGCCCGCGGCCGCGCCCGACCGGCGGCGCAAACGACGCGGGGTCATCGCCGTGGCCGTCGCCGCGGGCTTTGTCGTGGTCTACGTCCTGTCGCTGTTCGGGGTGCATCTGCTGGCCAAGACCGCGGGACCGCTCAAGCCGCCGGACCTCAACGCGACCAACGACACCGTCGTTTTGGTGCGCCTCGAAAAGCTGGACACCATCTCCAACCGCCTCACGGTCAAGGTGCTGGTGATTCCCGAGGAGTCGATGTTCGACAAACGCCTCGAGGTGCTCACGACCGACACCGCGGTGCGCATGGATCCCCCGAATGACCTGGGCGACCTGCAGTACCCGGCCGGGAAGTCGCCGGCGCAGGTGGCGACGACCATCGAGGCACACGGCAACCCGAACAACTGGCCGTTCGACTCCTACAGCACCGACACCCTGTCCGCCGAGGTGCTCGTCGGCCAGGGCGATGCGCGCCATTACATACCCGCGCGAGTCGAGGTCACCGGCGGCTTGGACGGCTGGGACGTCAGCGTTCAGCGCGTCGGTGAGGCCAGCCAGGAGGCGGATCGCCCCGACAACGTCGTCATCACCTTGCACCGGGCCAAGGGGCCGCTGATCTTCGACCTGGGAATTTGCCTGGTCCTCTTCGCGCTGCCCGCATTGGCTCTTGCCGTTGCCATCCAAATCGCCCTGGGACGAAGGAAATTCGTGCCGCCGTTCGTGACGTGGTTCGCCGCGATGCTGTTTGCCGTCATCCCGATCCGGAATTTCCTTCCGGGCGCGCCGCCGCCGGGTGCGTGGATCGACCAGGTCCTGGTGCTCTGGGTGCTGATCGCGCTCGTCGCGGCGATGGCTCTCTACATGCTGACCTGGTATCGGCAATCCGAATAGGGGCCGGCGTAGCCTGACGGGGTGCTGAGCGAGCTGGTCGACCTGCCTGGCGGGTCATTCCGCATGGGGTCGACCAGCTTCTACCCCGAAGAGGCGCCGATCCACACCGTCACGGTGGGTCCCATTGCGGTGGAACGGCACCCGGTGACCAACGCGCAGTTCGCCGAATTCGTCGCCGCCACCGGGTATGTGACGGTAGCCGAGCAGCCGATCGACCCGGCGGCGTATCCGGGAGCGGATCCCGACGATTTATGCCCTGGTGCATTGGTTTTCCGGCCGACGCCGGGGCCGGTCGACCTGCGCGACTGGCGGCAATGGTGGCATTGGATGCCGGGGGCGAGCTGGCGCCATCCGTTCGGGCCCGACAGCGATGCCGCGGACCGCGGCGATCATCCGGTGGTACAGGTGGCCTATCCGGACGCCGCGGCCTATGCGCGCTGGGCGGGGCGTCGGCTGCCGACCGAGGCCGAGTGGGAGTACGCCGCCCGGGCCGGTTCCACGACGACGTACTCGTGGGGTGATGAGGCCAGGAGCGGTGGCCGGCTGATGGCCAACACCTGGCAGGGCAGCTTCCCGTACCGTAATGACGGGGCGCTCGGCTGGGTGGGGACGTCGCCAGTCGGCACGTTCGCCCCCAACGCATTTGGGCTCGTCGACATGATCGGCAACGTGTGGGAATGGACTGCCACCGAATTCTCGGCACATCACCGGCTCGACCAGCCGCCCAAGTCCTGCTGCACCCCGTCGGGTCCCGCCGACCCGTCCGTCAACCAGACGTTGAAGGGCGGCAGCCACCTGTGCGCGCCGGAGTACTGCCACCGTTACCGTCCGGCGGCCCGGTCACCGCAATCGCAGGACTCCGCGACGACGCACATCGGGTTTCGCTGCGTAACGGATCCGGCATCGGGTTAGCAAACTCGAGGCGCTGGGTCGTCCGGTTGGGTGCCGACGACGTCGGCCGGTGAAGTTAACGCCGCATGGCCGGTGGGCGACGGGCGCCTGCTGCCTTTCTGGGCAGTGAATTTCGCCGCGCGGCGGGCCCTGGCATTCTCTAACATCTGACCACGTGCCACCCCGTTCCGGCCGGATCTCGCCAGCGGCGCCGGTCCGACGTCAGCAAGCCCTCCGGTGTCCCGCTGGACGATTGCTGGCGGTGGTCACGCCCGCAAAGAAAAAGCGCGAGGCGCCGCGGATCGCGATCGGTGTCGTCATCCTCGCGGGCGTCATCGTCGTCTATGTCCTGTCCCTTTTCGGTGTGCATTTTCTGCAGCGCTCGGAAGGCCCACTGCCACCGCTGGATCTGAGTTAGGGCGGGGGCGATGCCACGATCGTCCAGCTGCGCCTCGAAGAGTTGAAGCCGGTCGACGAACCGTCTCTCCGTCGAGGTGCTCGCCTATCCCGGAGTTCCGCAGTACGACAACCGTTTGACGTTATGGCCAATGACGTCGCGGTACGTCTTTATCCCACAAGCGATTTGGGGGATCTGCAATACCCGAAGGGCAAGGCGCCGGCCCAACTCAGCCGACTCGACCGCGCTGCCCACCCGGCGCGACCGACAACGGCAACGTCGTCATCACCCTGAAGCGGGCCAAGGGTCCGCTGATCTTCGACCTCGGTATCTGCCTGGTGCTGATCAGCCCTGCCCACCCTGGCACTGCTGGTCGCAATTCCGATGGCGCTGGGCAGACGGAAATTCCTGCCGCCGTTCGCCACCTGGTATGCCGCGAACCTGTTCGCAATCGTCCCGCTGCGCAACATCCTGCCCGGGGCGCCGCCGCCCGGTTCCTGGATCGATCAGGCGACTGACTGTCGGAGCCGGGTGTCGGACCGGCGTGGGATGATCGAATGTATGTTCGAGTGGTGGTATGCGTCGCGTCCGACGCTGGAGTCGTCGGCGTTGCTGGATCGGGTGCGCGAGCCGGGCGTGCCGAGGCGCGCGCGGCCGCGGGGCGGTTGGTGCCTGCCGGGGAGTTGCTGGTGTTGTGCTGTCGGCAGTCCGGGGAGTGCGCGGACTGGTCGGCCGATGCGTGGGAGGTGGTGGCCGCGCAGCTGGGGGCGGCGTTGGGGTGCAGCGTGGCGATGGGGCATAGCTATTTGCGGTATGCGATGGCGATGCGTGATCGGGTGCCGCGGGTGGGTGAGGTGTTTCAGGCCGGCCGCATCGATTATCGGGCGTTTCAGACGATCGTGTTTCGCACTGATCTGATCGATGACCCCGAGGTGCTGGCGAAGGTGGACGCGCAGTTGGCGGCGCTGTTGTCGCGACGCCCCTCGCTGACCCGCGGTGGGTTGGCCGCCGCGGTGGACCGGGTGGTGGCCGCCGTGGATGGCGATGCGGTGCGCCGGGCCCAGCAAGCGATCAGCGATCGTTTTGTGGACGTGCTGGCCAACGAGTCGGGGATGGCCTGGGTCAGCGGCAGCGTGTTCGGCCCCGACGGTCAGGCCCTGGACCGGCGCTTGACGGAGTTGGCCGCCACCGTGTGTGACGCCGACCCGCGCACCCTCGTCCAGCGGCGCGCCGATGCGGTGGGGGTGCTGGCCGCTGGGGGAGTACGGCTGGTGTGCGGCTGCCGACGGCCCGACTGTCCGGCAGGTGCGGCCACGCCCGCCGGCAATGTGGTGATCCACGTGGTCGCCGAGCAGGCCAGTGTCGAAGGCCGCGGCCCCACCCCGGCGGTGGTGTCCGGGGTGGAGGGTCTCCTGCCGGCCGAGGTGCTCACCGAGCTGGCCGCCTCGGCGCGCCTGGTGCCGCTGCGCCCACCGGCAGCCGCTGAACCCCGGTATGCCCCCTCGGCTGGGTTGGCTGATTTTGTGCGGTGCCGGGATTTGACCTGTCGGGCCCCGGGGTGTGAGCGCCCGGCCAGCGCCTGCGACCTCGACCACACCATCCCCTACGGTCAGGGCGGGCCCACGCACGCGTCGAATCTCAAGGCGCTGTGTCGATGTCACCATCTGATGAAGACATTTTGGGGATGGCGCGATCACCAGCTGCCCGACGGCACGGTCATCTGGACCCTGCCCGACGGGCACACCTATGTCACCACCCCGGGCAGCGCGCTGCTGTTCCCCAGCCTGTGCGCCCCGACCGGCGACCCGCCCCTACCCACCGGACTGAAACCCGACCCGTGCGCCGAGCGCACCGCCATGATGCCGCTGCGCACCCGCACCCGCGCCCAAAACCGGGCCGCGCGAATTGCGGTCGAGCGCAAGCACAATCGCAACGCCCGGCAAACGAAACGCCGAGAGCGCGAGTCCGCCTGCATCGGTCCCGCATCACCGGCCGACGGCGAGGATGATCCGCCGCCTTTCTAGCCGGCGAAGAGGCGCCATTCACCGGGCACGCCCTTGAGCTGGTGGGAGCCACGCTCGATGAACTCGAGGCCTGACCCGATCAACAGGTCGTGCAGCGTGCTGGACACCAGCACCTCGTTCGGCCCGGCCAAAGCGCTGACCCGCGCGCCGATCTGCACGGCGATCCCACCGATATCGTCGCTGCGGACCTCGCACTCGCCCGTGTGCAACACGGCGCGCACCTCGATACCGAGTGCCTGCACCGCGTCGCGAATTGCCATGGCGCAGCGGATCGCTCGTTGGGGACCGTCGAACATAGCCAGGAACCCGTCTCCGGCTGTGCTGACCTCGCGGCCCCGAAAGCGAGCCAGCTGTGACCGCACGATGGCGGCGTGCGCGTCGAGCAGCGCGTGCCAGTCCCGGTCGCCCATCGCCGCGGCCCTACGCGTCGAATCCACGATGTCGGTGAACAACACCGTGGCAAGTACCCGATCATCGGCGACGTCAGTCTGGTGCCCGGTGAGGAACTCGGCGACCTCTCGGAAGGACGCGCGCCAGTCCGGTTCGACGAAGTGGTACACGTTGCGGCCCGGCAGCTCAACGTATTTCGCGCGCGGAATGTGGTCGGCGATGTACTTGCCCGTCGCGGCGGGAATCATTGGGTCGTCGGCGTGGTGAAGAACGACGGTCGGCACACGAATGGTTGAAAGGATTGACCGCGCGTCCGTTCGGCTGCTCAGTGGCAGTATGACCCCAGGGTTTTCGGACTCACGGCCAAGCGTTCGACACGGGCAAGGCTCGCCCGGATCTCCTCGTTCCATGGCATGTCCGGATTGATGACGTGGTGTTACTCGCCTGTTCCCCACATAGCAACCACTGCGGCTTCGCTCTGCTCGAGCGTCCATCCATCGGCAGGGGAGCCGAAAGGGTCCGCGAAGCCCTCGAGTATGACGAGTGCGGTCGTGCGGGACGGGTGTGTCGCGGAGAACAGCGCCGCAGGCGCCACGGCGGATGTGTTGGCGAGAAGCACGGATTCGCAACTGCCGATGTCATCGAGCACCGCTGTGATGCTGTCGGCCCATTGCTCCGGTTTCGGCATCGTGCGGGGGTCAGGAGGGTCGGATACACCGGTGCCCGGCTGATCGAAAAAATCATCCGACCGAGCGACGTCATAAACTCCGGCCAGCCCTGAGCAACGGCAGCTCGGCCTCACCCTGGGCAGACGCCCGGTAAACGACGCGCAAGTTCCCGTTCATCGCATAGCGCGTCTCCGAGAACATTGCCGGAAGTCTAGTTCTCAGCTCGCGGCTCAGCAGACGTTTCCGCTGTTCAAGAGCGTTCCGCTGACGTGATCCTCAGCGATTCGGTGCCACCATTTGATGAAGACCCGGCCGATCTCGATCGCCGGTGAGCAGAATTTGGCTCTGAGCTGGTCGTCCCCTAGACTCTAGGGGTTGCCTTGGGCAGACCTCGGCCGGTGTGAATCGGCCCCGCGTGCCCTTCGGCGACAGAGACCGCGCACGTCAGGTTTTTGGTGGGTCATGCCCGCCGAATGCCCACCCCGGTGGGTTCTCCTGCCGTGCACACGCAACCACGTCAGGAGATCGAGTGATTCAGCAGGAATCGCGACTGAAGGTCGCCGACAACACCGGCGCCAAGGAGATCTTGTGCATCCGTGTGCTCGGCGGTTCGTCGCGACGCTACGCCGGCATCGGTGATGTCATCGTCGCGACCGTCAAGGACGCCATCCCCGGCGGCAACGTCAAGCGTGGGGATGTCGTCAAAGCCGTCGTGGTGCGCACGGTCAAGGAGCGCCGGCGTCCCGACGGCAGCTACATCAAGTTCGACGAGAACGCCGCGGTGATCATCAAGCCCGACAACGACCCGCGCGGGACGCGCATCTTCGGGCCGGTGGGTCGCGAACTGCGCGAGAAGCGGTTCATGAAGATCATCTCGCTTGCCCCGGAGGTTTTGTAAATGAAGGTCCGCAAAGGCGACACCGTCCTGGTCATCGCCGGCAAGGACAAGGGCGCCAAAGGCAAGGTGCTGCAGGCTTATCCGGAACGCGACCGAGTGCTGGTCGAGGGCGTCAACCGGATCAAGAAGCACACCGCGATTTCGACCAACCAACGCGGAGCGCAGTCGGGCGGCATCGTCACCCAGGAAGCCCCCATCCACGTCTCCAACGTGATGGTCGTCGACTCGGACGGTAAGCCGGCCCGCGTCGGTTACCGGCTCGACGAGGAGACCGGCAAGCGGGTTCGTATCTCCAAGCGCAACGGCAAGGACATCTAGCATGACCACAGCAGAGGCTAAAGAAAAGGTTCAGCCGCGCCTGAAAGAGCGCTACCGCAGCGAGATTCGTGATTCGTTGCAGCAGCAGTTCGGCTACGCCAATGTCATGCAGATCCCAACGGTGACCAAGGTCGTCGTCAACATGGGTGTCGGCGACGCGGCGCGGGACGCGAAGTTGATCAACGGCGCGGTCACCGACTTGGCGGCGATCACCGGGCAGCGGCCCGAAATCCGCCGCGCACGCAAGTCCATCGCCCAGTTCAAGCTGCGTGAGGGCATGCCGATCGGTGCGCGGGTCACCCTGCGCGGGGACCGGATGTGGGAGTTCCTGGACCGTCTCACCTCGATCGCGCTGCCCCGTATCCGCGACTTCCGCGGGCTTTCGCCCAAGCAGTTCGACGGTGTCGGCAACTACACCTTCGGCCTGGCTGAGCAGTCGGTGTTCCACGAGATCGACGTGGACAAGATCGACCGGGTCCGCGGCATGGACATCAACGTCGTCACCTCGGCGACGACTGACGACGAAGGACGAGCGCTGTTGCGGGCCCTCGGCTTTCCGTTCAAGGAGAACTGAGTAGATGGCAAAGAAGGCACTGGTCAACAAGGCCGCACGCAAGCCGAAGTTCGCGGTGCGCGGCTACACGCGTTGCAACAGGTGCGGCCGCCCGCGCGCGGTCTTCCGCAAATTCGGCCTGTGCCGGATCTGCCTGCGCGAGATGGCGCACGCGGGCGAACTGCCCGGCGTGCAGAAGAGCAGCTGGTAACAGCCCCAACCCGTAAGACCAACCCAGAAAAGGTGCGCGACAGGCCCGGACCGGGAACCATCGCGAGGAAGGTGACAGACACTGTCATGACTGCGACAACGACGATGCAGAGCGCAGCGATGAAGAGGAGTGGCGCTCGATGACCATGACGGACCCGATCGCAGACTTCTTGACACGTCTGCGCAACGCCAATTCGGCGTATCACGACGAGGTGACGTTGCCGCACTCCAAGATCAAGGCAAACATCGCCCAGATCCTCAAGAGCGAGGGCTACATCACCGACTTCCGGACCGAGGATGCTCGGGTCGGCAAGTCGCTGATCGTTCAGCTCAAGTACGGGCCGAGCAGGGAGCGAAGCATCGCCGGCCTGCGCCGCGTGTCCAAACCCGGTCTGCGGGTGTACGCGAAATCCACCAATCTGCCGCGCGTGCTCGGTGGCCTGGGTGTGGCGATCATCTCCACCTCCTCGGGTCTGCTGACCGACCGCCAGGCAGCCCGACAGGGCGTGGGCGGCGAAGTCCTCGCGTACGTCTGGTAAGGGCGGGGAGGTAACGAAAGACTATGTCTCGCATTGGTAAGCAGCCGGTTCCAGTCCCGTCCGGAGTCGACGTGACGATCGACGGTCAGAAGGTGTCGGTGAAGGGACCCAAGGGCGCCCTGGATCTGACGGTGGCCGAGCCGATCACCGTGTCGCGCAACGACGATGGCGCGATCGTGGTCGCCCGTCCCAACGACGAGCGGCGCAACCGCTCGCTGCACGGACTGTCGCGCACCCTGGTGTCCAACCTGGTCACCGGCGTGACCGAGGGGTACACCACCAAGATGGAGATCTTCGGCGTCGGTTACCGGGTGCAGCTCAAGGGCTCCAACCTCGAGTTCGCATTGGGCTACAGCCACCCCGTGGTGATCGAGGCTCCGGACGGCATCACGTTCGCCGTCCAGTCGCCGACGAAGTTTTCCATCACCGGGATCGACAAGCAGAAGGTCGGCCAGATCTCGGCGAACATCCGCCGTCTGCGCCGCCCCGACCCGTACAAGGGCAAGGGCGTGCGCTACGAGGGTGAGCAGATCCGGCGCAAGGTCGGAAAGACAGGTAAGTAATCATGGCGCAAACACAAGGCGGCATCGCCGCGCGAAAGCCGTTGGGGCAGAGCGTATCCGCGACTCGACGCGTCTCTCGGCTGCGCAGGCACGCACGGCTGCGCAAGAAGATCGCCGGTACTCCGGAGCGTCCGCGGCTGGTGATCAACCGGTCCGCGCGACACATTCACGTGCAACTGGTCAACGACGAGACCGGGACCACGGTGGCCGCGGCGTCGTCGATCGAGGACGACGTGCGCAGCCTGCAGGGAGACAAGAAAGCCCGCAGCGTGCGGGTGGGCCAGCTGATCGCCGAACGCGCCAAGGCCGCCGGCATCGACAGCGTGGTCTTCGACCGAGGCGGATACACCTACGGCGGACGGATCGCGGCGCTGGCCGATGCCGCACGCGAGAACGGATTGCAATTCTGATGACAGAGAGCTTGAACACGACTGGAAGGACCGCATAATGGCGGAGCAGCCGGCCGGCGGACGAGGCGCCGGCGACAGCCGTGACTCGCGCGGTGACCGCGACAGCCGCGGTCGGCGTGGCGACGGCGGTCGTGGTGGCCGCGACCGCGACGGCGACAAGAGCAACTACCTGGAACGGGTTGTCGCGATCAACCGTGTCTCCAAGGTGGTCAAGGGTGGTCGGCGATTCAGCTTCACCGCGCTGGTGATCGTCGGAGACGGCAACGGCATGGTCGGTGTCGGCTACGGCAAGGCCAAGGAAGTTCCCGCGGCCATCGCCAAGGGCGTCGAGGAGGCCCGGAAGAGCTTTTTCCGGGTGCCGCTGATCCGCGGGACCATCACCCACCCGGTGCAGGGTGAGGCGGCCGCCGGTGTGGTGCTGCTGCGTCCCGCCAGCCCGGGTACCGGTGTGATCGCCGGTGGTGCCGCCCGTGCGGTGCTGGAATGCGCTGGTGTGCACGACATCCTGGCCAAGTCACTGGGTAGCGACAACGCGATCAACGTGGTGCACGCGACGGTCGCCGCGCTCAAGCTGCTGCAGCGCCCCGAGGAGGTGGCCGCGCGCCGTGGCCTGCCCATCGAGGACGTTGCGCCGGCCGGAATGCTCAAGGCGCGCCGCGAAAGTGACGCGATGGCCAGTGCTGCGGCCCGCGAGGCCCAGACCTCGGGGGCGCAGCCATGAGTAGTCAACTGAAGATCACCCAGGTGCGCAGCACCATCGGGGCCCGCTGGAAGCAGCGCGAGTCCCTGCGCACCCTGGGCCTGCGAAAGATTCGCCAGTCAGTGGTCCGCGAGGACAACGCGCAGACCCGCGGGCTGATCGCGGTCGTCAGCCACCTCGTCGAGGTGGAGCCGGCGGAGGCGACGGCCGCGGGTTCCGGAGGTAGCAAGAAATGACGATCAAGCTGCACGATCTCAAGCCGGCGCGCGGGTCGAAGACCGCGCGCACCCGGGTCGGTCGCGGTGAGGGCTCCAAGGGCAAGACCGCCGGTCGCGGTACCAAGGGCACCAAGGCACGCAAGAACGTGCCTGCGACCTTCGAGGGTGGCCAGATGCCGATCCACATGCGGCTGCCCAAGCTCAAGGGCTTCCGCAACCGCTTCCGTACCGAGTACGAGATCGTCAACGTCGGCGACCTCAATCGGCTTTTCCCGCAGGGCGGTTCGATCGGCGTGGACGAGTTGGTGGCCAAGGGTGCGGTTCGTCGCAACTCGTTGGTCAAGGTCCTCGGCGACGGCAAGCTGACGGTCAAGGTCGAGGTGTCCGCGCACAAGTTCAGCGGCAGCGCACGCGAGAAGATCACCGCCGCGGGCGGTTCGGCGACCGAGCTGTCCTAGCTAGCTCAGCTGCGGAATCACTTCTGCGGCAAGGCGTTCCATCTGCTCACGGTTCTCGCGGGCATCGGTGCCGACGGGGTTCAGCAGCACCATCTGCGCCCCGGCGTCGATGACCTCACGCAGCCCGCGCACCACGTCGTCGGGTGTGCCGTAGACCGGCACGTCCTGCACGCCGGGCATCCGCCCGTAGATGCGGTCCAGCCCGGCGAGCACACGTTCCCGTGCCTGGGCGGCGTCGTCGTCGACCATCAAATAGACGCGTTTGCCGATGGTGAAGCCGGCGGGGTCCTTGTGTTGCTCGTCGAGCTCGCGGCGCACGACGTTCACGGCGCCGGCGAACGCTTCGGTGGTCGACGAGCCGGCGCCCAGGAATGAGTCGCCGTGCCGCACCGCGCGGGCCAGCGCCTTGGGCGCGAGGCCGCCGAACCAGATCGGCGGGTGCGGTCGCTGCACCGGCTTGGGTTGGATGGGCAGGTCGTCGACGTCGCGGAACCGGCCGTGAAACGTCACCCTCGGCTCGTCGGACCACGCGGCCTTCATCAGCTCCAGCCCCTCGCTGAAATACGAGATGAAGGTGTCCTTGTCGACGCCGAAGGCGGCGAACTTCCGCCTACCGCCACCGGGGGCGACACCGATGTCCAGCCGGCCGTGGCTGAGTCGGTCGACGGCGGTGGCGGCCGAGGCCAACTGCAACGGGTCGTGCAGCGACGTCACCAGGACGCCGACGCCCAGGCGCAGCCGCTCGGTGCAGGCGGCGCAATACGCCAGCAGTTCCAGCGGCGCCAGCAACGGTGCGGGCCCGATGATCTGTTCGAGCAGCCAGCCGCCCTCGAACCCGAGCTCCTCGGCGCGCGCGAGGAAAGCGCGCAGCCCCGCCCCGTCGAAACCGTCGTAGTCGAACTGCGGGATCGCGATGGAGAACCTCACCCGACCACCGTACGGGCATCTCTCTGTAGTCTGCAGACATGTTCGCTTTCCTGCCTTCGATCCCCGGCGTCGACGAGGTTCGGACCCTGGCCGGGCGGGTCGATACCGCCCGCCATCGCGGCGTGCCCAACGGTTGTGTGCTCGAGCTGGACCTGCGTTCGATCCCGCCGGAGACGACGGGCTTCGACCCGCTGGCCCTCATCAGCGGGGGCCGGCCGGTAGCGCTGCGCGACATGGTGGCCGCCATCTACCGGGCGGCCGAGGATCCGCGGGTGGCCGGGCTGATCGCGCGGGTACAACTCACCGCGTCGCCGGCGGCCGCGGTGCAGGAGCTGCGCGAGGCCATCGCCGCCTTCACCGCCGCCAAGCCGTCCCTGGCCTGGGCCGAGACCTACCCGGGCACGTTGTCGTACTGCCTGGCTTCGGCGTTCGGCGAGGTCTGGATGCAGCCTGCCGGAAGCGTCGGGCTGATCGGCTTCGCCAGCAACGAGACCTTCCTGCGCGACGCGTTCGACAAAGCCGGGATCGAAGCGCAATTCGTCGCGCGCGGCGAATACAAGTCGGCCGCGAACCGTTTCACCGAGCACGGCTTCACCGAGGCCCACCGCGAGGCCGTCACCCGGATGTTGGAGAGCGTGCAGGAGCAGGTGTGGGCAGCGGTCGCGGAATCGCGCAAGCTCGATGCCGGCGTGCTCGACGCGCTCGCCGACCGCGCCCCGCTGCTGCGCGAGGAGGCCGTGTCCGCGGGCCTGGTCGACCGGATCGGCTTCCGGGACGAGGCCTACGACCGGATGGCGGAAATGGTTGGGGTGCAAGATGTTTCCGAGGAGAGCGCACCACCGAGGTTGTATCTGTCGCGCTACGCAGGTGCGGCCCGATCTTCCCGGCTGACCCCGCCGGTGCCCTCGGTTCCCGGGCGGCGCCCCAAGCCGACGGTGGCCGTCATCAACGTCGACGGCACGATCGTCGACGGGCGTGGCGGGCCCCAGTTCCTGCCGTTCGGCGCCTCCACCGTCGGAAGCGACACCATCGCCCCGGCGCTGCGGGAGGCCGCCGCCAACGAGTCGGTGTCCGCGATCGTGCTGCGGGTGAACAGCCCCGGGGGCTCGGTGACCGCATCGGAAACCCTGTGGCGCGAGGTGAAAAGGGCTCGCAAACGCGGCAAGCCGGTAGTGGCGTCGATGGGTGCAGTCGCCGCCTCCGGCGGCTACTACATCGCGGCGGCCGCCGACGCGATCGTGGCCAGCCCCGCGACCATCACCGGTTCGATCGGCGTGCTCACCGGCAAGCTGGTGATCCGGGATCTCTTGGAGCGCCTGGGCGTCGGGCTGGACACCGTGCGCACCAACGCCAACGCCGACGCGTGGTCGATCGAGACTCCGTTCACCCCGGAGCAGCGCGCCCGCCGGGAAGCCGAGGCCGACCTGGTGTACGCCGACTTCCTCGAGCGGGTCGCCGACGGCCGCAACCTGACCACCGAAGCCGTCGACCGGGTCGCCCGGGGCCGCATCTGGACCGGTGCCGACGCCCGCGAGCGGGGCTTGGTCGACGAACTGGGCGGCTTCCGAACCGCGCTGCGCCGGGCGAAAATCCTTGCCGGACTTGACGAGGACACCGCCGTGCGCGTCGTCACCTACCCGGGCGGCTCGCTGCTGGACATGCTCCGGCCGCGGGCCTCCTCGCAACCGGCCGCCGCGTCGGTGCCCGACGCGCTGGGCGCGCTGCTGGGCCGCACCATCGGCGCCATCCTGGACAACGCCGAACGGTCGTACAGCGGGGCCAGCGCGTTGTGGCTGGGCTCCTGGCGGCTGTAGCCCCGATGGTCACTAGGCCGATGGTCGCGACTAGCCCGCCAGCTTGGCGCTGATGAAGATGATCTCGCCGAGCGGGTCGTCGTGCTCGGGGGCCGGCGCCTCGATGCCGTTGCGCGCGAAGAGTTCCGTTCGCGTCACGCCATCGGCCTGCCACCCGATGCTGGACAGATAGTCGATGACATGCGTGCGTTCGCCGGTGTAGACCAGCGACGCCATGTCGATGTCGACGCCGTGCTCCCGGAATGAACCGGACATCTCGCGGACCCGTTCGGAATCGAAATCCACTATGCCGGGCACGAATTCGGTGGCGATGGTGCTGCCGGGCGCACTGAGCGCGGTGATGTTGTCGAAGAGCTGATCCTGGGCCTCCGGCGGCAGGTAGATCAGCAGGCCCTCGGCCAGCCAGGCCGTCGGCGCCGCGGTATCGAATCCCGCAGCCCTGAGCGCGGTGGGCCAGTCCGCGCGCAGATCGATGGGAATGGTGCGCCGAGTCGCGGTCGGCTCGGCGCCGACGCCGGCCAGGGTGCTGCTCTTGAACTCGATCACCCGCGGCTGGTCGATCTCGTAGACCACGGTGCCGGCCGGCCAGGGCAACCGGTAGGCGCGCGAGTCCAGCCCGGACGCCAGGATCACCACCTGGCGCACCCCGCCACCGGTCGCGTCGACGAAGTAATCGTCAAAGAATCTGGTGCGCACCGCCATTCCGTCGACCATCGACTGGATACGCACCGGGGTGGCGTTCTCGATGGAGTCCAGATCGAGGTCGCCGTCCATCATCTTGGTGAAGAAATCCACCCCGACCGCGCGCACCAGCGGCTCGGCGAACGGATCGTTGATCAAACCGCGGGGATCCCTGGTCGCCATCGCGCGCCCGGCCGCGACCATGGTCGCGGTCGCGCCGACGCTGGACGCCAGATCCCACTCGTCGTCGTGAGTGCGTGACATGGTCTCAAACCCTAACCCGAGCGTTACTTGCGGATGGCGGCGACGTAACTCAGGTTGCCGAAGGCCGCCATCTCATCCTCCGGAAACTCGAAGCCGTTGCGCGCGTAGAGTTCCCTGACGGGATGAGCCGTCACCTGCCAACCGTGATTGGTTAAATAATCGACGACGACACTGCGCTCGCCCTGATAGAACAGGTCCGCGGCGTCGAGATTGAAACCGGCGCGCCGCCATCGCTCGCTGATGCGCTGCACTCGCTCCTGGGTGAATGCGTTCGGGTCGGGCACGTGCTCGGTGGCGAGCCGGCTTCCCGGCGCGCTCATCGAGGCGATGTTGTCGAACAAACGATCCTGGGCATCGGGGGGCAGGTAGGGTAACAACCCCTCGGCGCTCCACGCGGTCGGCTGGGTGGTGTCGAAACCGCTCTCCCGCAACGCCGCAGGCCAGTCCTCGCGCAGATCGATGGCGACTGTCCGGCGCTCGGCGGTCGGAGCGGCGCCGAGATCGGCCAGGGTGTTCGTCTTGAATTCGATGACCTGCGGCTGGTCGATCTCGTAGACCACCGTGCCCGCCGGCCATTGCAACCGGTAGGCCCGGGTGTCGAGGCCGGAAGCGAGGATAACCGCCTGTCGCACACCGTCTTTCGCGGCACCCACGAAGAAGTCATCGAAGAACCTGGTCCGTACGGCCATCTGTTCGGCCCGGGTCTTGCGGTTCAGCAGTGGGTCATCGTCGAAATCGACTTCCCCGTCGAGTATGCGAACGAAGGGGGCCAGACCCACCGCGCGGACCAGGGGGTCGGCGAATGGATCGTCGAGTAGCGGGTTCGGTCCCTGGGACGCAAGCGCGCGGGACGCGGCGACCATGGTGGCCGTCGCGCCCACGCTGGACGCCAAATCCCAACTGTCGCCCTCGGTTCTGCCCGTGTCAGTGGTCATCGGGGGTCAGCTCCTATTTCTCGCTCAGGGTGCCGCTGGTGTAGAGCATCTCGCCCATGCGCACGTCGTCGTCGGTGAGCGGGTCGATTCCGTTGGCCGCGAACAGCTCCCGGATGCTGACGCTGTTCATCCGCCAACCGCGGGCGGCTAGGTAGGGCGCCGCTTCGTTGCGATCACCCAAGTAGACCAGTCCCGCCATGTCCAGCTCGAAACCGTGCGTCCGCCAGCGCTCGGAGATCGTCTGCATGCGCTCCTTCATCTTCTCCTCGTCGCCGGGCTCGGGGTTGGGCGCACTTTCGGTGGCGAGCCGGCTGCCCGGCGCGCTGAGCTCGGTGATGGTGTCCAGCAGGCGATCCTGCGCGTCGGGCGGCAGGTAGCCGAGCAGGCCCTCGGCGCTCCACGCGGTCGGCTGGGCCGGATCGAACCCGGCGGCGCGCAGCACGGAGGGCCAGTCCTCGCGCAGATCGACGGCCACCACTCGGCGCTCGGCGGTGGGGGCGGCGCCCAGATCGGCCAGCGAGCGGGTCTTGAATTCGATGACCTTCGGCTGGTCCACCTCGTAGACCACCGTCCCGGCCGGCCACGCGAGCCGGTACGGGCGGGCGTCGAGACCGGAAGCCAGGATCACGACCTGCTTGATGCCCGCGTTCGTCGCGTCCAGGAAGAACTCGTCGAAGAACTTGGTGCGGACCGCCATGTTGTCGGCCATCCGCGACATCGCCCCGGCGGACCCCGCGGCGCCGTCGTGCACGTCGTTCAGCTCGGCGGGATCCAGCTCGCCGGTGGCCAGCCGGGACAGCAGGTCCACGCCGACTAGCTTGACCAGCGGCTCGGCGAAGGGGTCGCTGATCAGTGGGTTGTCGGCGCGGGTAGCCATGGCGCGGGCGGCCGCGACCATTGTCGCGGTCACCCCGACGCTCGACGCCAGGTCCCAGGTGTCGCCTTCGTACCTGGTGGAAGTCATGTGTGTGCCCCTATCGGAGGTAGCCAATCTAATATTTAGCCGATATAACAAGCTTCCCCCACTGTACGCTTCCCGCGATTCGCGGCAACCTGTACTGATGGCGTACGCGGCGGCTGGTCAACGGGTGCTCATCGCGGGTGCCTGGTCGGGACGGGGTGCGGCCCGATGAAGGCGCTGGTCTTCGGCGTGCCACCGGAACTCGTCGAGGTCCCCGATGATGCCAACCCGCTGACCCGCAACCTGGCCCGGACCCCGACCGCGCTGCGCGAATTGCCGGATCCGCAACTGCCGCACGAGGACTGGGTGCTCACCCGGCCGCGGCTGACCGGCATCTGCGGGTCGGATTCCAAGCAGATCCTGATGGATTTCGGTGAGGGCGACGGCGACAACGCCATGGCCGCCCTCTGTTCGTTTCCGCAAGTCATGGGCCACGAAGTGGTCGCCGACGTGGTGGCGCTGGGACCCCGGGCGCGGGGGCTGCAGGTGGGGGAGCGGGTGGTGCTCAACCCGTGGCTGTCGTGCGGACCGCGAGGCATCCAACCGCCTTGTCCCGCTTGTGAAGTCGGCGATTACAGCCTGTGCTGGAGCTTCGCCGACGGCGACCTCAAACCCGGCATCCATACCGGTGTGTCGGCCGACGTGACAGGCGGCTACGCCGAGTTGATGCCCGCCCACGACAGCATGCTGTTCGGGGTTCCGGACTCGATTCCCGACGAGATGGCGATGTTCGCCGACCCGTTCTCGGTGTCCCTGCACGCGATCACCCGCCACCCGCCGCCCCGCTCGGGCTCCGCGCTGGTGTACGGGGCCGGCTCGCTCGGGTTGTGCGCGGTCGCGATCCTGCGGGCGCTGTATCCCGACGTGGCCGTCGCGGTGGTGGCGCGCTTCGCGGCGCAGGCGGAGCTGGCCCGGCGGTTCGGCGCGGCCAAAGTGCTCGCCCACGAACCGCGCGCGGCCCTCATCGAAGAACTCGTCGCCTGGGGCGGTGGCCGGCTGCACCGGCCGCTGCGGGGTCTGCCGATGGCTCACCCCGGCGCCATCGACGTCGTCTACGACACCATCGCCAAGCCCGAGACATTCGAACTCGGGGTCCGGGTGCTGCGCTCGCGGGGGACCTTGGTGAAGGCCGGTGTCCATGCCCCCGGCCGGTGGGAGTGGAGTCCGTTGTACTTCAAGGAGATCGCCCTCGTCGGCTCCAACGCCTTCGGGATCGAGGAGGTCGACGGGCAGCGCAAGCACGCCATCGCCCACTACCTCGATCTGGCCGGTGCTCAGCGGATTGACTTGCGCCCCATGCTCACTCATACGTTCGGGCTGGAGCAGTGGCGCGACGCCTTCGGGGTGCTCGCCAATCAGGCCGAAAGTGGCGCGGTCAAGGTGGCTTTCGACCAGCGCTAGCCGTCAGACCGTCAGCGCGCCGTGGGACCCGGTGATGGGCAGGTCGATCGGGGTGATGACGCCCGGTTGGGCCTCACAAACGAACGGTATGGCGTTGACGGCCGCAACCGCGGTGCTGTCCATCAACACGGTCATCACGTCCTCGCCGGGGTTGCCGAACCGGATCGTCGCGTCGACGCGTGGCCGGCCTTCGATCACCACGCTGAAACCCTTGGGATCGGTCCATTGCGGGTCGAGCGCGTCGTCGCTCATGGTCCAGCAGATGGCCAGCTCGACCACCGGGCGACCACCGCGCTGGCCGCGGTAGGTGCGGCGCTGGCCGCCGATGGTGCCGGCCGCGAAGTCCACCCACCCCAGATTCAGATCCCGGGTCAGCACCGCGGGCTCGACGAACGCGTCCTTGGACTCGAGTTCGACGCCGAGCATGGCGGCGATCATGTCCAGCGTCTCGAAGTAGCCGAGGCCGTACCGCTGCGTCGCCGGATCGATGTGCGTCACCGGCTCGCGGGGTGGTTTGCCGAACCCGAGCACTCGCCACACCTCCCATACGGGATAGGTGGTGCAGTCCAAGGTTTCGACGAGCTTGACGTTGTGGACCTCTCGGCAGGCGCCGGTGAGAAAGCCGGCGACGACGTTGATGAAGCCCGGCTCGAAGCCGGTGCCCAGGAAGGTGGCCTGGCCCTGTTGGGCCGCCTCCTCGAGCGCCGGGAGTTCGGTTGGGTGATGGGTGCCGGTCAGGAAGTCTCCCGTCGTGACGACGTTGATGCCCGAGCGCAGCATCCTGAGCACCAGCTCGTAGTCGATGGCGCGGGGCATGTAGTTCACGCAGTCCGGCGCAAGCTCGATCAACGCGTCGGCATCGGAGGTTGCGGCCACACCGATCGGGGGCCGGTCGGCCAGCACCCCGGCGTCGCGGCCCACCTTGTCCGGATCGAATGCGTGAACGCCGACCACGTCGAAGTTGTCGCGGTCGAGCAGGACGCCGAGCGCCCGACGGCCGATGTTGCCGGTCGACCACTGGACCACTCGGTATGGCGGCATGGCGTCAACCGTAACGCTCGGGGATGCTCAGAGTGGCTCGAAATCCAGCCATTCATCGACGTCGAATCGGTCGGCGACGGCGCGGATCGTCGCCCCGCCGCGACCGGGGTAATGCGCCGGGATCACGGCGGCCTTCGCCCGGACGGCCTCGGTGAATATCCGCCGGCGGGTGACCGCGGCGGCTGGCGCGTCGACGTCGAAGGCGCAGGCGTCGGCGGGCCGGCGCAGCTGCAGCGGGCTGTGGGTGAGATCGCCGACGAAGATCGCCGGCTCGCCCGCATCCAGCCACAGCACCGACGAGCCCGGCGTGTGCCCGGGTGCGGGCCGCAGCCGCAGTGACCGGCTCAGCTGATAGTCGTCCGACCATTGCACGAGCTGCCCGGCCGCATCGACGGGCGCAACGCTGTCGGCGAACACCAGCTGGTCACCGCGCTGCTGGGCCGCTTCCTCTTCGCTGCGCGGCGTCCGCCGCGCGGCGGGGCCGTCGGGCGCGAAGTGGCGGTAGTCGGCGGCCGGCACCAGGTATCGGGCGTTGGGAAACGTCGGCACCCAGATGTCGTTGCGCAGCATGGTGTTCCACCCGACGTGGTCGGAGTGGATGTGAGTGTTGACCACCACGTCGACGGCGTCGGGGTCGATGCCCGCGGACCGTAGCGCGGGCAGGAATGCGGTGTTCAGGTGATCCAGAGCCGGCATGTGCGGGCGTTGGCGGTCGTTGCCGACTCCGGTGTCCACGACGACGGTCAGCCCGTCGACCTCGATGACCCAGCTTTGGATCGCGATGTGCCACTGATCGGTCGAGGGGTCGAAGAAGTCCGGCACCAGCAGGTCGGCATTGTGTTGCCAACCTGACGGCGGCGTCTGCGGGAAAAGGCATGTCCCCAGGTCGAATTGAAGTTCCAGCACTCGGGCCACGCCCGCGTGGCCGAAGCGGACCGGGCACATCAGGTGTTGGCGCGCAGGTAGCCGTAGACGGACGCGAAGTTGCGGTTGACGTCCTCCGGGATCGGCACCGGGCCACCGAGAGCGCGTGCACCCCAGACGATTTGGGCGGTCCGCTCGACCAGCGCGGTGATGTGCAGCACCTTGTCGGGTCGCGGTCCCACCGCGACCAGCCCGTGGTTGGCGATCAGCGCGGCGCCCCGGCCGTCGAGCGCATTCACGGCGTTGGCCCCGACGTCGGCGGTGCCGGACGCGGCGTACTCGCTGCACCGGACGTCCCCACCGCAGTACACCGCGAACTCGTCGATACACGCCGGAATCGGTTGGTGCGCAATGGCGAACATGGTCGCCCACACCGGATGGCTGTGGATGACGCTGCCGACGTCATCGAAGGCCCGATAGCAGGCCAGGTGCAGCTGCATCTCCGACGACGGTGCCCGGCCCTCGGCGGCGTGCAGCACCGCGCCGTCCGGGTCGACGAGCACCAGGTCGTCGAGCTGCATGTCGCGATAGTCCACCGACGACGGCGTGATGACGATGCCGCCGTCGGCGCGCCGCGCCGAGATATTGCCGGCCGTCCCCTCCACCAGGCCGCGGCGCAACATGTCCTTGGCGGCGTCCAGCACCGCGGTTTCCGGGTTGTCGACGAACTTCATGACCCCAGCACCTCCGGATTGACGATATGTGCGGGGGCGTTGCCGCCCAGCAGCGCCTCCAGGTCGTCGGCCACCATCTGCGCCTGGCGCGCCTCGGTGTTGAAGGTGGCGCCGCCGATGTGCGGCGTCAGCACCACGTTGGGCATGCCGACCAGCGGGTGATCGGCCGGTAGCCGTTCGCCGACGAAGTGGTCCAGCCCGGCGGCGCCCACCTTGCCCGCGGCCAGGGCGCGGACCAGGGCATCGGTGTCGTGCAGCTGGGCGCGGGCGGTGTTGAGGAAGACCACGCCGTCGCGCATGGCCGCGAACTCCCGCGCGCCGATCATGCCGGCCGTGTCTTCGGTGACCGGGGCGTGCAGCGAGACCACGTCGGCCTCGCTCAGCAGCTCGTCGAGACTGTGCCGGGCATCGGGGTTGTAGGGGTCGTGCGCGATGACCCGCAGGCCCAGCCCGGACAGCCGCCATTGTGTCGCACGGCCGACGGCACCCAGGCCCACCAGCCCGGCGGTGAGTCCGGCGATCTCGGCGGCGCGGAACCGCTGATACGGGATGCTGCCGTCACGAAAGATGTTGCCGCTGCGCATATCCGCGTCCGCGGCTAGCAGGTGCCGGGTGGCGGCCAGCAGCAGGGCGACCGTCATCTCGGCGACGGCATCGGCGTTGCGGGCCGGGGCGTTCAGCACCGGGATGCCGGCGGCCGTGGCGCCGGCGATGTCGACGTTGTTGGGGTCGCCGCGGGTGGACGCGATCACCCGCACGCCCTGCTCGAACACCGGGCCGCGCACCGAATCGCTTTCCACCACCACGATTTCGGCGGCTTCGCCGGTGATCCGCTCGGCCAGCTGCTCGGCGCTGTAGATGCGCGGCGGGGTCTGCTCGATCCAGGGGTCGTACACCACGTCGGCCAGCTCACGCAGTTTGGCGAAGCCCGGCCCCCGCAGCGGGGCGGTCACCAAGGCGCGTGGTTTGGACGTCACGAGTGCCAATGCTGGCGTACGGTGACGCCCGTGTCACGCAAAGACGTCACAATCGGCATCGACGTCGGCAGCACCGCGGTCAAGGCGATAGCCGCCGACGTCGACGGCAACGTGGCTGCCCGCGTGCGCATCCCCCACGAGCTGCGGGTGCCGGCACCCGACCGGCTGGAGCACGACGCCGATGCGGCGTGGCGGCGTGGGCCGTCGGCGGCCTTGCACGAACTGATCGACCAACCCGGCGTCGCGGCGGTGGCCGTCTCGGCGATGGTGCCGTCGATCACCGCCGTCGACGACACCGGCACGCCCATCACGCCGGGTCTGCTCTACGGCGACGGCCGGGGCCGCACGCCCGGGGGTGACACGCAGCCGCTGCCCGCCCTGGGCGAGGCCGCCGAGTTCCTGCGCTGGACGGCCGCGCAGGCCCCGGGCGCCGCCGGCTACTGGCCGGCGCCGGCGGTGGCCAACCACGCGCTGGCGGGCGAGGCGGTGATCGACATCGCGACCGCCGCCACGGCGTTCCCCTTGTTCGACGGGACCGGCTGGAATCCCGACGCATGCGCCGAGCGCGGCGCGACCGTCGGGCAGATGCCGCGGGTGGAGAGCATGGGGGCCCTCGTCGGGCAGGTGCGGGGCACCGATGCCGCGCTGGCCACCGGCGCCATCGATGCGCTGTGCGAACAGATCGTCGCCGGTGCCGACCACGACGGCGACGTGCTGGTGATGTGCGGCACCACGCTGATCGTGTGGACGACCATCGCCGAGGCCCGGCAGATGCCCGGCCTGTGGACCATTCCGCACACCACGCCGGGCAAGAGCCAGATCGGCGGGGCCAGCAACGCCGGTGGGCTGTTCCTGGGCTGGGTGGATCGCGTTGTGGCACAGGCAGATCCGGCCGCCGTCGAACCCGCGCGCGTCCCGGTGTGGTCGCCCTATCTGCGCGGCGAGCGAACCCCGTACCACGACCCGGACCGCAGGGGCATGCTGGAGGCTCTGGACCTGACCCACGACGCCGCCGCGCTGCGGCGGGCCGCCTACGAGGCGTCCGGATTCGTGGTCCGCCAGCTCATCGAGCTCAGCGGGGCGCCGGTGTCGCGCGTCGTGGCCACCGGCGGCGGCACCCGGGTGGGGCCGTGGTTGCAGGCCATCGCCGACGCCACCGGGCGTCCGGTCGAGGTGTCCGGGGTGGCGGAAGGGGCCGCGCTGGGGGCGGCCTTTCTGGCACGGATGGCGGCCGGCCTGGAGACGACGATCGCCGACGCCGCCCGATGGGTGCGCACCGAACGGACCGTCGAGCCCGACCCCGCCTGGGCGAGCGCGGTCTCCGACCGGTACCGGCGCTTCTTGGAGCTGGGAAACCGCAGATGTAGCGCGGTCGGACCCCCGCCGTTCTAGGCTGGTGCAATGACCGACCAGGACCGCAAAGCCGCCCGCCGCGAAATCGCCGACGCACTGTTGAAAGCCCTCGAACGACGGCACGAAGTGCTCGACCTGATCGTGGAGGCCGACAACAACGCGGAGGCCGTCAGGGCCATCGCCGGTTTGCTCGGCACGTCGCGCACGGGTGCCGAAGCGGTGTTCGGCTTGTCCTTCGACCGACTCACCAAGGATTCGCGCAGGACGATCCAGGCCGAGCTGGAGGACCTGAACAAGCAGCTGAGCTTCACCCTGGGCGAGCGTCCGGCGAGCTCCGGGGACACCCTCGAGCTCCGGCCGTTCTCCGCGAGCGAGGACCGCGACATCTTCGGCGTGCGCACCGAGGACATGGGTGGCGTGTCGGGCGACGGATCCGGTGGGCAGGCGGGCAACCTCGACGACGAGATCAAAGCCGCGCTGGGCCGGGTCGACGACGAAGAGGCCGCGTGGTTCGTCGCCATCGACTCCGGCGAGAAGGTCGGCATGGTGTTCGGCGAGCTGGTGCGCGGCGAGGTCGATGTCCGGATCTGGATTCACCCCGACTACCGCAAGCGGGGTTACGGCACCGCCGCGCTGCGCAAGTCGCGCTCGGAGATGGCGTGGTGTTTCCCCGCGGTGCCGATGGTGGTGCGCGCACCGGCGGCCAATCCCTGAGCGCTACTGCCGGACGGCGGTCACCGAGATGCTGTTCTGCAGTGCTTTGAGGCTTTCGCCCGGCGGTACGGACAGCCCGGCGTCAGCGAACTGATCGGCGCGGGTGCGCGCCGAGATCTGCCAGCCGTGGGCGCTGAGGTAATCGGCTGCGGGGGTGCGCTCACCGCGATAGACGAGCGTGGACACGTCGGTGTCGAAGCCGAATCGTCCCCAGCGCTTGGCCATTGCTTTGGCGCGCTTCTCCAGCAACGGGATCCCGTTGTGGTGGTATTCGGTGGCCAGTCGGCTGCCGGGGGCGCTCAGCGCGGTGACGGCGTCGAACAACCGGTCCTGGGCTTCCGGCGGCAGATACATCAGCAGGCCTTCGGCACTCCACGCCGCCGGCTTCGTTTCGTCAAAGCCGGCTTGCCGCAGCGCGCTGCGCCAATCGTCGCGCAGATCAACCGCGACGGTTCGGCGCTCGGCGGTGGGCTGGGCGTCCAGCTCCGACAACGCGGCGGTCTTGAACTCGATGACCGCCGGTTGGTCGACTTCGTACACGACGGTGCCCTCGGGCCAGGCCAGCCGGTAGGGGCGCGAGTCCAGCCCGGAAGCCAGGATGACGACCTGGCGGATACCGGCCGCGGTCGCCGCGGTGAAAAAGTCGTCGAAATACCGGGTGCGTACGGCCATCATGTTGACCATCCGCGCCAGGTTGTGCTCCACGTCGGGGTCCGCGTCGGGATCGAGACCGCCTGTCTCATCGGTGATTTCGCCGTCGAGCACGCGGATGAAGAAATCCGCACCCACCGCGCGAACCAGCGGATCCGCGTAGGGATCGTCGATCAGTGCGTCGGGCCGCTTGCTGGCCAGCGCCCGGCAGGCCGCGACCCAGGTCGCGGTCGCCCCCACGCTGGAGGCCAGGTCCCAGGTGTCTTGGTCGGTGCGTGTCATGCGGCACCCTTCCCGGTCAGCGTCGCGGTCACGGCGACGATGTTGCGGAACTGCGCCATCGCCTCGTCATCGTGGAATTGCAAGCCATACTCGCCGAACAGCTCGCGGCGCGGCCGGGAGGCCACCTGCCAGCCCTTACCGGTGAGGTAGTCCACGACGTTGCTGCGTTCGCCGTCGAAGAACAGGCCCGACAGGTCGATGTCGCAGCCGACTTTGGCCCACCTGTCGTTGAACTCCTGGGCGCGTTGCGACATCGTCGTGCCGGCGGTGTCGGGGTGGTATTCGGTGGCCAACTTGCTGCCGGGGGCGCTGAGCTCGGTGATGTTGTCGAAGAGCCGGTCCTGGGCGTCGGGCGGCAAGTACATCAGCAGGCCCTCGGCGCTCCACGACGTCGGCTGTGTGACGTCAAAGCCGCTGTCGCGCAACGCGGCCGGCCAGTCCTCACGCAGATCGATGCTGACCGTGCGCCGTTCCGCGGCCGGGGCGGCACCCAGGTCGGACATGGTGGTGCTCTTGAACTCGACGACGGCGGGCTGATCGACCTCGTAGACCACGCTCCCGGGCGGCCAGCTCAGCCGGTAGGCGCGGGCGTCGAGGCCGGCCGCGAGGATCACCGCCTGGCGAACCCCGTCGCGGGCGGCGTTGAGGAAGAAGTCATCGAAGAAGCGGGTGCGCACGGCGATGGAGTCGGTCTCCAGCCCCAGGTCCTTCCCGCCGCCCTCATAGGACTCGGATTCGGTCACCTCGCCGTCGACCAGGCGCCGGAAGAAATCCAGCCCGACCGCGCGCACCAGGGGCGCGGCGAAGGGGTCGTTGATGATCGGGTGGGTGCCCTCGCTCGCCAGTGCGCGCGCCGCGGCGACCATCGTGGCCGTCGCACCGACGCTGGAGGCCAAGTCCCAGCTGTCTTGGTCAGTGCGTGTCATGCTGCTCCCAAGTTATTTAGCAAATGCAACGAGTCAGGGGAACTCTACGCCGCGCGGCTTACGGCTTCCTGTGTTTCTTCGGGCGCGTTGCGGGGGGGTGCGAACACCCGGTTAATGGCACCCCGAGGGGCCTTCCCCGGGACCGCCGCAAAGGCCCTGACCAGATGCGGGCAAACCAGCTGTTAGTCTCGTACACGGTTTGACGCGCGACGCCGTACGTCCTGGCCTGCGGGTGTTGGGCGCGTGATGCGAGAAACCCCCGGCTGCGCAGGAGGAAGAGTTGCTTTCCGCTTTCATCTCATCGCTGCGGACAGTCGACCTGAGACGGAAGATCCTCTTCACGCTTGGCATCGTCGTCTTGTACCGGGTCGGCGCCGCGCTACCGTCCCCTGGCGTCAACTATCCGAACGTCCAGCAGTGCATCAAAGAGGCCAGCGGCGGCGCGGCCGGACAGATCTATTCGCTGATCAACCTGTTCTCAGGTGGTGCGCTGCTCAAACTCACCGTGTTCGCGGTGGGGGTGATGCCCTACATCACCGCCAGCATCATCGTGCAGCTGCTCACGGTGGTCATCCCGCGGTTCGAGGAGCTGCGCAAGGAAGGCCAATCCGGCCAGGCCAAGATGACGCAGTACACCCGCTACCTGGCCATCGCGCTGGCGATCCTGCAGGCCACCAGCATTGTGGCCCTGGCGGCCAACGGCGGCCTGCTACAGGGCTGCTCGCTGGACATCATCGCCGATCAGAGCATCTTCACCCTCGTCGTCATCGTCCTGGTGATGACGAGCGGCGCGGCGCTAGTGATGTGGATGGGTGAGCTGATCACCGAGCGCGGCATCGGCAACGGCATGTCGCTGCTGATCTTCGTCGGTATCGCGGCGCGCATCCCGGCCGAGGGCAAGTCGATCCTGGACAGCCGCGGCGGCATGGTCTTCGCCGCCGTCCTGGTCGCCGCGCTGGTCATCATCGTCGGCGTGGTCTTCGTCGAGCAGGGCCAGCGCCGGATCCCGGTCCAGTACGCCAAGCGCATGGTGGGCCGGCGCATGTACGGCGGGACCTCGACGTACCTGCCGCTCAAGGTCAACCAGGCCGGTGTTATCCCGGTCATCTTCGCGTCTTCGCTGATCTACATCCCGCACCTGGTCACCCAGCTGATCCGCAGCGGCAGCGGAGGCGTCGGCAACAGCTGGTGGGACAAGTTCGTCGGCAGCTATCTGTCCGACCCCAGCGACCCCATCTACATCAGCATCTACTTCGGGCTGATCATCTTCTTCACGTACTTCTACGTGTCGATCACGTTCAACCCCGACGAGCGTGCCGACGAGATGAAGAAGTTCGGCGGGTTCATTCCGGGCATCCGGCCGGGCAAGCCGACCGCCGACTACTTGCGTTTCGTGCTGAGCCGGATCACCCTGCCGGGTTCGATCTACCTCGGCGCCATTTCGGTGCTGCCCAACTTGTTCTTGCAGATCGGCAATGGCGGCGCGGTCCAGAATCTGCCGTTCGGCGGCACCGCGGTTTTGATCATGATTGGCGTGGGCTTGGATACGGTCAAGCAGATCGAGAGCCAGCTCATGCAGCGCAACTATGAAGGGTTCCTCAAGTGAGAGTCGTTTTGCTGGGTCCGCCGGGGGCGGGCAAGGGGACGCAGGCCGAGAAGCTCTCCGAAAAACTTGGGATCCCGCACATCTCCACCGGTGAGCTGTTCCGGAGCAATATCGAGAACGGGACCAAACTGGGCTTGGAGGCCAAGCGTTATCTGGACGCGGGCGACCTGGTGCCCTCGGAGCTGACCAACCAGCTCGTCGACGACCGGCTGAGCGACCCGGACGCGGCCAAGGGGTTCATTCTGGACGGCTTTCCGCGGTCGGCGGAGCAGGCCAAGGCACTGCACGACATGCTCGGACGCCGCGGCACCGACATCGACGCGGTGCTGGAGTTCCGGGTGTCCGAAGACGAGTTGCTGCAACGGCTCAAGGGCCGCGGCCGTGCCGACGACACCGACGACGTCATCCTGAACCGGATGAAGGTCTACCGCGACGAGACCGCACCGCTGCTGGATTACTACAGCCACGAACTCAAGACGGTCGACGCCATCGGCACCATGGACGAAGTGTTCGCCCGCGCGCTGCAGGCGCTGGGCAAGTAGGAATGAACCCGCTGGCGCGGCTGCGGAGTCGCAAGGTGGTCCCGCAGCGCACCGTCGGCGAACTCGACGCCATGGCCGCGGCGGGCGCGGTGGTCGCGGCCGCGCTGCAGGCAGTCCGCGCGGCCGCGAGCTCCGGGGTGTCGACGCTCAGCCTGGACGAGATCGCCGAATCGGTCATCCGGGACGCCGGCGCGGTGCCGTCGTTCCTGGGCTATCACGGTTACCCCGCGTCGATCTGCGCGTCCGTCAACGAGCGGGTGGTGCACGGGATTCCCTCGGCCGCCGAGATCCTGGCGTCCGGTGACCTGGTTTCCATCGACTGCGGCGCGGTGCTGGACGGCTGGCACGGCGACGCCGCGATCACCTTCGGGGTCGGGACGCTGTGCGCGGCCGACGAAGCGTTGTCCCAGGCGACCAGGGAATCGCTGGAGGCCGGGATCGCGGCGATGGTGCCCGGTAATCGGCTGACCGACGTGTCGCACGCCATCGAGATGGGCACGCGCGACGCCGCGGCCCGCCATTCGCGGGCGTTCGGGATCGTCGAGGGCTACGGCGGCCACGGCATCGGCAGGCAGATGCACATGGACCCCTTCCTGCCCAACGAGGGATCTCCCGGCCGGGGACCCCTGCTGGCCGCCGGGTCGGTGCTGGCCATCGAACCCATGCTGACGCTGGGAACCGGCAAGACCGCGGTGCTCGACGACCAGTGGACGGTCGTCACCGTCGACGGGTCGCGCGCTGCGCACTGGGAGCACACCGTCGCCGTCACCGACACCGGGCCACGCATCCTGACCTCGGCTTTGTAGTCTGGCTAGCCTTGAACTAGCCGCGACCGCAAGCGCGGCAAAGCCGGGTGTAGTTGGTCGGGGCCATTGGTCGGGGCCCATTGATCGGGGCCATTGATCGGGGCCATTGATCGGGGCCATTGAACCGAACACCCACTCGCCTCGTTTCAGGAGTCGGAGGTGATCGAGTGGCTCGTGTGGCTGGCACCAGGGCGTCCGGCGCTGCCGAGGCCGCTCTGATCAAGGGGCTCTACGACGAACACGCCGCGGTGCTGTGGCGCTACGCGCTGCGGCTGACCGGGGACGCGAGCCAGTCCGAGGACGTGGTGCAGGAGACGTTGCTGCGGGCTTGGCAGCACCCCGAAGTCGTCGGCGACACCGAGCGCTCGGCGCGGGCGTGGTTGTTCACCGTCGCCCGCAACATGATCATCGACGACCGCCGCAGCGCGCGGTTTCGCAACGTCGTCGGCTCCACAGACGTATCGGGGGCGCCCGAACAGTCCACGCCGGATGAGGTCAACGCGGCGCTGGACCGGTTGCTGATAGCGGACGCGATGGCCCAGTTGTCCGCCGAGCACCGAGCAGTGATCGAACGGTCCTACTACCGCGGATGGACCACCACACAGATTGCCGCAGACCTCGGCATCGCCGAGGGAACAGTGAAGTCGCGACTACACTATGCCGTGCGGGCGTTGCGACTCACTCTGCAGGAACTCGGAGTAACCCGATGACGGGCTCCGAAAGCTTGAGGGGTGAGAAGAATGGATGAAATGAGGACGCCGGTGCAGGATCTCGGCCCTCCAGAAGACCGCTACGCGATGTGGGATGCCGCATACGTGTTGGGATCTTTGTCGGCCGCGGAGCGCCGCGAATTCGAGACGCACATGGCGCACTGCCCGGCTTGCCGGGCGGCCGTCGCCGATCTCAGTGGTGTGCCCGCCCTGTTGTCACAGCTGGACCGTGACGAGGTGGCCGCGATCGACCAATCCGGTCCGGCTCCGGAGATGTCTCCCGAATTGCTGCCGTCCCTGCTGGCGACGGTTCGCTGGCGCCGGCGCCGCACCCGGGTGGTGACCTGGGTGGCGTCGGCGGCCGCGGCCGCGGTGTTGGCTATCGGGGTGTTCGTCGGTCTCGAGGGGTGGTCGTCGACTCCGTCCCAGCAGGTGACTGCGTCGTCGGAGCCGATGGCGCAGGTGGGCACCAGCCTGCTGACCTCGACGGTCGCGGTCAGCAGCCAGCACTGGGGTACGTCCATCAACCTGCGCTGCGTGTGCCTGGCTCCGTTGAACGCGCACCATGACACGCTCGCGATGGTGGTGGTGGGCCGTGACGGCAGCCAGACCCGGTTGGCGACGTGGGTGGCCGTGCCCGGCCACACCGCGACGCCCGCGGGTGCCATCTCGACCCCGGTCGACCAGATCGCCGCCGTGCAGGTGGTTTCCGTCGATAGCGGCCAGGTGCTGTTGCAACGCTCTTTGTAGAACGATCGGAGCCAGCGTGTCCGGCTGCGCGCGTCCGCTTCGGGTGCTCGTTGTGGGCGCCGGTGTCGCCGGCATCTCCGTCGCCCGGGGATTGCTGCGCGACGGACACGACGTCACCGTGTTCGAGCGGCGGCCCGATGTGCGGGCGGCCGGCGGCGCGGTGACGATCTGGTCCGACGGCGAGACGGTGCTCAACCAGCTGGGTGTCGACATGGACGGGGCCGGCCGGCCGCTGGCGACCGTGCGGGCCTTGACGTCGACGGGTCGCCGGGTCGCCACCCTGGACGTGACCGCGATGGTGCGCCGCCTGGGCGCGCCCGTCCGGATGGTTCCGCGTCGCGTTCTGCTGGACCGGCTCCTCGATGGGTTTGACGCAGAGCGCATCCGGTGCAACTGTCGGGCGATCGCGTTGGGCGGCACGGCAAACGGGGTCCGCGTCGACTTCGGTGATGGCAGCGCGGCAGTGGGGGACGTGTTGATCGGTGCCGACGGTCTGCATTCGGTGGTGCGCGATCACGTTGGCGCGCAAAGCGCGAAACCCACCGGCTGGTGCAGCTGGCAGGGGCTGGCCGCCGCCCCGGAGATCGCGGACTCCGATGCCGCGCTCATGATCATCGGTGCGCGCGGCAACCTCGGCCTGTGGCCGGCCGGCGGCACCGACGTGCAGTGGTGGTTCGACCTGCCGTGGTCGTATGACTTCATCCGACCGCAGCGTCCGATCGAGATGATCCGGTCGCATTTCTCCGGATGGTCCGACTCGGTCGATCGAGTGCTCGCGACGTTGACCGACGACGATTTGGCCCGCTCGCCGTTCCCGCATTTCCGGCACCCGATACCGCGTGGGGGCCGGGGCCCGGTCACGTTGCTCGGCGATGCCGCGCACACGATGCCGCCCACCCTGGCGCAGGGGACCAACCAGGCGCTGCTCGACACCATGGTGCTGTGCAAGGCGCTGGCCGACTTCCGGACGACGGGCGGGGGCGCCGATGTTCCGCGTGCGCTGCGCTGGTACGAGAAGACCCGGCGACGCAAAGTCATGGCCGTGTCCTGGGTTGCGTCGCTGCCGGTTTCGCACGGTGAACTCGTGCTGAGGCCGGCCGCACTGGTCTCGGACCGGCTGCAGGCCTCGGCGCTGACGACGTTCCTGCGCCTGACGAGCCACCGCCGGATGTCCGCGCAAATCAGCCGAAATCTGGGGGTAGCGGCGACGATCCCGTCACCCCCATGAACGATCCGGCCGATTCCGTCAGAGTGCGAGGCGATTTCGACTCACCCTCGCGCTGGCTCTGGCTGTTGAAGTGGTGCGTGCTGGCCTTGCCGCACTATCCGATTCTGATCGCGCTCTACCTGGTGTATCCGCTCTCGACCGTCGCCGCCGGGGTTGCGATCTTGTGCACCGGGCGATATCCGCGGCCGCTCTTCGATTTCAACGTCGGGGTGTTGCGCTGGTCGTGGCGGGTGATGAACTACCGGTTCCCGATGAACAGCACCGACAAGTACCCGCCCTTCACGCTCGCATCTCGACCCGACTACCCCGGCGACCTGCACGTCGACTATCCGGACCGGCTGAACAACCGGCGGGTGCTGGTGAAGTGGCTGCTGGCGATCCCCCAGGTCGTGCTGTGCTGGTCGATGGAGGCGCCACTGCAGGTGCTGTGTCTCATCTCCGCGCTGACGTTGTTGTGCACCGGGACGATCCCGCGGGGCATCTTCGATCTCCTGATGGGCATGGTGCGTTGGCGATACCGGGTCGCGGTGTACGTGTCTTTGATGCGCGACGAATATCCGCCGTACCGAATGGATTTGGACAGCACATGACCCCCCGAAATCTCCTGTTCCCGTATGTCTATCGATTCGGTCAGCCGGTGTTCGATCGGCTGTTCTACCACCGCTATCGGCGGGAGGCGATGAGCAACGCAACCGGGCGGCTGTTGATGCTCGGCCTGGGCCCGGGCACCGACCTGAGGTTCCTGCCCGCCGCGGTGACATCGGTCGCCGCCGTGGAACCCGACATGGCGTTTCGGCGGATGGCCGCCAAGCTCGCCGGGCGCCGCGACGTCTCGGTCGACATCGTGGCGGGAAATGGCGAGTCAATCCCGTTCCCGGACAACTCTTTCGATTCAGTGCACATCGGTTTGGTGTTGTGTTCGGTGGACGATGTGGCCGCCACCCTCGGTGAGATCCGGCGCGTGCTGCTGCCCGGGGGCAGGCTGGTGGTCCTCGAGCACGTGCGCGGGGACGGCGCGATGGGCCGGTTCCAAGACCTGATCGCCAAGCCGTGGTCGTGGCTGGCCGGCGGTTGTGAGCCCAACCGCCGAACCCTCGACTCGATCGCCGCGGCCGGATTCGATACCACCGCGCTGCGCAGCATTCCGCGAACGCCGGTGCCCTTCCCGTGCAAACCCCATCTGCAGGGATTCGCCACCCTCAATCGACGCTGACCGCCTCGATGATGTTGAGCCGCGCCGCGCGCCGTGCCGGTGGCACCGAGCCGAGCAGGCTGATCGCCAGCGCCCCGAGCGTGAAGGCGAGCGCCAGCGGGCTCAGCCGGAAGCCGACTTCGAAATTCATGATGGCCCCGCTGATGCGGCTGAACAGCCACTGATCCAGCAGTCCGAGCGCAAGGCCGAAAACCCCGCCGACAAGGCCGATTCCGGCCGCCTCGGCGAGGACCATCCGCAAGGCGAACCGCCGGCTGGATCCCATCGCGCGCAGCACCCCGATCTCGCGGCGGCGTTCAATCACCGACAGCGTCAACGTGTTGAGCAGTGCGACCGCGGCCACCGCCACGACGATGATCCACACCGCGTTGGCGATGAACATGCTCTGATGCAGCGGAGCCTGAAGCCCCGCCAGTGCCGCGGGACCGTCGTACACGTGGTTCGGCGCCGGCACCACCGCGCGGACGCCGGCCAGCAGCCGCTGCCGATCCACGCCGGGGGCCGCGGCGATCTGCAGAGTCGTCGCCGCCGGGCGATCGAACCACGCCCGCATGTGTTCGAGGTCGATTCCCACGGTGCCGATGACGGTCGAGAAGAACGGCACCAGCGCAAGCACTTTCGTCTCCCGCGGGCCGTGCGGTGTCAGCAGCCGCAGTTGGTCGCCGGCCCGGACGTGCAGGACCGCGCCCAGATTCTGCGTGAGCACCACACCGCGCCCGTCGAGCACCTCGGTGCGCACCCGCTCGTCGAGCGCGCGCAATAGCGCATCGTGGCTGCCGGCGGAGAACCCGTCGAGCAGGATGCGGGTGCCGCCGACGACGGCGAATCCGTATGCGCCCTCGACGATCTGCGCGACGCCGGGTACCGCGGCGACCTTGTCGCCGAGTCCTTGCGGCAGAACGTCGGTGGGGTAACTGTCGGGAGCGTCCGCGCTCACCCACACGTCGGCATCGGCGACCGGGGAAAAGATGTCCCGCGCCGAGCGGATCATGTCGGCGTTCGTACCGGTGATCACGACGGTGGTGAGCACCCCGATGAGCACGGTCATCATGGTCGCCCAGACCCGGCGCGGCGCGCGCTGGATCGTCGCCGCCGCGAGCTCCCCGACCGATCCGAACATTCGCGCCGTCGCCGCCGTGGCGTTGACGATGGGCACGGTGAGCGCGAACCCCAGCGCGAGCTCGGCGCCTAATACGGCGGCCATCGCGACTACGGCGTAGCTGCCCCGCTGACCGGTGACGACCCACGTCGACACCGCGAACACCGCGACCGCACCAACGCCACAGGCGGTGCGCAGCCACCGCGGCACGGCGTCGGCCGCCGAAGCCCCCACCGGCGCCAGCGCCTCGATCGGCGAAACCTTGTACACCTGCCGGCCCGCCATCGCCGCGGCCGCCACGCTCGTCAGCGTCGTCACCGCCAACGCCAGCGGTAACGCGTAGCCGGGCAGCCAATACTCGACGCGGGCCTCGAGCCCCTGCGTCACCGCCGCAGGCAACCGGCCAATCGCGATGTGGCCCGCCGCAATTCCCATGCCGGACCCGACGGCCCCGCCGATCAGGCCGAGAATCGCGGCCTCCGCGAGCATGTCGCCGACGATGGTGGGGCGCCGGCCGCCGATCGCGCGCAGCATTGAGATGACCGGCCGGCGCGCGGTGATGGCCATCGTCATCGTGGTGTAGATCAAGAACGCGCCGACCACCAAGGCAACCGCGGCGCCCAGCAGGGCCATGTAGTTCATCAGCTTCACGCCGTCACCGGCCCGGGCCGCACGAAAGCTTGGGGCCGCGACGATCGCGCGGCCGTGCACGGCGTCGGTGACCGCGCCGCGAACGGCGCCGAGGTCGGTGCCCGGCTTCGGGGTGATCAGTATCGAGTCGAGTTGGCCGGAGCGGCCGGTGACGTTCTGCGCCAACGCCAGTGGCGCTAGGACGTAGTGTCCGCCGTTGAGGTCCGCATACTGCTTGCCGGCGAGCACCTCGGTGACGGTGACCGAAGCCGAACCCAGTTGAAATGCCTGGCCTTTGGCGAAGCCGACGCGGGGTCCGACCTGAACGCCGGACGGCGTCGCGGACAACGCCTGCACCGGCCGTTGCAACGCGTCCTTCAGGGCACCGCCCAGGGCGGCGGTGCTCGCATCGGCGCCCAGCAGCAGCACCGGCCCCGACGGTGTGGAGGCCGAAGTGCGGATCATCGGTGCCGCGGTGGCGACGCCTGGGACCGCGGCCACCTCGGCCAGTAGCGAGTCGGGGAAGCCGGCATCGGTGATGCCGGACACCTCGAGCGCGGCGACGCCGGCGATCCCGTCGGCCAGCCGGCTGACCGATCCGGTGATCGACCCGAAGATTCCGAAGATGCCCACCAAATACGTTGCCGAGACTGCAATTACGGCCGCCGACGCGAACGTGCGACGGCGGTGCACGGCGAGCTCACGCAGGCTGAAGACCCGCAGCCTGCTGGCCGCTGCCGTGATCGCGGCCCCGGGTTTCACCCGGCGACCGCCAGGACGTCCGAACCGACCCGGCCGTCCTGCAGCGTGATCACCCGGTCGGTGGCCGCGGCCGCATCGGAGTTGTGGGTCACCATCACCACCAGCCGGCCCGGACCGTCCTCGTGGGCCACCTCGGCCAGCAGCGCCAAAATGGACGCGCCCGTCGTGGAGTCCAGGTTTCCGGTCGGCTCATCGGCGAGGATCAACGGCGGGTTCATCATCAATGCGCGAGCCACCGCGACCCGCTGCATCTGGCCGCCGGACAGCTCGGCCGGCCGGTGCCGGGTCCGGTCGCCGAGCCCGACCCGGTCCAGCAGCCGGATCGCCTCCGGTTTGGCCCTGCCCAGCCGGACCCCGTCGAGCAGCCTGGGAATCGCCACGTTCTCCCACGCCGACAGCGTCGGCAGCAGGTTGAAGAACTGAAAGATGAAGCCCACCCGGTGATGGCGGAACCGCGACTGTTCTTCATCGCTGAGCCGCGAGATCTCCTCGCCGTCGAACAGGATCGACCCGGAATCGGGGGAGTCCAGCGCGCCGAGCAGGTGCAGCAGCGTGCTCTTGCCCGCCCCGGACGGCCCGACGACCGACACGAACTGCCCGTCCGCCAGTCGCAGGCTGACCTCGTCGAGCGCCCGCACCGTCTGACCGCCGACCCGGTACCGGCGCACGACGTCGCGCAGTTCGATGGTCATCTAGGCACCACGATGGCGAGCGGCGATCGGTTCAGGGACGGGCGATGAACCGACCGGGTGCCCCCCTCGTTATCCCAGGCATGCCCGGCAGGTATCGGGTGGTCGACCACATCGTCGGGCACCTCGCGGCAATCGGAGTCGATCACATCTTCGGTGTGGACGGCGCCAACATCGAGGACGTGTACGACGCCGCGTATTTCCGCCCCGAGGTCAACGCGGTGCTGGCCAAGCACGAGTTCTCGGCGGCCACCATGGCCGACGGTTACAGCCGAAGCGGGGCGGGCCTGGGTGTGGTGGCCGCGACCTCCGGTGGGGGATCGCTGAACCTGGTCGCGGGACTGGGCGAGTCGCTGGCGAGCCGGGTCCCGGTGCTGGCGCTGGTCGGCCAGCCCGCCAGCGCGATGGACGGCCAGGGCAGCTTCCAGGACACCAGCGGCGCGAACGGGTCGTTGAACGCCGAGGCGCTGTTCTCGGCCGTGTCGGTGTTCTGCGAGCGGCTGCGCACGCCCGCCGACATCGTTTCGCTGCTGCCTCGGGCCGTCGCCGCGACGCGCACCGGCGGACCGGCGGTGTTGTTGCTGCCCAAGGACATTCAGCAGACGCTCATCGACGTCGGGCATGACGGTGCTGAGATGGATGGCGCTGGGGCGCTGATCGGTGACCCGCATCCGATCCTGCGGGCGCTGCGCCGTGCGCGGGGCCCGGTCACCATCATCGCCGGCGAACAGGTGGCCCGCGACGACGCCCGGGCCGAGCTCGAAGAACTGCGCGCGGCGCTGCGCGCACGGGTCGCCACCGTTCCGGACGCCAAGGATGTGGCCGGCGCGCCGGGTTACGGCGCGTCGTCGGCGTTGGGGGTGACCGGCGTCATGGGCCACCCGAGCGTGGCCGAAGAGGTGGCCGCCAGCGCGCTGTGCCTGATCGTCGGCACCCCGCTGACGGTCACCGCACGCGTCGGGCTGGACGACGCGCTGGCGTCGGTGCGGACGGTCTCGATCGGGTCGGCGCCGCCCTATGTCGCCTGCACGCACGTGCACACCGACGACCTGCGTGGCTCGCTGCGCCAGCTGACCCAGGCGGTTCGCGGCCGCGCCCGCCCGACCGGTCTGCGCGTGCCCGACGCGGTGCGACGAACCGAGCTGACGCCCCCGCCCTGCGCCGGACCGGGTGTGCGGTACCGCGAGGCCATGGCGGTGCTCGACGGGGTCGTGCCCGACGGGGCCGACATCGTGGTCGACGCCGGCAACACCGGCGCGTCGGCGATCCACTATCTCCCGGTGCGGCGCGGGGGCAAGTTCGTGGCCGCGCTCGGCATGGGTGGCATGGGCTACAGCTTCGGCGCCGGAATCGGAATGTCGTTCGGGCGGGCCAATTCCGGCCGGCCCGGCGGCCGCACCGTGGTGATCGCCGGAGACGGCGCGTTCTTCATGCACGGCATGGAGGTGCACACGGCCGTGCAATACCGGCTGCCGATGACGTTCGTGCTGTTCAACAACAACGCGCACGCCATGTGCGTGACCCGCGAGCAGCTGTTCTACGACGACCTCTACAGCTACAACCGTTTTCGGCCCAGCCGGCTGGGCGCCGGTCTGGCGGCGATGTTCCCGGGCCTGACGTCGGTGGACGTCAGCGATGTCGACGGTCTTGCCGCCGCCATGGGAGCCGCGCTCGACATCGACGGCCCGGCGGTGATCAGCGTCGAGTGTGCCGCCGACGAGGTCCCGCCCTTCGCCCCGTTCATCACTGCGGCGCCGACGAAAGCCATTGCCGTGGACCATATTTCATTTGATAAGGAGACCCGCACCAATGTCGTTGCCAGCGCTTGAGGATATCCCCGACGTCATCGAGGGGGTCACCCGCATCGAAACCAGCCCCAGGGAGAAGGCCACGCCGATCATCATGGACATGATGCGGTCGGTGTATCCGCACGATCAGGTGTTCGGGCAGTACTGCACCGTAAACGATTACGTCGACTGCCCACCCGACGAGTTGTACGACTACATGGCCGACACGCGCAGCCTGGAGGAGTGGACCTACAGCCTGCGTGGATTCACCCCCACGGACGAACCCGGCTTGTGGCTGGCCTACGACCGGCTCGGCTCGGAAACCGAGATCTACACCCGCACCGTCGCCAACGCGGCGGCGCGGACCGTCGACTACCACTGCGCCTGGGATCAGGGCAAGCATCTTTGGATGATCTACCTGATGCGCGTCGTCGATGCCCAGACCGTCCTGAACAAGCCGGGATCGGTTGTGCTGTGGACGAATTGCCATCACCCGTTCTACGACCACAACCCGTATCCGGAGACCGCGCCCGCCCAGCGGCCGGTGTGGGTCGGTGACTTCTGGGACATGTTCGGCGCCGGCCATCAGCTGGAGATGAACAACCTCAAGGCGATCGCCGAGTACCGCCACCGCAACGGGCTGCCGGTGACGCCGGTATGGATGAGATGAGCGCACCATGGGCAACCCGAGCGTCAGCCTGATCGACGTCGCCACCTACCTCCCGGGCGAGCCGATCCCCGCCGACTACTACGCGCGCTACGCCGAATCGGACGAACTGCGGGACAACGTGATGTTCCGCGCCCCGAAGTTTCGCCACCACGTCGCCGCCGACGAGAGTTCCATCGACATGATCGAACGCGCGGCCCAGGGCCTGATCGAGCGGCACGGCCATGACGTCGTCGAGGGCGCCGACGTGCTGATCACCCACACTCAGGTGCCCGACATGGCGTTCTACGGCCAAGGCGGTGGCATCGCGCATCGGCTGGGCATCCGGCCATCCTGGGTGCTCGACCTGAACAACGGCGGTTGCGCGGCATTTGTGTTGGCGCTCAACGTGGCCCGTAGGCTGCTGGATGCGGGCGAAGGGCGTACCGCGCTCATCGCCGTCGCACAGAATGCGGCCGGCCAATTCTTCGATCAACCAACGATCCGGCGCAAGGCGCAGTCGGCGGTGCCCGGCGACGGGGCCGCGGTGGGGCTGGTCGCGGTCAGCGACCAGTCGCCGATCTTGGATGTCGAGTGCCGCACCTACGGTGAATACGCGGGGGAGATGACGCTCTCCTACGACCCGCCGCGCAAATGGTGGCAGGCCGGTCCCGGCGAGGGCAGCATCGGCTTCACCGAAAGCAAGATCACCAAGGTGCTGGCCCGCGGCAACCGGCAGGTCCCCGAGGTGGCGCTGGCGGTGTGCGACCGAATCGGGTTGGCCGCCAAAGACATCGACCTGCTGGTAACCAATCAGCCGAACCGGGCGTTCCTGCGCAACTGGCGTGACGCTCTGGAGCTACCCGAGTCCAGACATCGCGACACTTTTGACGAGTGCGGCAACCTGTTCGGTGCGGGGATTCCGATCAACCTGGACCGCGCGATATCCGACGGCCAGCTCAAGACCGGGGAGGTGGTCATGATGGCGGCGTTCGCGCATGCCGGTGACTTCGCCGGGGCCGCCGCGGTGCGCTGGGGCGGGCGGGGCTGATGCAACCGGTCCCGAGCCTGCCGGCCGGCGAGATCTGCGACGGGCTGCCCAACGCGGTCGATCCGTTTGCCGTGTCGCTCAACGAGAATCCCTTTCCGCCGCTGCCGGCGGTGCGTTCGGCCTTGATCCGATCCGTTTGCGCGGCGAACCGGTATCCGGAGTTCCTGCCCGAGCGGTTACGTGACCTGATCGCCAGGCGTATCGGTGTGCGCGCCGACCGGGTGGTGCCGGGCGCCGGGGCGACCGGGGTGGTGCTGCAGGCCCTGCAGGCGCTGACCGTGCCGGGCGACACGATGGTGATGGCATCGCCGACGTTCGACGGTTTTCCGATCCTCGCGCGGATGGCGCGGCTGAACACGCTTCTCGTTCCGCTGGACGAGCACGGTCACAACGACCTCGACGGCCTGGCCGATGCCGCCGCGGCGGCGCGCGTGGTGGTGGTGTGCCGCCCGCACAACCCGACCGGCACGCTGGAGCCCACGGCCGCCGTGCTGCGGTTTCTGCGGCGCGTGCCGCGCGACACCGTCGTACTGCTCGACGAGGCCTACATCGAATTCGCCGCACCCGAGCATCGGCTCGACGTGCCGGCATTGGTCGCGCGTTACCCCAACGTGGCGGTGGTGCGGACCTTTTCCAAAGCCTATGGTCTGGCGGGGCTGCGGATCGGTTACGCGGTGGCCTCCCATGAGCTGGCACGAACACTGTGGTCCTACCAGCTGCCGTTCGGCATCGCGATCACCAGCTTGCCCGCGGTCGCGGCGTCCTACCGCGCGGAAGACGAACTGCGGCGACGAATCCGGCTGATCACCGCCGAACGCCGCTATCTGCGGATGCGCCTGAGCGCGATGGGGATATACACGACCGACACGCATGCGAATTTCCTGTATCTGCCCGCCGACGGGGATGGCGGGTATGGGCAGTGCGGGCCCTGGCGCGAGGTTTTCGGCGACGGTGAGCCGCGGGCTCGGTACTACGCGGACGGTGGCGCGCGCATCACCGTCGGCAGCCGCGCGTCGACGCGGGCGGTGCTGTCGGCGCTGGGAAAGGCCACGCCCGGGCTGCAAGTGCGGTAAGAAGGGGCGTGGCGCAATCACCGGACAAGCGTGATCCGATCGCAGCCGCGCGCGCCAATTGGGAGCGCGCCGGGTGGGGTGACGTGGCGCCGGGCATGGTCGCGGTGACCTCGGTGATGCGCGCGCACCAGATCCTGCTGGCCCGCGTCGAGACGGCGCTGCGTCCCTACGACCTGAGCTTCTCCCGATATGAACTGCTGCGCCTGCTGGCGTTCAGCCGGACCGGCGCACTGCCCATCACCAAGGCTTCCGACCGGTTGCAGGTCCACGTGACCAGCGTGACGCACGCGATCCGCCGGCTGGAGGCTGACGGGCTGGTGCAGCGGGTGCCGCATCCCACCGACGGGCGCACCACGCTGGTGCAGATCACCGACCTGGGCCGTTCGACGGTCGAGGACGCCACCGTCACGCTCAACAAACAGGTGTTCGCCGACATCTGGATGACCGAAGAGGAATCGCGGGCGCTGGTGACTTCGATCGAGACGTTGCGCCGTGGCGCAGGGGACTTCTGATTCTCAGCTGCCGCGCAGCATTTCGATGACGGCGCTGAAGTCCTTGTCGGCATGGGAGGCGTCGGACGCGATGAATTCAGCGTAGATGTCGGCGGCGTGCCTGCCCAGCGGGGCCGCCGAGCCGGTTGAGTCCACCGCATCCATCGCGAGCCCCAGGTCCTTGTTCATCAGCGCGGTGGCAAAGCCCGGCTTGAAGTCGTTGTTGGCCGGCGATGTCGGGACCGGGCCCGGCACAGGGCAATTGGTGTGCACTGCCCAGCAGTTGCCGGTCGCCCCGGTGATGACGTCGAACAGGGACTGGGCGGACAAGCCGAGATTCTCGGCCAGGATGAACGCCTCGCCGATCGCGATCTGCTGCACCGCCAGCACCATGTTGTTGCACACCTTGGCGGCTTGCCCGGCCCCGGCCGCACCGCAGTGAATGATCTTGCCCGCCATGGGTTCCAGCACCGGGCGGGCCCGCTGCAGGGCGGCGTCGTCGCCGCCGACCATGAACGCCAACGTCCCGGCGACGGCCCCCTTCACCCCGCCTGAGACGGGCGCGTCCAGCTGCGCGACGCCGTTCGCTTCCGCCAGCGCATGCACCTCGCGGGCATCGTTGACCGAGATCGTGGAGCTGTCGATGAACAGCGCGCCGGGTCGTGCGGCGGGCAGGATCTCCGCGTAGCAGCGTTTGACCAGCTCGCCGTTGGGCAGCATGGTGATGACGACGTCCGCGCCCGTCACCGCGTCGGTGGCGCTGCCGAATCCGCTGACGCCGGCCTCGGTCGCCGCGGACAGCGCCGCGAGCACCGGATCGAATCCGCGCACCGCGTGTTTGGCCGCAACGAGATTCGCCGCCATGGGCCCGCCCATATGCCCCAGGCCCAGGAAGGCCACCGTCAGGTGCTCGGTCATCTCCAAGACCCTTCTATGCGGTCGCGCGGACCCGCGCGGCTTCGGCCCGACCGATGACCACTCGCATGATTTCGTTGGTCCCTTCCAGGATTCGGTGGACGCGCAGGTCGCGGACGATCTTTTCCAGACCATACTCGCGCAGGTAGCCGTAGCCGCCGTGCAGCTGCAGGGCCTTGTCGGCGACCTCGAAGCAGGTATCGGTGACGTACCGCTTGGCCATCGCGCACAATTCGACCTTGTCGGGATCGTCGGCGTCCAACGCATTGGCGGCGCGCCACAGCATCATTCGCGACGTCTCGAGGCCGGTGGCCATGTCCGCCAGGGTAAACCGGATGGTCGGCTCGTCGAGCAGGGACGACCCGAACGCCTGCCGGTCGCGAACGTAGGCTCCGGCCTTGTCCGAGGCGGCCTGGGCGCCGCCGAGCGAGCACGCGGCGATATTGAGCCGACCGCCGTTGAGGCCGTTCATCGCGATGCCGAATCCGGTGCCCTCGCCGTCCGCGCCGCCCAGCATCGCGTCGGCCGGCACCCGGACGCCCTCCAGGATCACCTGCGCGGTGGGTTGGGCGTGCCAGCCCATCTTCTCTTCGAGGGAGCCGAAACTCAGCCCGGGAGTGCCCTTTTCAACGACGAAGGCCGATATGCCGCGCGGGCCCTCACTGCCGGTCCTGGCCATCACCACGTAGACGTCCGAAGCGCCCGCGCCAGAGATGAACTGCTTGACGCCGTCCAGCACGTAGTCGTCACCATGCTTGATCGCGCGGGTGCTCAATGCGCTGGCGTCGGACCCCGCGCCGGGCTCGGTGAGGCAGTAGCTGGCGATGACGTCCATCGTCGCCAACCGCGGAACCCAGGCCTTGCGCTGCTCGGCGGTGCCGAAGGTGTCGATCATCCACGCGCACATGTTGTGAATGGACAGAAACGCGGCGGTGGTCGGGTCGGCGATGGCCAACTGCTCGAAGATGCGGACCCCGTCGAGGCGGCGCAGTCCACTGCCGCCGACGTCCTCGCGGCAGTAGATCGCAGCCATGCCGAGTTCGGCCGATTCGCGCAGCACGTCGACCGGAAAATGCTTGGCCGCGTCCCATTCCAGGGCGTACGGGGCGAGACGCTTGGCGGCGAACGCGGCGGCCGTCTCGGTGATCACCCGTTCGTCGTCATTGAGGGTAAACGAAGCCATGTCCCTAATCCATTGTGGGAATGACGAACTCGGCGCCATCCTTGATGCCCGACGGCCACCGCGACGTCACGGTCTTGGTCTTCGTGTAGAACATGATCGACGAGGGGCCGTGCTGGTTGAGGTCGCCGAAGCCGGAGCGCTTCCAGCCGCCGAAGGTGTGGTAGGCCACCGGCACCGGGATCGGCACGTTGACACCGACCATGCCGACCTGCACGCGGGCGACGAAGTCGCGGGCGGCGTCGCCGTCGCGGGTGAAAACCGCCACGCCGTTGCCGTATTCGTGCTCGGACGGCAGCCGCAGCGCCTCCTCGTAGTCGTGGGCGCGCACGATGCACAGCACCGGCCCGAAGATCTCGTCGGTGTAGATCGACATGTCCGGCGTGACGTGGTCGAACAGGGTGGGGCCGATGAAGAAGCCGCCCTCGAGGTTGGCGTCTCCGAATGTCAGGTCGTCGCTGGCGCGATCGCGGCCGTCGATGACCAGTTCGGCGCCCGCGTCGACACCCTGGGCGATGTAGTCGCGCACCCGGGCCACGGCGGCCTCGGTGACCAGCGGACCGTAGTCGGCCTTCGGGTCCAGGCTGTGGCCCACGCGCAGGTTGTTGATCCGCTCGATGAGGCGGGCGCGCAGCCGGTCGGCGGTCTTGTCACCAACCGGGACCGCGACGCTGATCGCCATGCAGCGCTCGCCGGCGCTGCCGTAGCCGGCGCCGATCAGGGCGTCGACGGCCTGATCCAGGTCGGCATCGGGCATCACGATCATGTGGTTCTTGGCGCCGCCGAAGCACTGCGAGCGCTTGCCGGTGGCCGCGGCCCCGGCGTAGATGTACTGGGCGATGTCGGAGCTGCCGACGAACCCGACCGCCTGGATGTCCGGGTGGTTCAGGATGGCGTCGACGGCCTCCTTGTCGCCGTGCACCACCTGGAAGACCCCCGGCGGCAGGCCCGCCTCCAGGAAGAGCTCGGCCAGGCGCACCGGGACCGACGGGTCACGCTCGCTGGGCTTGAGCACGAACGCGTTGCCGCAGGCCAGTGCCGGACCGGCCTTCCACAGCGGGATCATCGCCGGGAAGTTGAACGGCGTGATGCCGGCGACCACGCCCAGCGGCTGGCGCAGCGAGTAGACGTCGATGCCGGGTCCGGCGCCTTCGCTGTACTCGCCCTTGAGCAGGTGGGGGATCCCGATGCAGAACTCGATGACCTCGATACCGCGCTGGATGTCACCCTTGGCGTCGGCCAGTGTCTTGCCATGCTCGCGCGACAGCAGCTCGGCCAGCTCATCGTTGTGCTGGTTGACGAGCTCGATGAAGCGCATCATCACCCGCGCGCGACGCTGAGGATTCGTTGCTGCCCAACCTTTTTGGGCTTCGACTGCCGACGCCACCGCCGCGTCGATGTCGGCCTGGCCGGCCATCGGCACGGTCGCCTGGACACCCCCGGTGCTGGGGTCGAAGACGTCGGCGCTGCGGCCGGACCGGCCGGCGGTGCGCTGCCCGTCGATGAAGTGCGGAATCTGTGTGGTCATGGGGCCCTCGAGTGTGTTGACGGCGCTTAAGCGGATACTTGGATATCCTAGTAACCCGGTTCGAACCTTGGCAAGGTGGGCGCCGGGCTAGCCTGACAGCTGTATGCACACCATCGAGGCCGATTACCTGGTAGTCGGCGCCGGCGCCATGGGCATGGCGTTCATCGACACGCTGGTCTCCGAGACGGAGGCCCGCGTCGTGGTGGTGGACCGCCAGCACGCCCCCGGCGGCCACTGGACCATGGCCTATCCGTTTGTACGGCTGCATCAGCCCTCGGTGTTCTACGGTGTCAACTCGCTACGGCTCGGCGGCGACAGCATCGACCAAGTCGGTTGGAACCACGGCCTTTACGAACTGGCCACCGCCGGCGAAATCTGCGCGTACTACGACCACGTCATGCGCCGGCAATTCCTGCCGACCGGGCGCGTCAGCTATTTCCCGATGAGCGAATACCGCGGCCATTACCGTGGCCAAGGCCGGTTTCGCACACTGGCCGGCGCCGACTACACCGTCCGCCTGGCGCGCCGCGTCGTCGACGCCACCTACATGCGGGTCACGGTCCCGGCAATGCGCCGCCCGCCGTACCGGGTCGCCGACGGCATCGACTGCGTCGCGCCCAACGACCTGCCCCGACTCGGCGCGCACCGGCGCTACGTCATCGTCGGGGCCGGCAAGACCGGAATCGACACCTGCCTGTGGCTGCTGAGTCAGGGGGTCGGCCCGGATCGGCTCACCTGGATCACGCCCCGCGACTCCTGGCTGCTGGACCGCGAGACGATGCAGCCGGGCACGTTGTTTGCCGACAAGCTCAAGGCGAGCTTCACCGCGCAACTGCGCGCGATCAACGACGCGGCCTCGATGCAGGATCTGTTCGCGTGCCTCGAGGATGCCGGCGTGCTGTTGCGGATCGACCCGGCGATCCGACCAGCCATGTATCGCTGCGCCACCGTCACCCGGCTCGAACTCGAGCAGTTGCGCCGCATCACCAATGTGGTGCGCATGGGCCACCTGCGGGCCATCGAGGCGGACAGGATGGTCCTCGATCGCGGCGCCGTCACGGTCGACGGCGACGAGCTGTTCATCGACTGCACCGCCGATGGTGCAGAGAAGCGGCCCGCCACACCGATTTTCGATTCCGGGCGCATCACGCTGCAAAGCGTGCGCGGATGCCAACAGATCTTCAGCGCCGCGCTGATCGCGCACGTCGAAGCCGCATACCCCGACGACGCCGTCAAGAACGAACTCTGCGTGCCCCTGCCGCATCCGGACACCGACCTCGACTGGTTGCGGCTGGCGCTGGCCGACTACACCAACCAGCTGCGCTGGTTCGACGACCCGGAGTTGATGTCGTGGTTGTCCGCGGCGCGCCTGGACCTGTTCGGTCATCTGATCGGACACCTGCTGCCGACGGCCGCGGCGAAACCCCGGGTCCGCGACCGCATCCTGAGCATCGCCAAGTCCGTGTTCTCCACCACCGCCACCAAGCTCGAGCAGCTGATGGCCGCCGAGGCCGCTCTCGCGGCGCCCTGACCCGTGTAACCCGGGCCGATATCCATCGGGTGAAGGAGGCATGTGGCGGCAAGAAGCGAATCCGTCGGCCCGCGACCGCTGCGCGCGGTGCCCGACAGTGGCCATGATGCCGGTTACCCGAGCTGGGAGGCCGTGTACCGGGACAACGTGACCTGGGTGTACCGCACGCTGTTCGCGCGCGTGGGCAACCAAACCGACGCCGAAGACCTGACCGCCGAGGTTTTCCTCGCCGCGCTGCGGCCGCTGCGGCTGACCGCGAGCGCCGCCGAGGTGCGCGCGTATCTGCGGGCCACGGCCAGGACGGTGCTGGCCGCGCACTGGCGCGAGACGCTGGGGCGGGAGATAACCTCGATCGAGGACGTCGAACAACCAGCCGAGAGCCAGGACGCGATCAGCACCGCCCCGCAGCGCGTTGCCCTGGTCCTGGACAGCCTGCCGGATCATTACCGCCGGATTTTGGAATCGCGTTTCCTGCAGGGTAATTCGATAAAGGAGTCAGCCGCGGAACTCGGGATCAGCGTGGCCAACGCCAAAGTGCTCCAGCACCGCGCCCTGCGACTGGCGGCGCAGGTCAACGATGGGGGCCAGTCATGAACGCGCGCGGCTTGCGACGTTATGTCGACGATCTGTTGCGGGGGCGCCGGCCCAGGCCGTTCGGACCCGACGACTTCGAGGCCGCGCAACTGCGCACCGCGATCGAGCTGCGCGCGGCCCGCAACGGTGGCGACGCGCCGCGCCAGGAATTCGTCACCGACCTGCACCGGCGTATCGCCGAACAGATGTCCGGCGCGCCAACGGAACCGGCGCCGCGGCGGGGTAGCACCCGCCGGCAGGTCATCGTGGGCACGTCGGCCGCTGCCACCGCGGCGGTCGCAGCGGTTTCCGTCGATCGCACCCTGATCGCGGCCCGGTCCGGCGATGGTGGTGCCCCCGAGATTGCCGCCGGGCAACTCACCCCCAACCAGGGCAGTTGGCAGCGCGTCGCGGCCGGCTCGGATGTGCCCGACGGCGCCATGCACGCCTTCGACCTCGGCTCGGTGAGCGGATTCGTCCGCCGCGTGGACGGCAAAGTCCAGGCGATCTCCGGGGTGTGCACCCATCAGGGCTGCCGGCTGTGGTTCGACGCACCCGACGACACGTTGCGCTGCCCGTGCCACACCACGTCGTTCTCACCCAGCGGACAGGTGCTCACCCATCAGTTGCCGATAGCCCCAAAGTCACTGCCCGCGTTGATGGTTCGTGAGGTCGACGGGCTCGTCGAGGTCTTCGCCCCGCCGCGTCCCGAGCGGCCGGCCTGACCGGGGTGTAACCCGCCTTCCTATCTCTGGGCATGGAAATTGCCATGCTTCACCGGCGTTTGGCGGCCGCGCTGGCCGCCGGTGCGCTGCTGGTCTCCGGATGCTCCCAATCGCGGCCGGTGGCGACCTCCGCCGCGCCCACCACCCAGATGTCGGTCACCGCACCGGCGGCTCCGGTTCGCGGCGACCAGGTCACCATCGACGGCTTCGCTTTCGCGCCAACCACATTGACCGTCAGTGCCGGGACCACGGTCACCTGGACCAACCGCGACGAAGAGCCCCACACGGTGGCCGCCAGCGACGGCTCCTTCCACTCACCCGGCATGGGAACGGGAGCCACCTTCACCCACACCTTTTCCACCGCCGGGACTTTCGACTACGTCTGCTCGATTCACCCGATGATGCGTGGCACCGTGGTGGTGACGGGGTGAGCCGCCCCACCGACCCGAAGGCCATGACCCGTCGCCAGCTCATCCGGCACACGGCATGGTTCGGGGCGGCGGTCGGGTTCTCGGTGGCCGGCGGCGAGGTCATCTCACACGTCGCCGGCGAAGCGACCGCCGCGCGCACGCACGCGGCGCCGAGTCTGCGATTCGCCCAGATCAGTGACAGCCACCTCGGTTTCACCGGTGCGCCCAACCCGGATGTCACCGGCACGTTCGGCCGCGCGATCGATCAGGTGAACAACCTGGGCTACACACCGGATTTCGTCATCCACACCGGCGACCTCACGCACCTGTCCAGCCCCGAGCAGTTCGACCAGGCGAAGCAGATGATGAGCGGGCTGAAGACGCCACACGTGTGCACCGTTCCCGGGGAACACGATTCGGTGGACGACGCGGGGCAGAAGTACCGAAACGCCTTCGGCGCGGGGTCGGTGGGTGACGGCTGGTACAGCCTCGACGTCGCCGGTGTGCATCTGATCGCACTGGTCAACACGTTGAACCTGCGCAAGCTCGGTCACCTGGGCGTCGACCAGCTGGAGTTCGTGCGCAAGGACGCCGCGGCTCTGTCCAGCGATACTCCCGTCATCGTGTTCAGCCACATTCCGTTGTTCGCGATGTATCCGCAATGGGGCTGGAGTACCGACGATGCCACCCAGGCGCTGAGCTACCTGCGCCGGTTCTCTTCGGTCACCTGTCTCAACGGCCATGTCCACCAACTGTTTTCCAAGACCGAAGACCGGGTCACCTTCTACAGCGGGACCACCACCGCGTACCCGCTGCCGCAACCCGGCGACGGGCCCGCGCCCAAGCCGGTCACCTTGCCCGCCGGCAAGCTGCGCGACGCGTTGGGCATCCGCGAGGTCAGTTACACCAAGGGAGAGACCGCCTTAGCGCTCAAAGAGCGGACCCTGCAGTGACGAGCGTCCTGGTCCGGCTCGGCCTCGCCGCGTCGTTGATCATCAGCGCGCTCAGCCACGCCTACCTGTATGTACGTGGCTATCAACACATTCCGACCATCGGCAGCGGATTCCTGGTTCAGGCCAGCCTCTCGTTCGCGATCGGGCTGTTGCTCGTGGTGGGCGGTCCAGGGTGGCTGCGCTGGGCAGGTGCCGCGGTGGCGGGCGGTTCGCTGGTCGCCTTTGCGCTGTCGCGAACCGTTGGCCTGGAAGGATTTTCGGAGCGGGGCTGGGAGCCCGCGCCGTACGCGGCCATTACCGTCGGCGCCGAACTGCTCACTGTGGCGCTGTGGGGGTTTGGTATTCGCCCTAGGCTTCGGGGAGTTCGGACCACTTCCGTTTCAGCCGGCGTTTGAGTGACATCGCGGGCTTTTCGATGAGGAACCAGCTCGCCACCGCCAGCGGCAGGACGGCCATCGCGGCGACCAGAAAGAGCACGCCGGGTTGCAGGTGGGCGAGCCCGCACACGGCCAGCAATTGCTGGACCGGAAACGCGTAGATGTAGACGCCGTAGGACAGATCCGTGTGTAGTCTCAGGCGGCTGTTCTTCAGCAGGGCGCCGGACACGATGATGGCGTAGGCGAGCGGCAGGGCGGCGACCACCCGGTAGTCGGGCAGCAGGCTGGACGCCAGGACGATGACCGTGCTGAGCGCCACCAGCGACCACCGGGCGGGGATGACGTCTTTCCATTGATAGATGACGGCTCCCGCCGCAAACATGATGGCCGAGCGAACCGCCAGCTGCGGCAGGGTCCAGTCGCCCGGGTAGGTCAGTGGGGGCATCAACGCCGCAGCGAGCAGCGACGGCGCCAAGATCGCGAGAGAAATCCACCGGCGGTTGGCCAGCCCGGCGACGCCGATACCGGCGACCGCGAAATAACAGATCGCTTCCCAGGCGAGCGACCAGAGTGAGCCGTTCCAGAGTCCGGAATGCGGTATCCCGCGCGGTGTTCCACCGATGTCCAGATGGACGTACGCGACCGCGCTGTTTTTGAGGATGTATTGCAGCGGGGCGCCCGAGGCCAGCAGCTCGCGTACCGAACCACGCTGGATCGCCACGCTGAGCGTGGCGAAGACGAACGCCGTGATGATCAGGCAGACGTAGTAGCCGGGCAGGATGCGAAGCGCGCGGGCGGTCAGGAAATCGCGCAGTCGCGGGTCGTCGAGCCAGCTCCTGGTGATGAGGAATCCCGAGATCGCGAAGAACCCGTCGACACCCACCGAAAACAGAAGTTGAAGAGTCGGTGCCGGCGGCAGGCGGCCCGTCACGGGCCAGCAATGCCACAGCATCACCTCGGCGGCTAGTATCAGCCGCCACACATTCAGCGCGTTACTTCGCGCGTCGAATATCTGCCCGAGCGCCATAAGAGTGCGCCCATGTTAGGGCCCAACGCCGTCGCGGGGGCGAAAGTTAGACGGAATCGGGTAGATCCGGAGCGGCCCGTTCGGTAAGGGCGTCGGCCGCGCTGATGGGCCGGGCCTCGTCGGAGCTGGATGCGACGGGGGCGGACCACTTGACCCGAAGCCGGCGCTTGAGGGCCATCGCGGGCTTTTCGATGAGGAACCAGCTGGCCGCGGCCAGCGGCAGGGTGGCCACGACCGCGGCGAGGAAGAACAGCGCCGGATGCAGAAATGTAAGCCCGGAGATGGCCAGCAACTGCTGTGTCGGGAATGCGTAGATGTAGACGCCGTAGGACAGATCGGTGCGTAGTCTCAGGCGGCCGTTCTTGAGCAGCGAGCCCGACACGATGACGGCGTAGGCCAGTGGCAGTGCGCCGACCACCCGGTAATCGGGCAGCAGCAATCCGGCCGCTAACACGATGACGATGCTGACGGCGACGAGCGACCATCGGGCGGGGATCGCGTCCCGCCACTGATACATGACGGCGCCGGCCGAGAACATGATGGCCGACCGCACCGCCAGCTGCGGGATTGTCCATGTGCCCGGGAAGGTCAGCGGCGGCAGTGACAGGGCCAGGCATGACACCAGCACCAGGATCGCGGGAGAAATCCACCGGCGATTGCCCAGCCCCGCCACACCGAGGCCGGCAACGGCGAGATAGCAGAGCAGTTCCCAGACCAACGACCACATCGAACCGTTCCAGGCCGGTCCACCGGGCGCACCGTGGAGCGTTCCGCTGATGGTGGGCTGCAGGTAGGCGACCGCGCTGTTCCTCAGGACGTACTGCAGCGGAGCCACGGACCCGAGCAGCTTGGCGGGCGATCCGCCCTGGATCGCCACGCTGAGCGGGGCGAAGACGAACGCGGTGATGATCAGGCAGATGTAGAAGCCGGGCAGGATGCGAAGGGCGCGGGCGGTGAGGTAGTCACGGACGCGCGGGTCGGTGAGCCAGCTGCGGGTAATGAGGAAACCGGAGATCGCGAAAAATCCGTCGACGCCGACGGAGAACATGAGCTGCAGGATCGACTTCGGCGGCATGTGGCCGGTGGCGGGCCAGGAGTGGAACAGCATCACCTCGGCGGCCAGCGCCAACCGCAGCGCGTTGAGCGCGTTTCTGCGCGGATCGAATACCTGCCCTAGCTTCATCCAGCCTCCCCCTGCGCACCGCGCATCGTCGGCGCAATCGTACGGGCCGAAGACTGAGGGGCGCGGACGCGGGCGATGGCCTTGATCAGGTCGCGACTCCGTCGCTAGGCCGCACCGGGAACCTCCGGCGGCATCGCCATGGCCGCTTGCCCTTTGGCGCCGGCAGCCCTTCGTCTGAACCGCGCCTTCAGCGACCTCGCCGGCTTTTCGACCAGGAACCAGCTCGCCGCGGCCAGCGGCAGGGTAGCCACCGCCACGGTCAGGCAGAACACGAACGGATTGAGGCTGAGCAACCCGAGCACGGCCAGCAGCTGCTGTGTCGGATACGCGTATATGTACATGCCGTAGGACAGGTCCGTGCGCAACCTCAGTCGCTTGTGGTGCAGGAGGGCCCCGGAGACTACGACGGCGTAGGCCAGCGGAACCGCGGCGACCACGCGGTAATCCGGCAGCTGGCCGGCCACCAGCACGATGACCACACACACTGCGACCAGCGACCAGCGAGCGGGAATGACGTCTCGCCACTGAAAGAGCAGCGCCCCGGCCGCGAACATGATCGCGGCGCGGCACGCGATGAAGACGATGACGGTGCCCAAGTTGCCCGTTGGCCGATTGAACACATCCGGGAAGGTGACGGGCGGCATCATCGACGCCCCGATCGCTGCCACGACCAAGATCGCCGGGGAGACCCACCTGCGGTTGGCCAGTCCGGCCACGCCGATCACGGCGACTACCAGATAGCACATCACCTCCCAGAACAGCGACCAGAGCGACGCGTTCCAGATGCCCGCATTCGGGATGCCGCGGGGAGTGCCACCGACGTCGGGCTTGAGCCACAAGACCGCGGCGTTTTTCAGGACGTACTCGAACGGCGCGAACGAGAACAGCAGCTTCGTTGCCGACCCGCCTTGAATCGCCACGCTGAGCGGGGCGAACACGAATGCGGTCACGATCATGCAGACGTAGAAGCCGGGCAGGATGCGCAGGGCCCGGGCGGCGAGGTAAGCCCGCAGCCGCGGATTGCTCACCCAACTCGCGGTGATGAGGAATCCCGAAATCGCAAAGAACCCGTCCACACCCACGCAGAGCAGGAGCTGAAGGACGGCCCGCAGCGATGGCAGATGACCCCGAACCGGGAAGGTGTGCCAGAAGATGACCTCGGCCGCGAGCGCCAACCGCCATGCGTTGAGCGCGTTACTTCGCGGATCGAAAACCTGCCCCAGTTTCATCGGCGGCCTCCGCCTGCACTGGGCGTCGTCGGCATCATCGGCGCAATCTTAGCCTCACCGGGCAGAGAAAAGCGCCGCATGACGGTATCCGACGGGTCCGGGGACCGCAAACAAAGCTCACTGCATACGTGTCCAATTAAACTGGTCAGCGGCAAATGCCTTTTCGCGCTCGGTGAGCGCCAATGGGTGAGTGGCCCCGGCGCTGGTCGTCCAGCCAATTGCATTGCCCGAGAAAATCTCTGGCTACGCGCGCGATCAGCCGCGCAAACCCTCGACGAACGCCCGAGTCTCGTCCCAGGTCGGCAATAGGCCGGACGCTCGCACCTCGTCGAAGCTGGGCGCCGCGGCATCGCGGTCGGACAAGTTAGGCGCCGACCCATCTACCAGCGGCCATTCGATGGCCAATGCCGGATCGGTCGCGCAAATGGTGTGCTCACGCTGCGGGTTGTATTCCGCCGAACACAAATACATCACCGTCGAATTGTCTTGCAGCGCCAGGAAGCCGTGCCCCAGGCCCTCGGAAATGTAGATCGTCCGGTGCTCGGAGTCGTCGAGCAGAACCGAATCCCACTGACCGAACGTCGGCGAACCCACCCGGATGTCGACGACGACGTCGAACACCGAACCACGAACGCAGGTCACATACTTGGCCTGGCTCGGCGGCACCTGGGCGAAATGCAAGCCGCGCAATACGCCTGCCGATGACACCGAGCAATTGGCCTGCCGGACGTCCAATCGATGGCCGGCGAAGGAGCTGAATCCCTTGTCGGTGAGCCATTCAAAGAAGCGGCCGCGCGAATCGCCATGAACCGTAGGGGTGATCTCCCACGCGCCGGGGATTTTCAGTTCGCGGACTCCCACGCTACTGCCCACGTTCTTCGTAGCGAGCTTCCGAGGCGTCTTTCAACGGACGCCACCACGATTCGTTTGCGCGATACCAGTCGATGGTTGCACGCAGTCCCTCCTCGAAGTCGGTATGCTTTGGCGCCCAACATAATTCGTCGTACAGCGTGGACGGGTCGATGGCGTAACGCAAATCGTGGCCGACCCGGTCGGTGACGTGGTCGAAGTCGTCGGGTTCGCGGCCCATCATCTGCAGCAGCGTGCGCAGCACGGTCAGGTTGTCGCGCTCGCCTTCGGAGCTGATCAGGTAGGTGCGCCCGATCTCGCCCTTGTCCAAAATGCGCCGGACCGCGCTGTTGTGGTCGTCGACGTGGATCCAGTCGCGGACGTTCGCGCCGGTGCCGTACAGCTTGGGCCGCCGGCCGGTGAGCACGTTGGTGATCTGGCGCGGGATGAACTTCTCGACGTGCTGGTAAGGCCCGTAGTTGTTGGAGCAGTTCGAGATCGTCGCGCGCACCCCATACGAGCGCACCCAGGCGCGCACCAGCATGTCGGCGGCGGCTTTGGTCGCCGAATACGGGCTGGACGGGTTGTAGGGCGTCGCCTCGGTGAACCGCTGCGGGTCGTCGAGCTCCAGGTCGCCGTAGACCTCGTCGGTCGAGATGTGGTGCAGCCGCACACCGTAACGTCGCACCGCCTCGAGGATGGTGAAGGTGCCGACGACGTTGGTGTGCAGGAAAGGCTCGGGGCCCTCAAGCGCGTTGTCGACGTGGCTCTCCGCGGCGAAATGCACCACCGCGTCGGATTCGGCGACCAGCCTCGACACCAGCTCGGTGTCGGTGATGTCACCGACCACCAGGTTGATGGAGTCCTCGACGTCGGCCAGTGACTCGCGCCGGCCCGCATACGTCAGGGCGTCGAGCACCGTCACGGAATCCTCGGGGTATTCGCGGACCGTGCTGTGCACGAAATTGGCGCCGATGAATCCAGCGCCGCCGGTGACCAGTAACCGCATGCCCAAACCCTAACCGAGCCGCTCGGTCAGTTTGTGGGAGTTAGCCCCAGAGGCCCGGCCAATTCACTCAGCGCAGGTAGCAGCGTTTCCTCGTCGTGGCCGCCCAGGACCTGGACCGCCACGTGGTCGGCTCCGGCATCCAGGTGTTCACGCAACCGCCCCGCGATGTTCTCGGGCGTGCCGTAGGCGACGATCGCGTCGATCAGCCGGTCGCTGCCGGGCTTGCGCACGTCGGCCTCGGTGAACCCCAGCCGCAGCCAGTTGTTCACGTAGTTGCTCAGGCCCAGATAGAAGTCGACCGTCTGACGCCCGATCTCGCGGGCCTTCGCCGCGTCGGTGGTGAGCACCACCTTGTGCTCGGGCGCCAAATACACTGCGCCGCCCAGTAATTCGCGTGCTTTGGCGGTGTGTTCCGGCGTGGTCAGATAGGGGTGCGCACCGGCGCTGCGCCGCGCCGCGAGGCCCAGCACCCGCGGCCCCAGCGCCGCGACCACCCGCCGGCTGGTCGGCACCAGGGCGGCGTCGAGTTCGTCGAGGTAGGAAACCAGCGCGTCGTAGGGCTTCACGTATTCCTCGGTGTGCTCGGGGTGACCCACCCCGATACCCAGCAAAAACCTTCCCGGATGGACTGATTCGATCCGATGGAAGGATGCGGCGACTTCCGCGGCGGGTGCGGTCCAGATGTTGACGATTCCGGTGGCCAGCTGCAGCGACGTCGTCCGCGCCAGGGCCGGGTCCGCCCAGGTCAGCCCGGCGTCCGGCGATCCACCGATCCAGGCTGCGCCGTAGCCCAGTCCTTCGATCCCGGCGGCCAATTCGGGGGAGATGGATCGGGTGGGCAGCCACACCCCGAACCGGCCGAGCTCGGGCTTGAGCGAAACTCCTTCGGTCATCCAGCTCCCCCTACGAGTTCGGGTCAGGACTGCTTGAGCCCCAGTGGCCCCGCCAGTTCGGCCAGCGCCGAGACCAGGTTTTCATCCTTTGTCAGGACCTGCACGGGGACGTGATCGGCGCCGGCGTCCAAATGCTCCTTGAGCCGCGCCGCGATCTGGTCCACGGTGCCATACGCCACCACCGCGTCGACCAGCCGGTCGCTGCCCGGCCGGGTGACCTCGTCCTCGCTGAAACCCAGCCGCTTCCAGTTGTTTCGGTAATTGGCGAGATTGAAATACACGTCAAGCGCCTTGCGGCCGATCGCCCGGGCCTTCTCGGCCCCTTCCTTGTCCGGGGTGGTCAGGATCGCCTTGTGCTCGGGTGCCAGGAAGGCCGACGGCCCGATGATCTCGCGAGCCCGCGCGGTGTGTTCCGGGGTGGTCAGGTAGGGGTGTGCCCCGGCCGAGCGCTCCGCGGACAGCTTGAGGACGCGCGGGCCCAGCGCCGCCACCACCCGGCGGTTGGCGGGCACCCCGTAGTCGTCGAGCTGCTGCAGGTAGTCGGCCAGCGCGTCGTAGGGCTTGCGGTACTCGGTGTGGGCCTCTGGGTGGCCGACGCCGATGCCCAGCAGAAACCGGCCCGGGTAGGCCTTGTCGATGCGGTGGAACGACTCGGCCACCGGCTTGGCGGGTGCGGTCCAAATGTTGACGATGCCGGTGCCCACCTGCAACGTCGTCGTCGCCTCCAGGAGGGGCTCGACCCAGGCCAGCTCGGCGGGCGGTGAACCGCCGACCCAGACGGCGCCGTAGCCCAACGCCTCGATGTCCTTGGCTTGCTGCGGTGTGACGCCGCGTCCGAATGATCCGAACCGGCCGAGATCGGGCTTGCTTGCTGCATCGGTCATGGTGTTCCCAACCTGCGACCGGCGAGAGCTATTCCGCGGTCGCCACACCTTCGTCGACGTCGTCGAGGTCCGCAACGGCGACGTCGGCGGCGGGTGCCGTCATCGGGAGCAGCACGATGAAGCGGGTGTCGCCGGGCACCGATTCCACCCGCAGGTCGCCGCGATGTTTCTTGACGACGATGTTGAAGGCGAGGTCCAGCCCGAGTCCGGTGCCCTCGCCGAAAGGTTTGGTGGTGAAGAACGGCTCGAAGATGTGCTCGCGGATGTCCGCGGGGATGCCCGGCCCGGTGTCGCAGATCTCGACGCGGGCCATGTTGTCGCCGTAACGGCAGGTGCGCACGGTCAGCGTGCCGCCCGTATCGCGCATGGCGGCGATCGCGTTGTCGATGACGTTGGTCCACACCTGATTGAGATCGCCTGGATAGCAAGGGATTTCGGGAAGTGATTTGTCGAAATCCTTGACCAGGGTGATGGCGGGGGTGTCCTTCGGGCCGTCCTTGCCGGCGTCTTTCGTCAACCGGTCGGCGAACATCGCCAGTGTGCTGTACAGCAGGTCGTGCACGTTGGCCACCTGGAACGGGGCCCGATCCATTTGCGAATACTGCTTGGCGTCGGCGACCAGCGCCGAAATCCGTTTGCTGGCTTCCAGAATCTGATTCATCAGCAGTTCGCTTTCGATGGTGTAGTTGATCCAGCGGATCGCCATCTCCAGCGAGGCTGACGGGAGCTCGTCGCTGACCGCGGAAATCCGCTCCAGCCAATCGGTGTCGACGCCGCCCTCGACGAACGTCGGGGCGATGTCCCACCCGCCCTCGATACCGTGGTCCTCCAGCCAGTCGCCGACGGCGTCCTCACGGTCGGAGGTCTCCAGCGCGCTCAAATGCTGCCCCCCTCCTGGAGCAGCCGACTTGGCGACCTGCTCGGCGACCCGCTCCTGCAGCTGCACCAGGGCGCTGAGCGCCTCGGGCGTGATGGTGCCGTCGGCGAGCATCGCCAGCTTGTGCCGCATGTTGGCCACCCGCTCGCGCAGATCCGACGCGGCCCGAGAGATCGCCGCCGCCGGGTTGTTGAGCTGATGGGTCAGCCCGGCCGACAGCCGGCCCAGCGCCAGCAGCTTCTCCCGGTTGTCGATGATCCGGCGGGTGCGGTCGGTGCCGACGGCGATGCCGTCGAGCAGGTGCACCGCCATCGGGAACTGGTCGCGCATGAACTGAGCGAAGACGGGCGCGTCCATCACGAAGAAGCGCGACGGCCTGGTGACGTGCACCGAGGCGTCGTAGTTCTTCTGCTTCCCGCCGGTGAACGCCCGCCAGGCGCCGCAATACACGCCGCGCTGCGAGGTGCGATTGGTTTCGATGTCCTGCCCGCCGGAGAGCTTGGACATCATCAGCTCGCCCTCGATCAGCACATAGAAACACGTCGCCGGTTCGCCTTCGACGCAGATCGGGCCCGGCTGGTAGTTCTCGATGTGGCCCTGGTTGCACAGCACCGCGAGCTGTTCGTCGGTCAGGGCCTCGAACAGGAACAGGCTGCGCAGCTCGTCGGGCTCGCAGGGCATGTCGATGGTCATGATTCGGCCAGGTAGCGGTGGACCAACATGACCGCCATCGACCCCTCGCCGACGGCGGCGGCGACGCGTTTGGCCGACGTGGAGCGGACGTCGCCGGTGGCGAACACCCCGGGCACGCTGGTTTCCAGGTGATGCGGCGGACGCTCGAGTGTCCAGCCGCACACGTTGCGCAGGTCCGGGCCGGTCAGGATGAAGCCGTGGTCGTCGCGGGCCAGCACGCCGTCGAGCCAGTCGGTGCGCGGGGCGGCGCCGATGAAGATGAACATTCGGCCGCAGGTGACGTCCTCGGTTTGGCCGGTCCGGTTGTTCACCAACCGCAGCTGCTCGAGGTGGCCGTCACCGGTGGCGCGCTGCACCTCGGTACAGGTCAGCACGTTGATCTTGGGGTTCGCCTCGATCTGCTGGATGAGGTAGTAGGACATCGAGGCCTCCAGCGACGGCGCGCGCACCACGATGTTGACCGACTTGGCCGTCCGCGACAGGTACATGGCGGCCTGGCCGGCCGAGTTGGCGCCGCCGATCACGTAAACCTCTTCGTCTTCGCACTCCGAGGCGACCGAGATGGCCGCCCCGTAGTAGATGCCGCAGCCGGTCAGCTCCGTGCAGCCCTCGGCCTGCAGCTGGCGGTAGGAGACTCCGGTGGCCAGGATGACCGCGTGCGCGTCGATCGAGCCGCCGTCGGCGAACCGCACGGTGCGCTTGGATCCGTTCACCTCGAGGGCGGTGGCCTTGCGGGCGGTGATCAGCTCGGCGCCGAACTTCTCCGCCTGCCGCCGGGCGCGGTCGGCCAGCTGACCGCCCGACACCCCGTCCGGGAAGCCCAGATAGTTCTCGATGCGCGAGCTCTGCCCGGCCTGACCGCCGGTGGCGGTGTGCTCGATGAGCACGGTGCGCAGCCCCTCGGAGGCGCCGTACACGGCTGCGGCCAGGCCGGCGGGCCCGCCGCCGACCACGATCAGGTCGTAGAACTCCTGCGACGGCGTGGTGGTCAGGCCCAGCGTCTCGGCCAGCTGCGCGTCGGTGGGCTCCACCAGGGTGTCGCCGCGCTGGGTGACCACCACCGGCAGCCGCTTGCCGTCCTCACCGGCCGCGGTGAGCAGCCGCTCGCCGGCGGGTTCGTCGGCCATGAACCACGTGTAGTAGAGGCCGTTGCGGGCCAAGAAGTCGCGGACCTGCCAGGACCGCGCCGACCAGCGGTGACCGATCACCTTGGTGTGCGGGATGGGGTGCTCGGGTGCGGCCCGCCAGGCGTCCAGCAACCCGTCGATGACCGGGTAGAACTTCTCCTCCGGGGGATCCCACGGTTTGAGCAGGTAGTGGTCCAGGTCGACGACGTTGATGGCGTCGATGGCGGCGTGCGTGTCGGCGTACGCGGTCAGCAGCACACGCCGGGCCGCCGGATACAGGTCCATCGCCTGTTCGAGGAACTCGATGCCGCTCATCTGCGGCATCCGGTAGTCGGCGATGAGCAGCGCGACGGTCTCGCCGCGCAGTTTGAGCTCCTTGAGCGTGCCCAGGGCGTCGGGTCCGGATTCTGCGCGCACGATCCGGTGGTCCTCGCCGTAGTGGCGACGCAGGTCCCGGGCCACGGCCCGGGAAACCGAGGGATCATCGTCGACGGTCAACATCACGGGCTTTCGGGACTGCGCCGCGCCGGGAGCATCGGGATTCGTCATCGGCGTTAAGTATGCGCTCGTCAGCGGCCCTGTGGGGGGTCGAGGAGACCGGCCGCGTTCCGCCCGCAGCGATTTTGGTGGAGCGGAATAACCGGGTATTGTGGAACAACGGTGCGACATCCGCGCCGACTTTTTGTGTGCCAAGTCTTAGGAATTTCCTGTCACCGGCTCACGTTCCAAGTCGGTGCACTGTCGCGTCGACTAGGCGCGAACGAAACTATACGACGAGGATTCTAATTTAGTTATGGCCAAGAAGGACGGCGCCATCGAGGTGGAAGGCCGGGTGGTCGAGCCCCTGCCCAATGCGATGTTCCGCATTGAGCTGGAAAACGGTCACAAGGTGCTTGCCCACATCAGCGGCAAGATGCGGCAGCACTACATCCGCATCCTGCCCGAGGACCGGGTAGTGGTGGAGTTGTCTCCCTACGACCTGTCCCGCGGCCGCATTGTGTACCGGTACAAGTAAAGCGCCTGATCTCCACCAACCTACGAATAGACAGAACAGGATCGAACAGCCGTGAAGGTGAACCCGAGCGTCAAGCCAATCTGTGACAAGTGCAGGGTGATCCGTCGGCATGGGCGGGTCATGGTGATCTGCTCCGATCCGCGCCACAAGCAGCGCCAGGGCTAGTCCTTAACCGCTTCGGCGTCCCGCAGTACCAACACAACTGAATGCAGACCTCCCAGCACCAGTGAGCGGATAGGCCGCTCATCCACGCCCGGTCGGAGGCCGGGCCCCGGTAAAACCCATCAGGGGCCGGGAACGGGCTGGGATCAGACCTCCGCCTAGAAAAAGAGGAAACGCCACCTATGGCTCGATTAGTAGGCGTCGATCTTCCGCGTGACAAGCGGATGGAGATCGCGCTGACCTACATCTTCGGCGTCGGCCGCACCCGGTCGAACGAGATCCTGGCAGCAACCGGCATCGACAAGAACCTGCGCACCCGGGACCTGACCGATGACCAGCTGACCCACCTGCGTGACTACATCGAGGCGAACCTCAAGGTGGAGGGTGACCTCCGCCGCGAAACGCAGGCCGACATCCGCCGCAAGATCGAGATCGGCTGCTACCAGGGCCTGCGGCACCGCCGCGGCCTGCCGGTGCGCGGCCAGCGGACCAAGACCAATGCGCGCACCCGCAAGGGCCCCAAGCGCACCATCGCCGGCAAGAAGAAGGCCAGGTAACCCCCGATGCCACCAGCAAAGAAGGCAGGCGCGGCGGCGCCCAAGAAGGGTCAGAAGACCCGCCGGCGGGAAAAGAAGAACATCCCGCACGGTGCCGCCCACATCAAGAGCACGTTCAACAACACGATCGTGACGATCACCGACCCCCAGGGCAACGTCATCGCCTGGGCGTCGTCGGGGCACGTCGGGTTCAAGGGCTCCCGGAAGTCGACCCCGTTCGCGGCCCAGCTGGCCGCCGAGAACGCCGCGCGCAAGGCGCAGGAACACGGCGTCAAGAAGGTCGACGTCTTCGTGAAGGGCCCGGGTTCGGGCCGGGAGACCGCGATCCGGTCGCTGCAGGCCGCCGGCCTGGAGGTCGGGGCGATCTCCGACGTCACCCCCCAGCCGCACAATGGCTGCCGCCCGCCGAAGCGCAGAAGGGTCTAGGAGACAACCATGGCTCGTTACACCGGACCCATCACCCGCAAATCGCGCCGGCTGCGCACCGACCTCGTCGGTGGCGACCAGGCGTTCGAGAAGCGTCCCTATCCGCCCGGCCAGCACGGCCGCGCGCGGATCAAGGAAAGCGAATACCTGCTGCAGCTGCAGGAGAAGCAGAAGGCTCGCTTCACCTACGGCGTGATGGAAAAGCAGTTCCGTCGCTACTACGCAGAGGCCTCCCGGCAATCCGGCAAGACCGGTGAGGAGCTGCTGCGCATCCTGGAGAGCCGGCTGGACAACGTCGTGTACCGCGCCGGTTTGGCCCGCACCCGACGGATGGCGCGTCAGCTGGTCAGCCACGGACACTTCAGCGTCAACGGCGTGCATGTCAACGTCCCCAGCTACCGGGTGTCGCAGCACGACATCATCGACGTACGGGACTCCTCGCTGAATACCGTGCCGTTCCAGATCGCGCGGGAGACGGCGGGCGACCGCCCGATCCCGAGCTGGCTGCAGGTGGTGGGGGAGCGTCAGCGCATCCTCGTGCACCAGCTGCCCGAACGGGCGCAGATCGACGTGCCGCTCACCGAGCAGCTCATCGTCGAGTTCTACTCAAAGTAACGGACTTTTGGGCCGGCCGGCCCGGAAACCCTAACGGCATCAAATAGCGGGTGCCGAGAAGGAGAGAAGAAACACCATGCTGATCTCTCAGCGACCCACATTGTCCGAGGAAGTTCTCACCGACAGCCGCTCCCAGTTCGTCATCGAGCCGCTCGAGCCGGGATTCGGTTACACCCTGGGCAATTCGTTGCGCCGGACGCTGCTGTCCTCGATCCCGGGCGCGGCCGTCACCAGCATCCGCATCGACGGCGTGCTGCACGAGTTCACCACCGTGCCGGGCGTCAAGGAAGACGTCACCGCGATCATCTTGAACCTCAAGAGCCTGGTGGTGTCCTCTGAGGAGGACGAGCCGGTCACCATGTACCTGCGCAAGCAGGGCCCGGGCGAGGTCACCGCGGGTGACATCGTGCCGCCCGCCGGTGTCACGGTGCACAACCCCGACCTGCACATCGCGACGCTGAACGACAAGGGCAAGCTCGAGGTCGAGCTGGTCGTCGAGCGCGGCCGTGGCTACGTGCCGGCCGTGCAGAACCGCGCCTCCGGTGCCGAAATCGGCCGCATCCCAGTCGATTCCATCTACTCGCCGGTGCTGAAGGTCACCTACAAGGTGGACGCCACCCGTGTCGAGCAGCGCACCGACTTCGACAAGCTGATCCTGGACGTCGAGACCAAGAGCTCGATCAACCCCCGCGACGCGCTGGCGTCGGCGGGTAAGACCCTGGTCGAATTGTTCGGCCTGGCACGCGAACTCAACGTCGAGGCGGAGGGCATCGAGATCGGGCCGTCGCCGGCCGAGGCCGACCACATCGCGTCGTTCGCGCTGCCGATCGACGACCTGGACCTGACCGTGCGGTCCTACAACTGCCTCAAGCGCGAGGGTGTGCACACCGTCGGCGAACTGGTCAGCCGCACGGAGTCCGACCTGCTCGACATCCGCAACTTCGGCCAGAAGTCCATCGACGAGGTGAAGGTCAAGCTGCACCAGCTGGGCCTCTCGCTCAAGGACAGCCCGCCGAGCTTCGACCCCTCGCAGGTCGCGGGTTACGACGTCGCCACCGGCACCTGGTCCAACGAGGCCGCCTACGACGACCAGGACTACGCGGAAACCGAACAGCTGTAAAGCACTGTCCGGCGACGATGCGGCCGTGCCGCGGCCGCTGAGGAACCGGACACATGCAACAACGTCCGTCCCGGCCCTACCTGATACGGGGGTCGGCCCCATTTAGGAGATAGCGCAATGCCCAAGCCCACCAAGGGCCCTCGCCTCGGCGGGTCGTCTTCGCACCAGAAGGCCCTTCTGGCCAACCTGGCCACGTCGCTGTTCGAGCACGGCCGGATCAAGACGACCGAGCCCAAGGCGCGTGCGCTGCGGCCGTATGCGGAGAAGCTGATCACCCACGCGAAAAAGGGTGAGCTGCACAACCGTCGAGAGGTGATGAAGAAGATCCGCGACAAGGACGTGGTGCACGCCCTGTTCGCGGAGATCGGTCCGTTCTTCGCCGACCGCAATGGCGGCTACACCCGCATCATCAAGGTCGAGCCGCGCAAGGGCGACAACGCGCCCATGGCCGTGATCGAGCTGGTGCGGGAGAAGACGGTCACCTCCGAGGCCGACCGGGCCCGTCGGGTGAAGGCCTCCAAGAAGACTGACGCTCCCGTCGCGGCGGCGGCGGCGCCTCAGGCGGCTGTCGAGCCGCAGGAGGCCGTCGGCCCGACGGCCGAGGAAGCCACGGGCGAGGTCGAGGAGACCAAGGCCGAGGCCGGCGAAGCGCAGGCCGATGAGGCCGAAGGGTCCAGCGAGGATTAGCGAGGACATCCGTCTGCGGCTTGATATCGCCTATGACGGAACGGGTTTCGCTGGCTGGGCTACTCAGGCCGGCCAGCAGACCGTCGCCGGAGTTCTCGACGAGGCGCTGACCACCGTCTTCCGCACGCCGTTGCGGTTGCGCGCGGCGGGACGCACCGATGCGGGAGTGCACGCCACCGGTCAGGTGGCGCACGTCGACGTGCCGACCGACGCGCTGCCGAACGCCTATCCGCGGGCACCGCACGCCGGTGAACCCGAATTCCTGCCGCTGCTGCGCCGGCTGGGCCGGTTCCTGCCCACCGACGTCCGGGTCGTCGACATCACCCGCGCCCCCGCGGGTTTCGACGCCCGTTTCTCGGCGCTGCGCCGCCACTATGTGTATCGGCTCTCCACCGCGCCCTGGGGCGTGCAGCCGCTGCAGGCCCGCTACGTCACCGCCTGGCCCCGCCCGCTGGACGTCGACGCGATGGCCGCGGCATCGCGAGACCTGTTGGGACTGCACGACTTTGCCGCGTTCTGCCGTTACCGCGAGAACGCCACCACCATCCGAGACCTGCAGCGCCTGGACTGGACGCGCGACGGTGACCTGATCACCGCGCACGTCAGCGCCGACGCGTTCTGCTGGTCGATGGTGCGTTCACTGGTCGGCGCGCTGCTGGCCGTCGGCGAACACCGCCGCCCGGTGTCCTACTGCCGCGGATTGCTCAGCGCCACAGAGCGGTCCAGCGACTTCGCTGCCGCGCCCGCCCACGGGTTGGCGCTGGTCGGTGTGGATTACCCGCCCGACGACCAGCTGGCGGCGCGCAACCGGATCACCCGGGACGTGCGCTCGCGCTAAACCCTGGCCGCGGCGAATCGTGCTGCCTGGTTGGTCAATCCGGGCACGTAGCTCAGGTGTGAACTCCACTGCATGCCGCCCGAGCAGATCGGGTCGCCCGGGTTGCACAGGTCGATGGTCTTGCCCTCGAAATTCGGGGACAGGGCGCTCATCAGTTGGCCCGCCCGGCCGGACGGGTTGCCGAACAGGGCGACGGCCGCGACGTGGTCGGCGGCCGCGGGCGGCAACGGCTGGCGGTAGCCGAGGCCGGGCAGCGGTGCGGTCGTGACGATGTCGACGACGGCGGCGCCCTGGGAGTACCCGCCGAGCACCAGCTTGGTGCCGGGGCAGTTGGCCGCCATCTGCTGCAGGTGGGTGCTGGCGTCGTTGGCGCCGTTGGTAGCGGCCAGGAAGTCCTTGCTGGCCGGGTAGTTCACCCCGTATGCGCCAACGCTTTTGCGGGTCTGCTCGCGCAACGAGCTGACGAAGGCACCGCCCACCTTGCCGACACCGGGCGGCTCGTCGGTGCCCCGGGCAAAGACCACCTCAACGCCGGGGCACGATGCCGACGCACGCGGAACCAATTGGGGGGCAACCAATAACGCGGCCGTCGCGCCGATCACGATGCCCAGCCCTAACGGGATAAGCCTCACACAGCGATGTTACGGGTCCGTTGATAACCCGACGGTAACGATTCAGACGAGAGGTGCTTGCGGTGAGTCCGTGGCCGGCCCGGGCGCGGTTGGTGCGGGCAGCGACGGCGCGGGCGTCGGAACGGTACCGCCGTGGATCGACGGGCCCGACCCGGGCGGGTTCTGCCCGTACACCGGCGACTGCTGACCGTAACCGGGCTGCTGCGGGACGGGGCCCAGCGGCGGACCGAAGGCGGGGGACTGCTGGCCGACACCGGCGGCCGCAAGTTTCTGCGCGACGAACGCCGCCGCCTGGGTGGTGTACACGGGGACGTAGCCCTCGGTGTGGCCACTCCACTCGTTGCCCGGACCGGCGTGGCAGATCGGGTCGTTGGGGTTGCACAGGTCGATGGCCTTGGAGCCCAGCAGCGCGCTTTGGCTGGGCAGGGTGCCGCCGGCGCGGTCGGCCACGTCACCGAAGGTGGCGACGGCCGCGATGTTGTTGGCGTACTGCGCGGGTAGCTTGCTGCCCCAGCTGATGCCGCCGATCGGGACGCCGGCCACGATGTCCATCACCGACGCACCCTGCGAGTAGCCGCCCAGCACGATCTTGGTGTTCGGGCACTTCTCCACGCTCTTCTTGACGCGGTCGATCGTGTCGTTGGCGCCGTCGCCGCCGTGCAGCTGCAGCTTGCTGGCGGCGTAGTTCACGCCGTAGGGCAGGATGTTCAGGCCGTCGGTCTGTTGGCGCAGCGAGTCCACGAAGGCGTCGCCGACCCGGCCCAGACCGGGTGGCTCGTTGGTGCCGCGGGCGAAGATGACCTCGACGTCCGGGCAGTCATCGGCGGAGGCTTTGGGCGCTGCGGCGGGGGTCGCGAGCAGGCCAGCAGCGGTAGCCAGGGCGGCAGCGCCCAGGCCGATGAAGCGTGTTGCTGACCGCGCGGTGCCCGCCCGACGGGTACGTACACGGTGAGTTTGCACCGGGCAATGTTACCCAATTTGTGATGCGTTGAAACTCCCGCGACCTGTGGATAACCGCTCGTGCGCCGCGAAATGGCGGCCTACCGTGGGCATTGACGGATTCACGGGGTGAGGAGATCGGGTGCCGCGTCAGCCGGCCACGTGGCTGCACGTCAGCGCGTACCGGTATTTGCTGCGGCGCATCGAGGGCGCGTTGCTGGGCGAAGGTGTTGGGGTGGCCGGGTCGGGTCCGCGCCCGTATCCGGCGGCGCTGGTGCTCGGGTGCGTGGTCACCGCCATAACCGTGGCCGGCTGCGCGGTCCTGGCCCTGCTTCGACCCCATGCGGCGCTCGATCGCGAGCAGATCGTGGTGAGCCGGGAATCCGGCGCCCTCTTCGTCCGGGTGGGCGACGTCTGGCATCCGGTGCTCAACCTGGCCTCCGCCCGGCTCATCGCGGCGACCGCCGCCAACCCGCGGCCGGTCACCGAATCCGACCTGACCACCACCAAACGCGGCCCGCTGCTTGGCATTCCGGGCGCGCCACAATTTCTCGGCAGGCCGCTGTCCCCGGAGGATGTGGGTTGGTCGATATGCGCTAGTACCGGCGCTGGCACCACCACGGTCATCATCGGCCGCCGCTCCGAGGCCCCGGCGGTGCACCGGGTGCCCGAGGGCCAGGCGATGCTGGTGGCTCCCACCTCCGGTTCGCCGGCCTACCTGCTCTACAACGGCCACCGCGCGACAGTGGACCTCGACGATGCCGCCGTGGTGCGCGCGCTGCGTCTGGAAGGTCGTGCACCAACGCGCGTCTCACAGACATTGCTGAATGCCGTGCCGGAAGCGCCGCCGATCGCGCCGCCACGGATCCGCGGCCTGGGCGGCGCGACACCGAAAATGCCCGGATTTCCGGTGGGCAGTGTGCTTCGCATCACACGGGCCGACCGCGACGAGTATTACGCGGTGCTGGCCGCCGGAATGCAGCGCATCGGCCAGGTTGCCGCCGACCTCTTACGCTTCGGCAACCCGCAGGCAACGGCCCACGCCGTCACCGTCGCACCCGACGCGATCCGGGCCGCTCCCGTCGTCACCGAGCTACCGGTTGCCCTCTTCCCCGACCGGGCGCCGACGCTCGCGGCGCCCGCCGGCGCGTTGTGCGCGAGTCTTCAGGAGGCACGACCCGGCCAGGCCGATGTCGCATTTCTGGCCGAGAGCCGCCCGCCGGTGCCGGCCGGCCGGGCGCCGGTCATTTTGGCGCAGGCCGACGGTCCCGGCCCCGCGCTGGACGCCGTGTACGTGCCGCCCGGCCGCAGCGCCTACGTGCGGGCCGCCGACACGGCCGGCACCGGCTACCTGATCACCGACACCGGAGTCCGGTTCGCCGTTCACGACGACACGGCCGCGCGGGACCTCGGTCTTACCCAGGCGGGCCCCGCGCCGTGGCCGCTGCTCACGCTCCTGCCGGCCGGGCCGGAACTGAGCCGACAGAACGCCTCAATCGCACGCGATGCGGTCGCGGGCACGCCGTAGGCGACCCCTCACCGACGCTGTGGCCAGCACGACGGCCAGGGCCGTCAGGCAGACTGCCGCTCCCCGGAGCGCGGTGTCCCGGGCGCGCGAATCGCGCGATTGGACCGGCGGCGCCGCCGGGATCGGCACCGACGCCGGCGACGGGTCGGGATTGCTGCCGGGCGGATTCGTGCCGGTGCTGACCGCAGCAAGCGGGTCAATGGTGCCGTTCCCGACCAGGGGGTCCCATCCGGCGGCCGGATGACGCGCCGTGGTCTTGATGCGCTGCATCACCTGGCGGGCCGTCAACGCCGGGAAGCGGGCGCGGATCAGCGCGGCCAATCCGCTGACCACCGGGGCCGCATAGCTCGTGCCGGACACCGGCTCAGGCGCGAGCGAAGCCACCCCCTCACCGGGCGCGGCGACATCCACCCAGGGGCCGGCAAGGGTGAACGCCGACGGCGCCCCACCAGCATTCACCGAACCGACGGTCAGCACGTAGTCGTCGTACCAGGCGGGGCTGGCGACCACCGTGAGGTTCTGCCAGGTGGCGTCCGCCCGCTGCGGTGGACAACCTCCCGCACCGCCGGTGTTGCCGGCCGCGGCCACGATGACGGCATTCTTGACGTCGACGGCGTAGGCCAGTGCGGCGCCCAACGCGCGGTCGTCGGGCGCCGAAGCCGCCGACGCGCACGCAACCGACGAAATGTTGATCACCGACGCACCCAGATCGGCCGCGGTCCGAACGGCTTTCGCCAGAGTGTCGACGTCACCGACCCCGACACGGGACCGGTCGACGGTCGGGGCGAACTTCGCGCTGGACTGCCGAATGCTGATCAACGTGGCCTCCGGTGCCACCCCACTGAAGCTGTCGGACTTGGAGTCGGCTGTGGCCGCGATGATTCCAGCTACCAGCGTGCCGTGCGCATCGCAGTCCTGCGTGCCGTCGCCAGTGGATACGTAGTCGCCGCCGGGCACGACGTCGAGCAGCCGGCGATGTCGGGAAATCCCGGTGTCGATGACCGCGATCCGTTGCCCGGCGCCGCGGCTCAGTTGCCAGACCGCCGACAGGTCGCCCAGGCCCGCCGGCGGGTTGCGGACCGGTCCCGCGTCGACAGTCATCGACGCGCACACCTCGCGTTGCGCGGTCGGCCACGGGGGCGCTGGCAAGGCGGGCTTGGGCAACCAGCTGTCATCGACGTCCGGGGGCGAAACAGCCCGCGCCGTCGGCGTTCCGAACGCAAACGCCAGCGCCGACACCGCCAGCAGGCGGCCGGTGCGCGAGCAGATCATGTGAGGCTCAATCCCCGAACCGTCCCGTACAGTCCGCATATCCAGCAGGTCAACGGAACCATCGCGGCCAGCGCCAGCCACTCCAGCAATCCGACGCCTCGGCGGAAGACGGGAGAGGCGGGGCGTGCCGGGCCGACGAAGCCGAGGTACATCGCCACGGCGACCGAGATGGTCGTCGCCGTCGCGACCCAGGGGACGTGCACCGGTGCCCGCGAGGCGGCAACCCCGAAAGTCGTTGCGGCAATGATAATTCCGCTGACCGCAAACGCCAGCATTCTCTTCTTGTCGGCGGATCGGGAGCGCAACAGCAGCAACGCGCCGGTGAGGGCGCCGAACGCGTTGCACGCCAGGCGCGGTGCGCCGGCAAGGACGGTGACGACCGCCCCCGCCGTGGCCGACGCGGCCAACCCGGCAAGCAGGCCCGACAACCACCTGTCGGCGCGGACGGCCCGGCGGTGCACCTCCGCGCCGCCTGGTTCGATTCCGGCCGCGTCCGGTGTCCCCGGCCGGGGCGATAACCCCGCCAGCGCGATCGATGCGCGCGCCGCCACCCCGAGCAGGCCAACGGATACCAGCGAAGCCGCCGAAGCGATAACGGGCGGTGGCGCCGCACTGATCACCCCCACCAACCCGGCCACCGCGATGAGCGCGGCGCAGCACGACGCGGCGGTCAAAGTGACCACGCCGCAGCCCGATACGCGCATCGCCACCGCGGAGGTGACCCCCGCCGCCACCGCGGCCAGCAAGACATTGGGGGCACCGGGCACACCGGGCACCGCCACGAAGCCGGCAACACCTGCGAACGCGGTGGCGATCACACTCAACGTCAGCGCGGCGGTGCTGTCTCGATAGCCGCGGTGCGCCACGGCCGAAAGCCCGAGGGCGAGGGCTGCCGCCGACACCAGCACGGTGACCGTCGTGGCGACATCTCCGAGAGCGTTGGTGCCTAACGTGTTACGCGCGATGACCAGCCCTCCGACGCCGGTCAACACGATTGCCGCGGCCGCGCCGGTGAGCCGGACCGCGCGCCCGGGCGAGGCGTCTCCGCTCGTCTCGGTCGCCGCGTCGAGTGTGGCCGCCACGCCCTCCGCCACGTCGAAGTAGCGGGGTGCGGGCAGTGGGGTGCTGCACCGGCTCAGCACCAGCATCGCCCCGTCCCCGACACCTTGCTGCGCCAGCGTCATTGACGGATCCAGCCGGGACGCTCCGGGGACCGAAAGGCGGTAGCGCCCATTGTCGGGGTGGTCGACCTCGAGGATGTCGACGAGTGGCGGAATCAGAACGGCGACAGGGAGTCCGGCGGGCAGGGTCACATCGACGACGGTGGTGTCCCAGTACACCGAGACGCGTCGCAGCCCGGTATCGGATGCAGGCAACAGCGAACCCTTCGGTCGGATAGGGGAGAACTTAGCCAGGTCGCCAAGGCCCGGTATCCGGCTGTCCACAGGTGACTTGTCGTCGATGTCGGTGCTACCTACCGTCGTCGCACCGGGGAGGGATGAGATGACAGAGGCTTTGATCTCGGCGCTACCGCAGGCTGCGAATGCCGACATCGTTGTCGACGCGCCACCGGAGCTACCACCTCGCGCCTCGCCGGCCATGCTGGCGCGGCTGGCACCGGTGGTGCTCTCCCTGATGTGCATGGGCGTCATGGCCGCGGCGTTCACCGCCGGGACGGGTGTGACCCGCAACCCCATGTTTCTGGCATTCCCGGTGATGATGCTGGTTTCGACCGTGGTGACGGGCCTGACCGGTCGTGCCCGCCGGCATGGCGGTGGGGTCGATGCAGACCGCGATCATTATCTCGAATACCTGAGCGGGCTGAGTGCCAGCGTATCCGAAGTTGCCGTGGCACAGCGCAGTTCATCGACCAGGCGCCATCCCGATCCCGACACGCTTTGGACGTTGATCGGCGGCCCACGGATGTGGGAGCGGCGACCAACCGACGCGGACTTCGGCGTCGTCCGGGTGGGCATGGGGTCCCAGCCGCTCAACCGCAGACTGGTCGCCCCGGAGCTTCCGCCCGACGGGTTCCGCGACCCGGTCACCGCCGCGGCACTGCGCCGCTTCCTGCACACGCATTCGACGGTCCACGCCCCGGTCGCGATCGGCCTACCCGCCGGCACGGTCGTGGCGATCGACGGCGATCCGGGCAAAGTGCGCGGGCTCCTGCGCGCGGTGATCTGCCAACTCGCCGTGCTGCATGGGCCCGATCAGGTGCTGATCACCGCCGCCGTCGATGATCAGCGCCGCGTTCACTGGGAGTGGCTGAAATGGCTGCCGCACAACCAACATCCGATCGATACCGATGAGGCGGGCCGGGTACGGATGATCTATTCGAGCGCGGCAGCGGCACGGCATGCGCTCGCCGCGGCGCAGGGACGGAACCTGTTGGTGCTCACCGATCTTTCCGATGCCGTCGATCCGATCGTCGGCGCGGCCACCATCGGGGTCGGCACCGGCCGCGATGGCGCACCGCTGACCATCCGGACGGCCGGTCAACCCGCACCGGGATGGCGTCCCGACGTGATGGCGCCCGTCGACGCGCTGATCTGCGCGCGCCGGCTGGCCGGGTACCACGCGCGCACGGACCGCCCGGGAGGCTCTGACCCCGGTTGGCCGGAGCTGGCCGGGCTTTGCAGCCTGGACCGCTTCGACGCGGCCACCCTGTGGCGTCGCCAACGTCGCCGCGACCGACTTCGCGTACCGATCGGAACCACCGTTGCGGGTGCCCCGGTCGAGCTGGACATCAAAGAGCCGGCCGAAGGTGGAATGGGCCCGCACGGGCTCTGCATCGGCGCCACCGGGTCGGGCAAGTCGGAGCTGTTGCGCACCATCGCGTTGGGCATGATGGCCCATAACTCGCCGGCGGCGCTCAACCTGCTGCTTGTCGACTTCAAGGGCGGTGCAACGTTTCTCGACTATGCGCACGCCCCACACGTGGCGGCGGTGATCACCAACCTTGCCGACGACGCGCCGCTGGTGGCCCGGATGCGCGATGCCCTGGCCGGTGAGATGAACCGTCGCCAGCAGCTGCTGCGGGCAGCGGGCCGCGTCAGCGTCGCGGCATACGAACGAGCGCGCGGGGTCGCTGCGTTGCCACCGCTGCCCACGCTGTTCATCATCGTCGATGAGTTCTCCGAATTGCTCAGCCAGCATGCCGATTTCGCCGACATGTTCGTTGCGATCGGCCGGCTCGGCCGCTCGCTGGGCATGCACCTGCTGCTGGCCAGTCAACGTCTCGATGAGGGCCGGCTACGCGGACTGGAAGCCCACCTGTCCTACCGCATCTGTCTGAAAACGCTATCCGCCGGCGAATCCCAGGCCACACTGGGGAATCTCGACGCCTACCGACTGCCGAGCACCCCTGGCGCCGGCTTCTTACGCAGCAGCGGTGACGAACCGATTCGCTTCCAGGCCGCCTCGGTGTCGGCCCCGCTGCCGGTGGACACACCCGGAAGTGCGCCGGCTGTGACAGCGCGTTCGGTGCGCGTGTTCAGCAGCTGGGTAACCGGGGCGATCACTCCGGCCGTCGAGGTGAGCGGGACACCCGAACGGACCATCTCGCACGCCGTACTGGACCGGCTGTGTGGTCAGGGGCCGCCCGCGCATCGGGTTTGGCTGCCCCCGCTCGGGGCGGCGCCGGCGCTGCGCACCGTGCTGGCCGACGCTGACTGCACGCCGGGAGGCCTGGCAGTCCCCATTGGCGTTGTCGACCGGCCATTCGATCAGTGCCGGACGCCGCTGACGATCGATATGTCCGGCGCGGCAGGCAATGTGGCTGTCATCGGCGCACCCCAATCGGGCAAGTCGACGGCGCTGCGCACGCTCATCACCGCCCTGGCCGCCACGCATGACCCCGGCCAGGTGCAGTTCTACTGCCTGGATTTCGGAGGCGGGGCACTGTCGGCGGTGCACACGCTGCCGCATGTGGGTGCCGTTGCGGGGCGCGCGGAACCGCGTCTCGCCGAACGGATGGTCGCCGTATGCGAGTCGGTCGTTCTTCGCCGCGAAGCCGTGTTCCGCGAGCATGGCATCGCGTCGGCCGCTCAGTACCGCCAGTGGCGCAGGGACATCGATGCATCCGATGATCCGTTCGGTGACGTGTTCCTCGTCATCGATGGCTGGGCGGGCGTGCGTCAAGAAGGGGAGGCGCTGGAGGAGTCGATCACAACGCTGGCGGCTCAAGGACTTTCGTTCGGCGTTCACGTGGTTTTGTCGGCAACGCGGTGGGCCGAGGTGCGGCCCGCGCTGAGGGATCAGATCGGCTCTCGCATCGAGTTGCGGCTGGGCGACCCCGCGGACTCCGAAATCGACCGCAGGGCAGCGCAACACGTGCCGCGTGACAGGCCGGGCCGTGGCCTTTCCCGTGAGGGTCTGCACATGGTGATCGCCTCGCCCACCGCCGAGGTGTCCGCCGGTGGACCGGTCGCTCCGCCGATACCGGTGCTGCCGATGCACGTGGATCGCGAGGCCTTGGTGGACAGGGTGAGCGCCGAGTTGGGCACGCGGATGCTGCTCGGCCTACGAGAGCGCGGACTGCGCTCGATGGCAATCGATTTCGAGCACCATTCGCATCTTCTCGTCCTCGGCGACAACGAGTGTGGCAAGACCGCGACGCTGCGGACGCTGTGCCGAGAAATCGTCCGGACGAAGACGGCCGGGCAAGCTCGGCTGTCGATCGTCGACTTTCGGCGCGCACTGCTCGGCGTCGTCGAGTCGCAACACCTCGGCGGTTACGCCATGTCGCCCGCCGAGCTGGCGGCAATGTTGCCCGACCTGCTCGAGTCTTTGCAGGCGCGGATGCCACCGCCCGGCGCCAGCCAGGCCCAGTTGCGCAGCGGCTCCTGGTGGTCTGGACCGGACCTCTATGTCATCGTCGACGACTACGACCTGGTTGCGACCCCGGCGGGCAATGCGTTGACACCGATCGTCGAATTCCTGCCTTATGCAAAAGATTTGGGATTGCACCTGGTCATAGCCCGCCGCACCGGTGGAGTCGAGCGCGCGATGTTCGAGCCACTGCTGGCGAGCCTGCGCGACTTCGGTTGCATGTCGCTGATGATGAGCGGATGTCCGGCCGAGGGCGGATCGTTCGGCTCGACCCGGCCGGTCCGATTGCCGCCGGGCCGCGGCCTCCTGACCACCCGCGGCGGTGACGAAGAACTTGTCCAGGTTGCCTGGAGCCCACCATGATCCAGCACTCGGCGATCGTCGAAGCCGGGCCCGGCACGATCCGGCGGTTGTGTTGCGCCCCAAGCACCGACGCCGATGCGGCGGACCTCAGCCAAACGGCGCTGGACGCCATCGACGACCCGGTGGCGCTGGTCGGGGATCGGCCGATGGCCGTCGACGCGTTGTGGGAGGCCGCGCTGCGAGCGGCAACGCGCGGGCACTGCGACGGCATGGTCGTCATCCATCCGTCGTGGTGGCCGGCGTCGCGCGCGGGTGTGGTGAGCGCCGCCGCCGCCGCGGTAGCGGGTGAGACGCGGACGCGATCCTCGCTGCTGACGCGGGCGTCCCGGACCGAACCGGATGCGACGACAGTGGTCGAGATCGCCGAGCGGCTGGTCGCGATCATCGCGAACACGGTCACCGCCATCCCGCGCAACGCCGAACCGCAGTCCGTCGCCCGCGACGTTGCGGGCGTCGTCGCCGCGATGGCGCCCGCAGCCGTGCTGATCGACACACCGGGCACCGTCGCCGGTGCGTCCGCGCTGGCGGCGCTGATCGCCGACGCGGTGCGCAAAGGCGGGCAGCAGGCCCCGGACATCCTCGAAATCAACGACTTTCGGTTCGCCCGCCTGGCCGGGCCGGCCTACCCGGCAACCGCCGCGCTGTCGGGTCCGGTCGCCACCGCACCGGCCGGTGCCGTCCGATCGCACGGTCGGAGGCTGAGCGGACTCGCGGCGGCTGCCATCGTCGTGGCTGCGGCGGCACCCACCGCAGTGACGACGGGCCGACCCGCTGCGGTCCCACCGAAACCGGTGGAAACCGCGCCCACGACGTTTCTGGTGGAAGGCCGGGTGACGCTGTCGGTACCCGCGACTTGGTCGGCGCAACGGGTGGTCAGCGGCCCGGGCTCGGCCCGGGTGCAGGTCACGTCGCCGGCCGACCCCGAAGTGGCGTTGCACATCACCCAGTCACCGGTCGCCGGTGAGACGCTGAGCGCCGCCGCCGAGCGGTTGAAGCGCGCGATCGACGCCGAGTCCACCGGGGTGTTTGTCGACTTCAACCCGTCCGGAACCAGCGCCGGCCGACCGGCGGTGACCTACCGCGAAGTGCGCCCGGGCCATCACGTGCGCTGGACCGTGCTGCTGGACGGTCCGGTCCGGATCAGCATCGGTTGCCAGAGCCGGGCCGGTGACGAAGACGCCGTTCGCGATGCCTGCGAGCAGGCGGTGCGATCCGCCCACGCGATCGGATGAAAATTCGGTGGAACCGATCGACGGCCGCGGGGGTCGTAGTTGGTATGGCTGCATCGAACACATTGAGCACAGACTTCGACCTGATGCGGTCGGTGGCGGCTACCACCGACGCCCGCAACGAGGAACTCAGGGCCATGCTGCAGGCGTTCGTCGGCCGCATGAACGGCGTACCGCCGTCGGCGTGGGGTGGGCTCGCGGCCGCGCGCTTCAAAGACGTGATCGATCGCTGGAACGCGGAGTCGCTGAGGCTCTACCACGCCCTGAACACCATCGCCGACACCATCCGGCACAACGCAGCCGCTTTGCAGGAGGCCGGGCAGAACCATGCCCACCGCATCGGCGCCGCCAGCGGAAACCTGTGACGAGAGAGGATCCCAGTGGACCCGGTGCTTTCCTATGACTTCGGCGAAATCGAACATTCGGTGCGTCAGGAAATCCACGCCACGTCGACCCGCTTCAACGCCGCGCTGGACGAGCTGAGATCCCAAATCGACCCGCTGCGGCAGCTCTGGACCAGCGAAGCGGCCGCCGCCTACCAGGCCGAGCAGCTGAGATGGCACCAGTCGGCGGCCGCGCTCAACGAGATACTGGCCGAGCTGGGAAATGCCGTACGCGACGGCGCGCAAGAGGTGGCCGACGCCGACCGCCGGGCGGCCGGGGTGTGGGCGCGGTAGCGGCCGATTGGGCACCGCGCGGCCCCGGCCGCGCCGTGAGACCTGTGTGGTCCTGACGGGGGAGAGCCGTCGGGACCACACAGTCATTTTGACCTGCGGGGATGGCGGTCGGTAAGCTGCTCCGTTGGCGTGCGGTGCGCCGGGGCCTCGGGTCAATGTCGGTCGCCGAGACCAAGCCCTGCCGCGAACGCCTGACCGGCCCCCGGGTCACCCGGGATCCACCTCGAGAAGAAGAGAAGGTAAGCGCTGTGCCTACGTACACGCCAAAGGCGGGTGACACCACGAGGTCGTGGCACGTCATCGACGCCACGGACGTGGTGCTTGGCCGCCTTGCCGTCGCGGCAGCCACCCTGCTGCGCGGCAAGCACAAGCCGACGTTCACCCCCAATGTCGACGGTGGTGACTTCGTCATCGTCATCAACGCCGACAAGGTCGCCTTCAGCGGCCAGAAGCTGGACAAGAAGCTGGCTTACCGCCACTCGGGGTATCCCGGCGGTCTGAGCAGCCGAACCATGCGCGAGCTGATGGACAAGCACCCCGACCGGGTCGTGGAGGACGCGATCATCGGCATGCTGCCCAAGAACAAGCTGGCCCGGCAGATCGCGCGCAAGCTGCACGTTTACGCCGGCCCGACGCACCCCCACGCCGCACAACAGCCCGTTCCGTACGAGATCAAGCAGGTGGCCCAGTGACCGAAACGACCGAGGCCCCGGAGAACCCGGACACCCCAGAAGTCGCAGAGACCGTCGAGGAAACCGTGGCCGCGGCCGAGGTGACCGAAGCCTCGGTGGAGCCCGCCGAGGCCGCCGCGCCCGCCGAGTCCTTCGTGTTCGACCGGCCCATCCAGACCGTCGGCCGCCGCAAGGAGGCCGTGGTGCGGGTGCGCCTGGTGCCCGGCACCGGCAAGTTCAACCTGAACGGCCGCACCCTGGAGGGCTACTTCCCCAACAAGGTGCACCAGCAGCTCATCAAGGCCCCGCTGGTCACCGTCGACCGGGTGGACAGCTTCGACATCTACGCCCTGCTGCACGGCGGCGGCCCCTCGGGGCAGGCCGGCGCGCTGCGCCTGGGCATCGCGCGGGCGCTGATCCTGGCCCAGCCCGAGGACCGGCCCCCGCTGAAGAAGGCCGGCTTCCTCACCCGTGACCCGCGTGCCACCGAGCGCAAAAAGTACGGCCTGAAGAAGGCCCGTAAGGCGCCTCAGTACAGCAAGCGCTGATCAGCCGTCGCTGTCCGGCCACAACTTGGCATCGTGGTGCACAAGTTGTGGCCGGTTGCGGCGTGTCTGCGCCCCGACGCGGCCCGTTTCGTCGACAAAGGAACGGGCACGTTAGGTGCTAGCCCGACAACTGTGAGAGGTTTGGTCGCATGGGTCGACTATTCGGCACCGACGGTGTCCGTGGGGTCGCCAATCGCGAGCTGACCGCCGAGCTGGCGCTGGCGCTGGGTTCCGCGGCGGCGCGGCATTTGGCGAGCGCCCCGGCACCGGGCCGGCGCGTCGCGGTGATCGGCCGCGATCCGCGGGCCAGTGGCGAAATGCTGGAGGCCGCGGTGATCGCCGGGCTGACCAGCCAGGGCGTCGACGCGCTGCGCGTCGGGGTGCTGCCCACCCCGGCGGTCGCCTACCTGACCGGTGCCTACGACGCCGACTTCGGCGTGATGATCTCCGCGTCGCACAACCCGATGCCCGACAACGGCATCAAGATCTTCGGCCCCGGCGGCCGCAAGCTCGACGACGGCACCGAGGACCAGATCGAGGCGCTGCTCGCCATCGATCCCGGGTTGCGTCCGGTCGGCGCCGGGATCGGGCGGGTCATCGACGCCGAGGACGCGGCCGACCGCTATCTGCGCCACCTGAGCAAGGCCAGCACCCTGCGCCTCGACGGGTTGACCGTGGTGGTGGACTGCGCCCACGGCGCGGCCTCCGCGGTGGCCCCGCGCGCCTACCGCGCCGCCGGCGCCCGGGTGATCGCGATCAACGCCGAACCCAACGGGCTCAACATCAACGACAACTGCGGGTCGACGCATCTGGACTCGCTGCGCGCGGCGGTCATCGCGCACCGCGCCGACCTGGGCCTGGCCCACGACGGGGACGCCGACCGCTGCCTGGCCATCGACGCCAATGGCAACCTGGTCGACGGCGACCACATCATGGTCGTGCTCGCGCTGGCTATGCACGAGGCCGACGAGCTGGCATCCAAGACCTTGGTCACCACAGTGATGAGCAACCTGGGGCTGCACTTGGCCATGCGTTCGGCCGGAATCGAGGTGCGCACCACCGGGGTTGGCGACCGCTACGTCGTGGAGGAGCTGCGGGCCGGCGACTACAGCCTGGGCGGCGAACAGTCCGGGCACATCGTGATGCCGGCGCTGGGCTCGACCGGCGACGGCATCGTCACGGGCCTGCGGCTGATGAACCGCATGGTGCAGACCGGCTCGACGCTGGCCGAACTGGCCTCGGCGATGCAGACGCTGCCGCAGGTACTGATCAACGTGACCGTCGCCGACAAGGACACCGCCGCGACCGCGCCCGCGGTGCGCAGCGCCGTCGGGCAGGCCGAGGCCGAACTCGGCGACACCGGCCGAATCCTGTTGCGCCCGTCGGGAACCGAGCCGATGATCCGCGTCATGGTGGAAGCGCCCGAAAAGGACATCGCCGCGCGCATCGCCGCCCGCGTCGCCGACGCGGTCAGCGGCGCGCTGTAGATCGCCTAACCCACCGGAACCCCGCCACGCCCGCGGGCGTCGGATAAGGCATGAAATCCGTTGGGGGAACACGCCCGGTAGCCATCGCCCGCACGCAGATCGACGCGCCGGCGGCGCAGCGGGTGGCTAATCAATTCGCCATGGCGGCCGAGTTCATCGACCGCGCGGTGAGCGACCACCTGTCCAGGCTGGCTTTCGGCGGAGCGAGCGCCGGCCGCGCACACACCGCGCGCGGCGACGCGCTGCGCATCGAATTCGAGCGGCTGGTGGCGCAGGTGTCGCAATGGTCGCGCGCGTCGACCGAGATCGCCGCCGCCCTGCGGTCCAGCGCCGAGCGCTACGCCGCCGCCGAACTGTATGCCGCGGTGCGGATCGCCTAGCCGATGGCCGAGCGATTGGACGTGGCCGCGCGCCTTGACGAGGGCCGGACGGCCGTCGAACACACCCAGGCCTACGTGCAGGCCTGTCAGGCGCTCGGCTACCAAAACCCGGATCTGACAACGTATCCCGCGCAGATCCGCGAATGGTATGCCGGTGAGGACGGCCTGGACCTGCGTGCGCTGGATCGCGACTGTGCGGAGTTGCGGGCGGCGGGCGTGGTGGCGGCCGAGGCGCTGCGGATGCAGCGCGCCCAGGTGGCCGAGCTGGCGGCGGCGTGGACGGGTCCGGGCGGGGACGCCGCGGTGCAACTGTTGCAGCGGCATTGCGACAGCGCGGACGCGCTGGCCACCGAACTGCGCGCGGCGGCGCAACGGTGCGAATCCCTGCGTGACAACCTGTGGTACCTGGTCGACTCGAAGGTCGCGACCGCCATCGCCGTCGACGACGGCACCCAGGCGCAACGGCCGGCATGGCTGGCGGCCGCGGCCGCGGTGATGGCCGGGGACCGGGACGACGCCGCGGACGTGGTGCGCCGGCAGGTAATGCCACACGTGGACAACG